>JBAXTA010000018.1:0-28150 GCA_037130415.1 Spirochaetota bacterium
GCCGCTAGGGCCGGCTTCGGCCTCACAAGGGGGTGGCCGAGGGCTGCCGCCAGGGCGTAGCCATCGCCTGAACTGCCGGTGACAGGCCAGGTGATGCCGCCCGTAGCCAGGATGATGGTGTTAATTGTCATCATATCGGAGTCATTCCTGCTGGCTGGCCTCAGCACCTCCCCGGCGACCCCGGCTGCCACGGCAGCCCCGGCAGCCCCGGCGGCCCCGGCGGCCCCGGCGGCCCCGGCGGCCCCGGCGGCCGAAGGCTCCACCTCGACGCGGAAGCCACCCCCCGGCAGGGCAGTCACCGCCAGCGCCCGGCGGCCGGTGACAATCTCCACAGCCAGCGTCTCCGCTTCGCGAAGAAGGGCGGCGAGCACGTCGGAGGCCCTACCCGAGGAGGGAAACACCTTGCCATTAGCTTCAGTTGTAAAGGTAAGTCCCCGGTCCGCGAACCAGGCCAGGAGCGTCGGGCTGTCGAGGGCCGAAAGGGCACGACGGAGGAAGCGCGCAGCGGATCCGGGCTTTCCCCCTCCGCCGTAGCGCCCGAGGAGTTCGTCCACCGGCGCGTCATGCGCGATATTGCAGCGGCCGGAACCCGAGACCAGGAGCTTCCGTCCCGGCCTCGGCATGCGTTCGAGGACCCTCACGGGCAAAGACGGGTTATTTTCCCTACCGCCGCCTGCTTTGCGGAGCAAGCGCGCAAGGCGGACTGCGGCAAAGAGTCCTGCCGGACCGCCTCCGATAACCAGGGTACCGCAGGGCTGCTCGCAGCCCACAGCCTGTCCCGAGCCTGGCCGCCCGCTCCCACCTTCGCCGCTGTTTTCTGGCAACTCAGGCATCATGTCGACTGAACAGCGCAACTACGGCGGCGAAGGGCCTCCCATTCGCGAGTGCGACGAGCATGCGCATCAGGGAAAGAGGGAGGACTCCGCCGGACATGGCAGGAAGCTTCCTTACAGGCAGCTCACGGACCATCTCCTCCATCATCCGGTAGTTGGCGTCGCCCGCTCCGAGAACCGAAGTCCTCGTCGCCTGGCGGATAACCACGCCCATGATCAGCCTCGCCAGGCGGGAGTCGGCAGCCAGGTCCCCAAGGGGCCGATCAAGGTCGTGGGGGCGGCCGACACGCGAAGGCGGGATGGGCCTGCCGAGTCGCTGTGAAAACTCCTCGTCGGACATGGCGGAGGGATGGTTGGAAAGGTCGCGCGGCGATACATCCTCGCGGGCGGCCCCTCCCTCCGCGTAAAGGGTGAATTCAAGGGGCAGATCGTGCGAACTGCCACCACAACGTACAATCACAGGACCGCCCTCGACCTCGAAGGCCCCCAAGGCAGGGTTCCAATGCCGGAGTGCCCTTGTTCCGATGGAGAACTCCACACGGGCCTCGGCCCCAGCTTCGAGCCGGACCTTGGTGAAGGCGGCGAGCGAGAGGAGGGGCCGCTCCACGCCGGACTCGGGCCATGAAAGGTAGCACTGGGCGATCTCGGCCCCCGTCCGCGACCCTACATTCGCGACCCTGAACGAGAACGTAGCCGTCTGTCCCGCGGCCATGTTCACGCGGCCCGCCTCGAGGCCGCTGTACGAAAATCGCGTGTACGAAAGCCCGTAGCCGAAGGGAAATCGTGCCGGCCGCCCTGAAGAGGCATACCAGCGATAGCCAACGAAGAGGCCTTCCTTGTACATGACCCTGTCACCCTCGCCGGGGAAGTTGCCATAGGCTGGAGTGTCCTCGAGGCGGAGCGGCCAGGTTTCCGCGAGCTTGCCCGAGGGATTGACCCGTCCATAGAGGATGTCAGCCTGTGCCGCGCCTCCGGCCTGCCCGCCCAGGTAGCCGGCAAGGAGGGCACGAACTCCAGGCAGCCAGTCGGTGCTCACCGGAGAGCCACCGGAATACACTGCCACCACGCGCGAGCAGGCTGCCGACAGGCCCTTGAGAAGGGCCAGCTGGCTGGCCGGCAGGTCGAGGCCCTCCCGGTCAAAGCCCTCCGATTCGAAGATGGGTGGCAAACCTATCGCTACTATGAGGATCCCGCCCTCGGCCTCGACTGATCCGGCCAGCTGGAGGGCCTCTGCCTCGAGTCCCGCGTCGGTCCTGTCATGCCCGAGGGAATAGCCGGGGGCAAAGCGCAACTCAGGCTGTCCGTCGCGGAGCGCATCCAGCAGGCTCACAAGCCGCGTCGGCTTCAAGAAGGACGATCCGGCGCCCTGGTAGCGCGGACTGCGGGCCAGTTCTCCAACGAGGGCCACCGGCCGATCCATCGCAATTGGGAGGATATCGCCCTCGTTCTTCAACAGGACCATCGACTCGGCGGCTATGCGGCCTGCCAGGGCGTGGTGACGCTCCTCGATGTCGGCCCCAGGCTTGCCCGGGTCGGGGCCGGCGGTCGGCCCTCCCTTCCCGGCAGCTTCTGCCCCGGCCCCCGTGGCAGGCGCTGACAGCACGAAGGTGAGTATCCGGTCCACAGACTCGTCGAGCCTCGCAAGGGGAAGCACTCCCTTTTTTATGGCAGCCTCAACCTGGGTCGCACTCGAGGGCGCGCCCTCGGGCATCTCCAGATCAATACCGGCAGCTATGCCCAAGGCGCGGTCGTTCGAGGCACCCCAGTCGGTCACCACGAGGCCCTCGTAGCCCCACTCATCGCGGAGGATGCGTCGCATGAGCATGGGGTTCTCGCTGCAGCGGATGCCATTGACCAGGTTGTAGGCACACATCACCGAGGCGGGATTCGCCTCCTTGATGGCGTCCTCGAAGCTCGCAAGGTATATCTCTCGAAGCGCGCGCTCTTCCACGAGGGCATCCACCGTCATGCGCCGGCGCTCCTGGTTGTTGACCGCGAAGTGCTTGAGCGAAGCGCCGACGCCCCGCTCCTGGAGACCTCGTATCCATCCCGCCGCAAGGGCCGAGGATAACAGCGGGTCTTCGGAGAAGTACTCGAAGTTTCGACCGCAGAGCGGAGAGCGCTTGATGTTGGCGCCCGGCCCGAGGAGCATGCCGACACCATGGCGAAGGCTCTCCTCGGCAAGGGCCCTGCCCATCTCCTCAAGGAGCTCAGGATCGAAGGAGCAGGCTGACAGGGATGCAGTCGGAAAGGCTGTGGTCGGGACGGATCCCACGAAGTCAGAATTCTGCGCAACGTCGGCTATCTTCCGGACACCGTGGGGTCCATCCGTCAGGAGAATGGCAGGCAGCCCGAGCCTCGGTAGAGTCCGGGTCAGCCAGAATCCGTCTCCGGTAATGAAGGCAAGCTTTTCCGCGAGCGTCATTTTCCCAACAAGGTCAGCGTTCTTCATGGAAGCCTCCGATCGCGAGGATAGCACAGCTCCCTGCCTTGCATCTTCAATCAAATCGCCTCAGGCTACATTGAACCAACTAAACCCGATGTTCGCCACCACCACGCAGACCGCGCAGCGGATTTCGTACTGGGGAAAGGTCGAAAGGATGTCGGCCTTGTAGCGCAGCAGCTGGGCCACGGCGTCGGCCGGAGGTTCGGTGATGCCTCCGGGCTTTGTGCCGCTGGAGATGCCCAGGTACTTGAACTCCAGGAGCCATTGCTTTTTGCGGTAGGGCGATTCCGGACGCCCCAGCATTTCCCAGTCGCTGCGCCCGCCCGTATGCTGGGCCTCGATGGCAAAGGAAAAATCATCGAAGAGATAGCGCGTGCAGAGCTCGAAAAAGGTAGTGCGTACGAAGTTTTCGTTGACCTTGTCGAAGGCCTGTGCGGGTATCTGGCCGAGATAGCGCTCGTAGTAGCCGGCGAACAGGCCCTCCAGGTCAAGGCTTTCACGGAAGCGGGCAAAGTATCCGGTGTAGCCCTTGGATACCTCCACCCTCGCCAGGATGCTGTAGTAGTCGGCGAAAATGCTCATGAGCGTCTGGTTGGGGAAGCCCAGGCGGTCCTTGGACTGGACGGTGAGCATGCCGAGCCAGAAGAGGCTGGCCGGATAGTGATCCACCTCGAAAAAACGGCGCATGTTGAACTTGTCGCGAAGGTTGCGGGCGTCAAAGGCCAGACCGTCGCTGTGCAAGAGCTCCTGCATGAGGGCCAGGGGAGTGCCCTCGCCAAAGCCCAGCCGCTCGATCCAGCTGACGTCGGTCTTGACGTTCGGGTCGATCATGTCGACGGGGTATCCCCGGTCAAGGCTCAAGTGCTTCAGGAAATACGTGAGGATGGTGGAGTTATAGATCGTGTCGGGGGCATCCAGGAGGAAGCGGTAGCCATTGTAGTAATCCTTCATGATCCGCTGGATGGCGGGAAACATAGCCCGGTCCAGAGTGTAGTCCGCAAGGACGTTTTCGAGGTAGTCATCGACTTCCGCCTGGGTGAATCCCATCATGTTGTGCAAGGGTGCTTTAAGCGAGACGACCTCCGCAATGTTGAAGCCCGAGGTCATGTCGTCCATGGTGATGGGAAGCACGCCGGTGATGAACACCCGCCCGATAGCCCGGCTTTCGCAGCCTGCTTTGACAGCCTTGAAAAAAGTGCGGAAGAAGCTGTCGCCCGTGGTCAGCTCTTCGTAGAGGTCTTCCCTGCGACTGGTGATCAGCTGGTTCACGAAATTGTCGTACTCGTCGATGATCAGGTAGATGGGCGGCAAGGCCTTTTCCGCCACGGCAGTGAGGATGCTTTTCATGTGGTCGGCGGCGGGTAGAGCCGGATCAAGCTGCACCAGGTCCTCGAAATACTCCGAATGGAGACGCAGGAATGACTCCAGGCTGATCCGACAATCGCTGGCGAAGTTCCGTTCCAGCTTTGCCATATCCATGCTCACCTGGACGGTGGAAAAATTAAGGCGCAGGACCATGTAGCTGTTCCGCTCATCTGTGGGCTTCCGCCCGATGTCCAGATGGCCGAACAGCTCCTCGAACTTCTCTTTGCGGCGGATGTCGTAGTAGCACTCGAGCGTCGAGCACCAGAGGGTCTTGCCGAAGCGGCGCGGGCGAAGGAACACAGGTACGCGGTAGTTTTCCAGCTCCCGGATAAATGCGGTCTTGTCGACCAGATAGTAGTCTTCCTCGAGTATCTGCTCGAAATTAGCCACCGAGTAGGGAAGCCTTCGAGGCTTGCCAGAACCCGGTTTGCCGGGTGGAATAATGCCACTCATACGGGTAATTGTAACGGGGCCCTTGGACAAGGGCAAGGTGACAAGCTGCACGCTCTTCCCTCCAGCCCTGTCCGTGGCCGTGGGGCTTGCGGGGTTTTGTTGACAATCATGGCAGCTTGCCGAGCAGGAATTCCCTGAGTCCACGATGACGCACGCCGCGTTCGTCTGCCCTGATCGGGTCGAGGCTCACGACGAACTTGGGATGATTGTCGTCTATCCGGTAGAGATTACCGAACTCGCGAAGGCGGGTCTCATCGGAGGCGACGCTCATCGCTACTTGCACATAGATCATCTCGTCTGCCCGAGTGCCCACGAAGTCAATCTCCCGGTCGCCCATCACGCCGACACAGACAGTCCAGCCATCCTGAATAAGCTTGAGATAGACAGCATTCTCAACGATTTTCCCGAGGTCTACCTGCTTGAATCCACGGAGGGCGCTACGCAGGCCGAGATCCTCGAAGTAGAGCTTCTCGCCGATCTCGAAGAGCCGCCTGCCCTTGATGTCGTATCGCGGGCAACGATGCAAGAGGAAAGCGGCTTCGAGGTGGGAAAGGTAATCAAGGACAATCTGAGGCGATACAGACAGGTTTTGGGACTTGAGGTATTCAGAAATCCGCTTCGCGGAAAGCAGGGTCCCCACGGAATCAGCGCAATACCTGACGAGGTTGCGCAGAAAGACAGTATTGCGCACTCCGAAGCGCTCTACGACATCGCGCAGCACGACGGTATCGACGATGGCATCGAGGTATTCGACTAGGACCCTATCCTCGAAGGGAAGTCGGGCGAGGTAGGGCAAGCCACCGTAGCGCAGATAGCGCGAAAGACTCTCGTCGGAATCCGCTAGGCCGTGAAAGAAGAGGAACTCTGCGTAGGACAGGGAATGGATGATGAAGGTTATGGCGCGGCCAGCAAACAGGGTCGCTAGTTCACCGGACAGGAGCCGGGCATTGCTCCCCGTCACATAGAGATCGTAGCGCCTTTCTGCTGCAAGGCTACGCAGGGCTGGGGCAAAATCCCCAATCTCCTGGACTTCATCGATAAGCACGAGGCTCCTGTGATCGCTGGGGCAATCGAGGGCATGAACCCGCTTGATAAGATCCGCCCCCGTCCGGACTTCGCTCCAGTCATCCCCTTCCTTGTCGATAAAAAGCACCTGGCGATCAGGATATCTTGAACGCCACTCTGCCTCGACCAGGTGAAGCAGCCCACTCTTGCCAACCCGCCTTTGTCCGAGGAAGACCTTGATCAGGTCTCCATCGGAGAAGGCCTTGATTCGCTCGATGTAGCTTGGGCGAGATAGCCAGAGTGCACTGCTCATCATTCAATCATACATGAAGTTTTTTATATTTCAAACCTTTTCTTCAAACGTATGGTGAACTTTTGAGAAGGGGGGGGGCATACGCCAACTGCGGCGACCAGCTACTTCACTTCCGAGGAGCGTCGGGCCATGGTCCTAATAGCTCCACAGAAGGCCGCGTGCCGCTCAGGGAAGACCCTGATGGTATAGGCAGCGTAGGGGAAGACCTGGAATACCCTTTCTGGATCAAGATCGCGATCGTACAGATGACGGAAAAGATGGCGGAAGGCCCGGAGTTCATGAAAGGCGATCCGGTCCTCCTCCAACAGGAAGGCAGGACGAAGCTCCTCTACCTTCCAGCTCATCCTGTCTACGAGGAACTTGTGCCACTCATCGGCAGGCAGGCCGTTCTCGAAAAACTTGCTGATGCGCAGGAAATAGGCTTCGTAACCGGTGTAGAGGTTATGAAGAAGAAAGGCAAACCCCGAAGAAAGAAGAACATCGCCCCTGTCGAGATCGACCCGCTCCTTGGCTTTTATGACCCTGTCCCGGTTCTTCTGGAAAAAGGAAAATTCTCCTTCAAGGTCGGAAAGCAGCGACAGATATCCGCTAGGTTCCATACAACACGACCCCCTCACGTTCGATGTTCTCCCGCATCCGCCCAGAAAGCCCTTCCATTTGAACTAGATCGATGCGGAAACCATCAGCGGTGACTTCCGGCTCCAGGAGCGCAAGGGAAGGCGCCCCTTCCAAGGCAAGATCGATGTCAAAGTGCTCGTGCTTCGGGTTTTGACGCGCTACCGATCCAAAGAGGATGATCCGGGAAACCCGCGGTTCCAAGGCCCTGATCGTGAGCGCAAGCCGCTCGGCCTCCTTTTGTGCAAGGACGAGGCGAGATTGCCGGAGGTTTCGGCGAGCGCTACTCCTTTTCGCCTCGGCGAGCTGCCATGCGTCCCAGTCAAAGTCCATAGGTCAAGAATAGCGCATTGATGGGTGGAGCAGTAGCGGGGGGCTGACCCTCGGGGCTTGCAGCCTCGATCATGCCGAAAAGGAGTTGGTCCTCCTGCCCGCCTTTTCTACCGAGTCCGGTGCATTGGATACACAAAAACGCATTTCGCCCAAGTACAGCAATGCGAAATGCGCTCTTGTGTAGCCTTGTTTCAAGACTCGGTAGTAAGGTCATAGCTGTGGACCGTGGATTGGTTCTCACTGCGGTGAAGATCCAGGAACGCCATGGCATCTCCTACTGGGACGCCCAGATCATCGCAGCGGCACAGCTCGCCTGCTGCGCCCTGATCTATTCCGAGGATTTGCAGGATGGCGGCGTGTATGAAGGGGTGAGGGTTACGAACCCCTTTGTGTAAGACACTTGTCGATCGAGCCACCGCCTTATATATTTATTCTTGTATGACTAGGAGGTGGTTTCATGATCCATCTGACCGCAATGATCAAAGATGCCGAAAGTCTTCCCCTACCCTACAGGAAAGAACTCTCGGATTTTATTGAATTCCTGATAGTTCGCGCAGCCAAGGATGCTGCTGCGTCTGACGCAGGTCTTTCCGACCTTTTTGGCGCAGTGCGATGGGAGGGGGACATCGACGAGATGCGAAGTGGCCGGACATGATCCTTATCGACACAACAGTCTGGATCGACTACCTCAATGGCCGGAACACTCCTGGATCCCGGATCATGCAGGAAATTGTAAGCAACAACGAAGGTATTGTTACAACACCGATCATAATTACTGAGATACTGCAAGGAATACGTGACACCCTCCAATTCACCCAGGTCCGGAATCGCCTTCTTTAGCTTCCTTGTCTGCATCCGGATTTCCCGGAAACGTGGGTGCAAGCCGCAGAGATCTACCGCGAATGCCGCATCAAGGGGATAACGGTCCGAAGAACTGCTGATTGCCTCATCGCAGCTGCCGCGATTGCCCATAATCTGGATCTGCTGCATAACGACTCTGATTTTCACCAGATCGCGATATGCTTTCCATTGAAGGAACGAGGATAGAGCGCCACCGCCACCGAGGGCGTTCCGCAGGTCATCTCGGAGCACGTATCCCCCGCTCGCATGCAGGGCTTAAACTCCCAATTGCAGGGGTAGCGGGGGGCTGACCCTCAGGGCTTGCAGAAAAGAAAAGCCCCGCGGGCTTCGCGATCTGGTGATCGCGGGCGCGCGGGGCTTTGTTGGAAAAGCTTCTTAGCCTTCCACTAGAATTACTGCTGAACGACCGATGCTGTCGAAATGCCGGTCGAAGTGAAGGTCCCACTGAAGTCTATGGTGATCACATAGGTTTTGGTCTTTACGGCGGTAAAAGAAACATTCCCTCCGTCATCAGCGAGCGTGACCCCCGTTGTTCCAGCGGTGATAGCAGAGAAGCCAACAAGGTTGTCCCATTTCGAGCCTGCAGCAACGGCATACTTGAACGCCTGCTTGCCATCAGCGGTGGAGGTATAGGTGAGAACCGCTTTACCGGAAGCTATGGTTACCTTGGCGCGACCAGTGTCAGCTTCGCTCCATGCGGTCATTCCGGTGGCACCATCAAGCTGCCCGACAAAATAGATATCGGTTGGCGCGGTAAACACCCAAGCCGTGGTACCGACAGTCTTAAGAGCGATGGAAACGGAGTACTTGGTTGCAACGGTAGTAGCGGCGGCATTCAGGAGCACACTGACCGTATAGACAGAGTCCTTCTTGGGAATGCTCTTGATCATGGCATTGCTGCTGGCCGTGGTCGAAATGGTGTCGGTGGTCGTGCAGGCACCAGCCGTCGCCGGGGATGTAAAGGTAACACCCTTGAGGAAACCGTCGAGCGAGGAGAAGCCAAAGGTACCAGTCAGGCTTGAGGCGGTCAGGTCCCACGAGACTGTTTTAGTGGCTGCAGTATAGGTACCTGCGGTTTCAGTCCAGCCAATGGAAAACTGGTCGCCCTTGACCTTGAGGTTGCTGGCCAATACTGCCTCGGTGAGGGCGAGAACTGCGACAGAACCTGACACGAGGGTCAACTTCGGTGCGGCTGCGTCGGTAATATCAACTGTTACCGTATACGACTTCTTGGCAGCGGTGAAACTCGCATTCTTGGCGCCTGTCATCGTGACCTGGGTATCCGGAGCAATGTTGTCATCCGTAGAGTACTTGACCTCGACATCATCGGTGGTTGCTGACGTCGCGCCAGGGCTGACGAGGACAAACTCATAGTCGATCGGATAGAGATTATCGATCACAAAAGTCAGCTTTTTGGTATTGAGCTCGTCGATGGCGAGGAAATGATGAGGTGTATCCGCCCATGAATCAAAACTACCCTTGATCCACCACTCGGAATACTGGGGTGTTGCAGCAGCCTTGGTACCGAACATGCTGGTAATGAGTTCGCAGCTCACGAGCCCAAACATGGCAACTGCTGCCAGAAGAAGAATTGAAGCTCTCTTCATCCTTCGCTCCTTGAATCCGCGGAGTCCCGCGGTCTGTATGCCGGGCGCCGGACGAAGTCCGACGCGGTTCCGGTCATGAAGTACCCTTAGAAGTTCCAGGAAACGCCTAACCTCAGGCTGCTCGAGCCATCGGCCTTGGAAATGCCACCATCCGGGAGATAGCGCCAGGAGTCATTGAAATCGTAGCTGCCTTTGACAATTGCATCCCAAGGATTGAGGTTCCAGCCAAGTTGGGCGTACAGAAGGGGACTCTTGGCCTGTGGCGCAGGAGTGCTCCAGCTCGCGCCGATAGCTGCTCCATAGGGAGAGGAAATGCCTGTCCCGGTACGGAGGCCACAGGCAAGCTGTGCCTTCAGCCCCTGGACAAGCTTAGCCTCAACAAGGAGGGAATTGAACATGGTAGTGCCTCGATCAAGCCCATACCAGAAATCAACCGCCTCGACGAGACCGGGAAGCACATCTCCAACTTCGACCTTGGCTGCAGCCTTGGTCAAGGCTATCATGCCGGTTCCCACGGAGGGCTTGGTGTTCACAGAGACCGCGCCATAGAGATCGGCAATCAGGGTACGGCGAGCTGGGATCGAGAAATCAAGCGCAGTGCCGGGAATGAGGCTGACAGCGATGTTTCCATTGCTCGTCGCAGAGGTGCTGAATTCAGCCTCTGTCCCGAGCTTGGCGGTCACCCAATGACCTAGCTTGAGGGAGCCATCGAATTTCACAGCCTGTGTCTCAGCGTTTCCAAGAACCGTTGCATTGTCAGCGTAGAGCATCTGAGCTGCAAAGCCGCGATAGCGATAGCTGACATCAAAGCGGTAGACCTCGAAAAAATCGACGTATCCCAGCTTGAGGCCGAGCGCCAGCTTGTCCGTGACTGGCCTTGTGTCGATTGCGCCTCCGGGTAGGTATGACGAAAGCAGCACCTGCCCTTCAATTGAAATCTGGTCAAGGTAGTCGGCGAAACCGAGAATCAGATCCTGCCTGGGGATGTTCTGGAAAATTGCCAGGGCATCGCTCGTGGCAGAGGACTTCAGGTCATATTGCAGCTCAGCAGTAAGACCGCCGAGCGTGGCCCTGGCAAAGCTGTAGTACCCATAGTATCCATCAAGGCTTTTATTGGGAACGAAGGCCGCGTCAAAGGCCAGGTCTCCGAATTGCTTCAGTGCCGCTCCGAGACGGAAGGAAGAGTAGCCACTGCCTGAAATCAGGTAATCCTGCACGGTGGTCCAAAGTATCGAGCTGTGCAAGGGAACATAGGCATTCCCCATCCCCGTCTCGAACACCAATCCCGGGCTGGTCGCGCCAAAGACGAACTTGTCTATGACTGGCTTCGCGTTCCCACCAAGCTGGTAGAAGGGATTGAAGATAAGGGCAGCGCCAAGGTTCTGGAGGCCCGTCTTCGCATCGAGACTCGAAGCTGTGTAGATGGGGAAGGAACCATTGAAGTAGGTGAGTTCAAAGCGCCCCGGCATGTTGGGCACCATGTCCCCGTAAAACATCAGGGTCGAGCGGGCATTGATCGCGGTGCCAATTGGGGCGAAGGTCTTCCCCGCACTCGAAAAGCTGCTCGCGCTTTCGAGCCAGGTTATCGTACCGAAGGTGACCTTCTTGCGGACTGGACCTGTGGCGGCTACCGCTCCAGAAGCCTTGTTGCCCGTGCCCGCGAGCACATCGGCCACAACGATGAGGCCGTTGTTGCCACCGAAGCCGTCGTCCTTCTTGTCGGGAGCCTTGAAGTCGAAGATCCAGGTACCCTTGCTGTAGAACTTGTACTGGAGTTCGTCAGTCGCCAGGGCCTTGAGCTTGAACTCCCAGAGTCCTGCGGCGTTCTTTGCCATGGCCTCGCCGGGCACCGTCCAGTTGTCGAAGGAACCTATTACACCCATCTCCGAGGCAACGTCGTCCTTGTAGGAAAAGGTTATCTCGACAGCCCCGCCGCCGAGGTCCTTGATGGCGACGTCGGCCGCAGCCCCCAACAAAAGGCAGAGGGTCGCGAAGGTCGAAAGGAATAGTCTCTTGATTTCCACCTTGATCTCCTAGTTTCCGTAGGCCCAGGTCACGCTGTCACCGGAGACGGTGCCAGTGATCGTCACGGGACTGGTCGCCCCTCCCCAGGTATTGTCGAGCGTCACGTCGCCACCCTTGCCGCCCGAAGGCTTCTTGTCCAGCTGGAAGGTATTCCAGCCCTTGTTCGGATCGATGAGTATGAAGGTCAGGGTTGGCGTGGTGATCTGGAGCGGAGGATTGAAGCTGTAGGTCAGCGAACCAGTGGCGCTGACAGCCGCCCGGAACCTCGCGCTGGCAAAGTCAGTGGCATCGTCGTGGACCCAGGATGTACCCTTGTTGTAGGAAAATACCATGACCTGACCCACGGCGTAGGGATTTGCGGGAAGACCAGTGACCGTTACGCTCGTAACGTCCATCTCGGTACCGTTGTGCAGGGCGCTGCCACAGCCCGCGAAGGCGAGGGCGGCGAGGATGGCGGCGAGGGCGAGGCCCCCGATCTTGTTCGTGTGTTTCATCGCTTTATACCCCATGTCCTAGAAGTCCCACTTGAGGAAGAGCCGGAGCTGGGCCTTCCCGTCCATCTTGGACTGCCCACCGGTGGGCACGAAATCGGTCATTAAAAGATTCGCGTAGTTGTCAGGATCGTAGGGATCCATGTTGTAGACAAAGGCGCCGTGCAACAGAGGCGTCTTGAACTCGGGTGCGGGAATCTTCCAGTTTCCACCGACCGTGAAGCCAAGCAGGTTGTTCTGCGCCTTCATCGCGGCAGTATCCGTAGCCCTCGCGGTGCGCACGCTGACTCCGACTTCTGCGCCGACGTCCCTGGCCATGCGCAAGGCGGCGATTACCGTAGTAAAGCCTTTGTAATCGTCCCAGTTGTTAAAGCCGCAGTAAAGATCCGCGCCTTTGACGACGCCAGGAACCGGATCCGTGACGTTGAGCTTGGCGCCTGCTTCCCCGAAAATAAAGGACGAGGAACTCGCTGCGTAGCTATAGCCCTGCTTCAGGTTGTACTTGACCTTGGCGTAGCCATTGAGTGAAGCCTTCTTCGCTATGACTCCATCGAGGTTCGTCTCGATCCATGGTTTTGCATAAACCTCCGCGGCCTTCGAAGCCAGATCCGCAGTCGTGAGCGTGACATTGCTGTCGAGGCCTGCCTTGATGCGGTCGCTGGACCTGCCAGAAACATTGACTAGGACACGCTGCGTGCCCTTGGTTCCGAGCGTGTCGCTCTCGCTGGAGTCGTTGTCACCGTAGAGGAGTTCGGCTGAACTTCCCGTAAAACGATAGCCGCCGGTGAGGCCCAAGGCATCCCCCGCTGACCATGAGACCTTGGTTTCTCCCGAGATATTGGCCTTTGGCGTGAAGGCGCTCTCGCCGAAGAGGTTGACGAGTCCCTGCCCCAAAAACGTAATACCCAGTGCCTTGGCCTTGCCGCTGAGGAGGATGTCCTGGTGGTAGATCTTGTTGAATATCTTGGAGAGGGTCGCCGCCTCGGCCGACTTCATGTCGTACTGGATTTCGAGCTTGTTGTCGCCCTGCGAATAGCTCGCCCAGGAAAAGAGGCTGTAGTTCCCGTTCATCATGTTGGGAGCGAAGGTGGCGGCGAGGGTGCCGGCGCCGAGTTTGGTATGGCTCGAACCGAGGTCGAAGCGCATGTAGCCATTGCCCGCATCCCTTCCCTCGAGGGTTTCCCAGAGCACCGATGAGTGGCCCGTCGGCTTGGCATAGCCATAGCCTGTCTCCCAGACGAGGTCGGGGGTATCAAGTCCTGTCTTGATGGAATTGAGGAAGGGCATTCCCCCACCCACATAATTGACTGGATTGGAGAGCAATCCAAAAACAAGGCCGGAGAGTCCGGCTGGAAGCTCGGGACTCACCTTGCCGGTGGAATCCTGGGCCCAGACCGCCTGGTAGCTGTCAAAGGCCTTCATCTCGAACCAGGCTGTGACCCCTGGCATCAGTGTTCCACCAATCTTCCAGTAGGACTTGCCCATAAGGCCCGTGGTATCGGTCTCAAGTCCCTTCTTTGTCTTGTCAACCAGGCCCTGGGTTACAAAGCTCGACTTGGAACCAAAGTAGGTGAACATGCCGAAGTTGAGCTTGGCAGCGTAGGGATCAGCTGCTGCGATTCCAGCGCCTGGCTTGCCCCCGCCGGCAACCGCCCCCGCGAGTACGTCAGCAACGACGATCAGTCCATTGTTGCCTCCGAAGCCGTCATCCTTCTTGTCCGGCGCCTTGAAGTCAAAGATCCAGGTGCCCTTGTTGTAGAACTTGTACTGGAGCTCGTCAGTGACCAGGGCCTTGAGCTTGTACTCCCAGAGACCCGCCTTGTTCTTCGACATCGCTTCGCCCGGTACGGTCCAGTTGTCGAAGGACCCGATGACGCCAACCTCGCTGGCTGCGTCATCCTTGTAGGTAAACGTTATTTCAACATTGGTGTCGTCCAGCTTCTTGATCTGGACGTCCGCGACTGAGACCGCAACCGTGCACAGTATCAGCGCCATCGACAGCACTAGCCTCTTGGTCACACATTCCTCCCTGGAAGGTATTTTATCTTCAGCGCGTTTCCTGGCTGCCGGCGATCAGTACGGATCTGCAGCGAGTCTGAATTGCCCATTCCCGAAGCGTCATTTGAGTTAATTTTTTATATCACAATGAGTTCGGTACAAAAGGGTTGTCCGATTTCATTTAACCGGTTTACTTCCGAGGTATTCTCACCTTGTTTTGAGGAATTGTCAAACAAAAATCACGGAAGTATCGCAGGATGATCCCCAATTCTTTTGCTCGCAACCCCCAGAGACCGAAGTGCCGAAGCGCGCAACCTTGCCGGAGCCTGGAGATGACGCTATGTTCAGGGCTCCCGAAAGGACTGCACATGCCCCGAAAGCGCAAGGCCCGGAAGATCCTCGTCTCCGGCCTGATAAATATAGAGACAACGCTGAAAATCGAGGGTTTTCCCCTCGAATACAGCCCCGTGCGCTATCCCTTCGGCGGCATCGCATCCTCAGTCTCGGGCGTCGGCCTCAACGTGGCGCTCGCGCTTTCGGGCCTTGGCGACAGGGTGTCCCTGCTCTCCATCCTCGGAAAGGACCTGGAAGCGGAGATCGCGCTTGGCTCCCTCTCGCAGAAAGGCCTCGAAACGCAGGGCATCCTCCGCGACATGCCGGAAACGGCACGCTCGGTGATCCTCTACGAAAGTTCGGGCCGCCGGCAGATCAACGTGGATCTCAAGGACCTCCAGGAGCGGCGCTATCCAAAGGAGAAGTTCGCCGAAGCCATCGGGGACTCTGCCGCCGCGATACTCTGCAACATCAATTGGAACCGCGACCTCCTGTCCGAGGCGAAGTCGCGGGGGCTGACGGTCATCTCCGATGTCCACACGCTCTCCGATCCCCTGGATGCGTATAATTGTGACTTCATGGCCGCGGCCGACCTGCTGTTTCTCTCGGATGAGCGGCTCTGGACATCGCCTGCCGAGGCTGCCCGCGAGCTTCTTTCGCTCTATGGAATGCGCCTTGTCATTGTGGGAATGGGTGCCCATGGTGCCCTCCTGGCCGAGCGGGGCCTTCCTGCAGTCGAGGTTCCGGCCGTTACCACGAGGCCCCTCGTCTCCACCATCGGCTCAGGGGATGCTCTATTGTCTGCTTTCTCGCACTTCTGGCTCGGGGATGGAAAGGCCGAAGAGGCGCTCCGCCGGGCTGTGACCTTTGCATCCTGGAAAATCGGTGAGGTGAGAGCCTCCGCAGGCTTCCTCGATGAAGAGGAGCTCATGACCCTCCACGACAGCACTCCCTCCCCCAGCCACCGCACCTTGCCGCAGGGCTGAATCTCCTGGCAGCGGGGCAGCTTCCTTCCCTTCGCCATAAACCGGTTTACCAACAGCGGAATTGCTGCTATTACTTGGGCTCGCATTCTTTCGCGGCCTGACCGCTTTTTCACCATGGAGGTGCTCGATGTTGAAACGGAAGCTTTTCGGACTTGCCGGACTCGCGGTGGCCGTGATCTTGGGAGGATTTGCCCTGGCATCCTGTGCCGGAAGCCCCGAGATTCCCCCCTCCGACAGCGCGGCCCCAATAGATACAGTCACCCCGGGCCTCGTCGAGGACAAGGGCAATCCCCTTATGGCCAAGATCACCGCAGCCCATGACGAACTCAAGCCGGGTGCTGACGAGGTTGTGGTCTACTACTACCGCGCCGACGGCAAGTACGCGGACTGGGGCTTCTGGCTCTGGGCCATTCCAGGTGGCGACGGCTCGGCGACCTGGGAAAAGGCGAAGACCCTGGGAACCTCCAACGGGATTGGCTACCTTCGGTTCAGTAAAAAAGGCAAGGAACTCGGAGCCGGGGCAGTGGGTTCTGACGGCCTTTTCGGCCTTATTCCGAGGAGGGGTGACGGCTGGACGAAGGATGGGGACGATGACCGCATTGTCAACTCCAAGGTCACGAACGAATGGGTCGTCTTCTCCGGCGACAAGAAGACCTATGCCTACGGGCCTTACGTGCCAACCATCGACGCGGCGCGCCTCGTCTCGCAGCGGGAGATCCTCATCGACCTGTCCGGACGCTATGGCCTTGAAACACAGGCGGGCAGCTCGGGCTTTGTGGTCGAGAAGGCTGACGGTTCTGGATCGTTGGCAGTGATCGACGTGGTCAATGAAAACGCCCAGGGCAACCGCGATGACAACTATACCAGGAAGGCCCGGCTCACCCTCGCATCGGACGCCCCCCTGGATGCGCCCCTGGTCGTACGGAACAAGGCCTTCCTTGCTCCGACTGCCATCGAGTCCTCGGCACTCGCGGCCAAACTCGCGGACGCGACCCTTCCTCCCCAGGGCCTGGAACTCGGCGCGGTCTACGATGGCATGAACAAGTCAGTCACCTTCAGACTCTGGAGTCCCTTTGCAAGCAGGGTGGCAGTGCGCCTCTATGCCGAAAGCGAAGGCACGACGCCCGTAGCCACGCTTGAGCTTTCCAAGGAAGCCTCCACCGGCCTCTGGAACGTCACCTGGGCCGATCGCGACCCCGCAGGCATGTTCTATGAGTACTCGACCTTTTTCGGAAGCCAGGAGCGCATCGCCCTCGACCCCTGGGCGCGCGGGATGGACCTGTTCCGCGGTTCGGGACCCGGACGCGGCGCGATCATCGACCCCGCCAAGGCTGGCCCCCAGGGCGGCTGGGAGGGCTTTGAGGACGTGAAGCTCGCCAAGCGCGAGGACGCCATCATCTACGAGCTTTCCGTGCGGGACTTCACCATCGCATCCGACGCAGGCGTCACCGCACGGCCGGGTTCCTACCTCGCCTTCATCGAGAAGATCCCCTTCCTCAAGGAACTCGGAGTCACCCACGTCCAGCTCATGCCCGTCCTCAACTTCTATTACAATGACGAGTCGAAGACAGCCTACGAAAAGACGGGGACCTCGAGCGGCAACAATTACAATTGGGGCTATGATCCCCACAACTACCTCACTCCCGAGGGCTGGTTCTCGAGCGACCCAGCCGACCCCTACGCACGCATAGTCGAGCTCAAGACGCTCATCAAGGAACTCCACCGCGCGGGCATCGGGGTCCTCCTCGACGTGGTCTACAACCACACCGGCGCTACCTCCATCCTTGAGGACGTGGTTCCGGGCTACTATTACAGGCGCAACGCCAAGGGCGGCTTCACCTCCGACTCAGGCTGCGGCAACGATACGGCAACCGAGCGACCCATGATGGCGAGGCTTGTCACCGATTCGCTGCGGACCTGGGTGGGCGACTACAAGGTTGATGGTTTCCGCTTCGACCTCATGGGCCTCATGGCGGCGGAGACGGTCCTGAAGGCGCGGACCGAGGTCGCGAGGATTCCCGGCAAGGACGACGTCCTCTTCGAGGGCGAGGGCTGGAAGATGTACCGCGGCCCCTCGACGGTGGCCGTCCTCAACCAGGACTACATGATGCAGACCGACCTGGCCGCGGTCTTCAACGACGAGATCAGGAGCGCCCTCAAGGCAGGCGGGATGAACGACCGCGAAAAGGGCTTCGTCACCGGGAAGCCCACCAATCCCGTGATGATCTTCAACAACCTCGCTGGTCGCCCCATGCTCAACTACAAGGCCGACTCTCCCGGCGACAACCTCCAGTACGTCACCGCCCACGACAACCTTACCCTCCACGACAACATCTCCTTCAACGTGGGCCTCACCGACGCCAACGCCGACGAGCGCAGCGAGATCGCTGCCCGCATCAAGCTTGCGGAGTTCTTCGTGCTCACGAGCCAGGGCATAGCCTTCCTCCACGGCGGCGACGAGCGCGGAAGGACCAAGCCGAAGATCGATTCCAAGCAGGACATCACCGGCGACTTTGTTCACAACTCCTACGATTCTTCGGACAACATCAACCAGTTCCCCTGGACCATCGAGGCCGAGTACCAGGCCAGTGCAGACTGGATCGCCGGGATGATCGCCCTCCGCAAAGCCGAACCCGCCTTCCGCATCGGTGACGCCAAGGCCATCCAGACTGCCATGACGCAGATTCCCAACGCCGACAAACTGTCCATCGGCTGGACCCTCGACTGGCAGGGCTCGAAGCTCGCGGTCTTCGTGAACGTCAACGGCGATGTGCCGATCCAGTTCGATGCGGGGAGGTCACTGGAAGGCGCAACTGTCCTCGTCGATCGTGCCGAGGCTTCTCCCCAGGGCGTTTCGAAACCCGAGGGCTTCACCGTCGCGGGCAACACAATCAGCGTGGAACCGCTCACTGCAGTGGTACTCAGGCTTCGCTGATCCTGCGCTGTCCCCCAAAGGACTGGGCAATTGAGACTACTATAGCGGGGTCACCATGGGCTGGCCCCGCTTTTTCATGTGCGGAAAGCGGGACGCGCGAGCACCAGGAGGGAGGCGGAGGCGAGTTCACATTCAGCTCCACCCTCGAGGCGGCGAAGTATGGCAAAGTCCCCACGCGTTTCCGGATCGAAGACCTGTCCACCATCGACGACCGCGAACCAGGGGCCACGAGGTGGAAGCTTCAAGACAGGGGTGGCGCCATAAGCGCTGGCGGCTACGAGGGCTTCTACCCAGGCCTCGCCCCTCATGCCGCCGCGCAGGGTCCAGGCCTCGAGGCCAGCCACCGTCGGCAGGAAGGCGAGCCTCTTGCGGACCTCCCTTCCGCTCCGGAGCCTGAACAGTGGATGTCCACGCCTGAGCGCTACCAGGCCAGCGACAAAGGCCACAAGGTCCTTCCGCCGCCAGGCCTTTGTCCAGTCCAGGGCGTTGATTTCGTCTGACAGGTCATAACTGTTATGACTATAAGCTTGCTTGCCATCCTGGCTCCACGAAAGGTCGGGCGGAAGGGGAGGTCCACCCTTGCCTGCCTCATGGATCCACGCGGCAGGGATGGCCTTCGAGCGGAGGAATTCCCCTCCGGCATGGAGGAAGGGGATGCCCTGGGACAGGAGGACCAGGCCCAGACCAAGCCTTTGCAATTGGACATAGTCCCCTTCGCTCAGGTCCGGCAGCGCAAGCCGGTTTTTGTCGGCAAAGCTGAGGTTGTCATGGACTTCGGCATAGACCAGGGAGGAGGCGGTCTTATTCGACCAGGGGCCCTTGTTGACCGAGCCCTCCACGCGGGCATTGTCCACGCCCGGATGCGACACAGCCCCGACTATGCCCAGGCGCAGGTCCATGACGCGGCTGCCATCGTGGATGAAACCCCTGGCCTTCGCGTCAAAGACCGAGCCCCTGATCCCGTCGCGCGCGGCGTCGTTGAACATGCCTGTGCCAGGAAGGCCTCCTATCTCATGCTGGCTTGCCGCCACCATGCTGGCACCCCGGTACATGTCCCAGCCCTCGCCATAGATCAGCACGTCGGGCCTGATCCGCCTGAGTCGTCGCCGGATCGTCAGCATTGTTTGTACATCGAGAAGCCCCATCAGATCGAAGCGGAAGCCCGCCACCCGGTAGTCCCGCATCCAGCCTTCAAGGGAAGCTACGATCAGGCGGCGCACCATTCCACGCTCGCTTGCAACATCGTCCCCTGCGCCGGAAAATGAGACAGCCCGAAAGAAGTAGCCGGGTACGCCTGCGTCGAGGGCCGAAGCCTGCGCGTCGGGCACGTGGTTATAGACGACATCCATGATGATGCCGATGCCACGACGCCCGTAAGCCTGCACCAAGGCGCGGAATTCACGGACCCTGGCCTCGCCGTCCGCGCTGTCCGAAGCGTAGGAGCCCTCCGGGAGGAACCATCCTGCGGGATCATAGCCCCAATTGAACACAGCCCTCCGGTGGGGCAGGGCGTATGCGGGATCCTTTGCCCTGCCCTCGTCCACGGACACGAAGTCGCTGACAGGGAGGATCTGGATGTGGGTGATACCAAGTGAGACGACATGGTCCATGCCAGTAGGCATTCCAGGGGCTTCGCTTCCTTCGTCGGCCACACCCTCGGAGGAGCAGGTGCCAGAGAGGGCCGCTCCGGCGTAGCTTCCGCGGAGCGCTTCCGGTCCTCCCCAGCACGGCCCGGAGCTGAGGTCCCGGATATGGGCCTCCCAGATCACCGCGTCGTTGGGGCTGGCCAGGGCCGGAGCCTTGAAACGGTGCCAGCCCGGCGGCTCGACATGGTCGAAATCGACGACCATGCTCCGAAATCCATTTGTTCCTGCGCTGCGTGCCCAGGGGTCGGCTATCGCGCGCATCCTGCCGAAGACACGGAGATTGAACCGATAATAGCTGCCATGAAGATTTCCAGAAAGGCGGAGCGACCAGGAGCCCCGTCCCTCCGGAAGGAAGGCGTGGCGAGCGACTTCGGGACCCGTAAGGCCGTCGGCGAAAAGGATGAGTTCGGCTTCCGAAGCGAGTGGGGCCCAAAGACGGAAGAGGCTGCTCCGCTTGCCCGGGAAGGCTCCGAAACGACGGCTGTCCCCGTAACATCGCTCGAAGGAGCGGGAGGAATACCAGGCCTCCAGCCAGACCCGGGGACCCGCATCATAGTTGCTTCCTTCAATGATGCGCCTGAGCCAGTCGCGTTCGAAGCCGGCCCTGCACCAGGGACGGCGGCGTGGAACGGCAAGACAGATCGCGGATGCGCGTAGATCGTGCATCCTGAGCATGACGGAGACCAGCTCACATGGCGCCCCTCCGCCGACACTGGCGAAGAGCCTTCCAGAAGCCGCATCAAAGGCAAGCTCAGCCGTCTCCCCTGCCGGGAGCCCGAGGGAGCAACCGAAGTCCCGGTCCGTCCCGGAAAGGTCGAAGTCGATGCGGAGGTCACGGCCCACCCCCTCACCTCCATCTTCCTGTATTTTTTTAACTATGATATTCATACTTAGGTCTACTGGCCTTCCGCCCGATGGCGGTACCCTCCCAGGCAGCCCCTTTCCGCCTTCGATGCGGAGTTCGAGGCTTGCCCCGGCGCCAAGGGGCAGCGTGGCTGTAACCCCGCCCCATTCAGGCGGAATGCGTGGCGCGATCGTCACCCTGCCTTCCAGCAGATGTGGCCTGAAGCCGAGGAGGTCGCGATAGACGGTCCTTGCGAACTCGGAGACGCTCCAGGCCTGGGAATAGGTGCCTGACTGGATGAACCTTCCCCTGGCGTCGGGAAGGGCATGGCCGCATTCGGCCAGGCTTCCCGCAGCGCCGCTTTTCAGGATGCGCTTCGATGCCTCCTTGACGAGGGTCCCGGCGAGGTCCTGCCGATGGACAGCGCAGAGGAGGGTAGAAACCGGACCCATGAGCCAGTCCCAGGCCGTGCCGTTGTGGTAGGCTGCGTCCTTGTGGTACTGGCCGGGCCTTTCGTGGGCAGCGTGGAAGAAGGGATCCTCCTGGGAGAGGGTCGCGACGCCCCAGGGATAGACCAGCTGGGGAACGACCGAAGCCACTACACCCGCCGATGTCGCCGCGTCGAGGAGGCCCTCGCCCCCGGCTTCGGCGACGGGAAGGGCCGCGAACAATGCGAGCAATTGGTTGGGCCTGACACGGCGGTCGCGGCGTCCGCAGCTGTCCGGACCGCCGGCCCAGGGCCCACCCTCGGCGGCCCTTCCATCATCGCCTCTCTCGGTGTCCGGCAGCAGACGGTCGGCGAGCTGCCCCGAGTCGGGGTCGTAAAAGCGCAAGCTGAATGAACCGCGCAGGCGTGCTGCGTCTCTGGTGTAGCGCCGTTCGCGGGCGTCCTCGGAGGCCAGGCGCGCAAGGCGGGCGCCTGAGTGGAGGGCCGCATACCAGAGGCCCTGGACCTCGACGGCCCGATTTCCTCGAGGGGACCAGGGAAGGCGACCCTCGATGCGGGCGTCCATCCAGGTATCCGCGTCCGCGTGCAGGAGGAAGCCCTCAGCGTCGCAGCGGCCGAGCTCGGCATCGAGGATGC
Source organism: Spirochaetota bacterium (assembly GCA_037130415.1). Lineage (GTDB taxonomy): Bacteria > Spirochaetota > Spirochaetia > Treponematales > Rectinemataceae > CAIJMU01. Next base: position 22,174 of record JBAXTA010000018.1, read on the forward strand.
CGTAGACGGCGTTCCGGAGCCCCAGCACGAAGTCCGCGTCGCCCGAGGCCTCCCCGTATTCGAGGAGGGCACGGACAAACCAGAGGCTCCCATCGACAGTATTGTAAATGACGTCACCCGGCCCCCTGTAGCGGTTCGGGATGCGTCCGAAGGTCGGGCTCGAAGGGTCGCAGTCCTGGAGGGCAGCGAAACCCGAGAGCACTTCGCGCGCCTCGTCCCAGAGTCCACGGACAAGGAGTATGCCTGACAGGGCGATGAAGGTATCGCGGCCCCAGTTGTCGCGGAACCATGGCAGGCCCGCCCAGATGCCGAGTCCACCTTCCCGGGTCACGAGGAGCCGCCCGGAATACGAGGCCCAGGCCAGTGCCCGGTCAAAGTCGCCGTCGGCCGTCCTTATCGAAGGCCCGGACTATAGGCGCTCCACCTCGGCCCGATGCGCCTCCAGGGCAGCGGAATCCACCAGGTCGCGCGCCAGGCCTGCAGCAGACTCGGCGTCATCCCCGAAGGCCAGGCAGACGCTGAGCCAGGGGGCTTGTCCGCCTTTGTTCATAACTATGAGTGTTCGCTGGCCGGTCTTTCCCTCAGCGTCGCAGTGGACTTCGACCGTCGTCCCGGCCGCCCAGGTTCCGGTAGCGCCGAGGCTGGCCCACTGTCCCCGCGCCTCCGGGCCGAGCCCGAAAGCGGGGAAGCCAGCAAGGGACTGGCCCTCGCCGGCATGTCCTGCTTCATCCAACCTTATGACTGGCACAAGAGGCAGGGCGATAGCCAGCGACCAGCCCTTGGGCAGTCCATCAGGCAGCGAAAACCCGACCGCGGCGCGACCGAGGAGGGGATGGATGCCAAGGCCAATGCCGCCTGCAGATCGGCTGGGCGCAGCATGGCGCGATATCAGTCCCTCCGCTTCCACCCTGACCTCGAGGGCCGAGTCGCGTCCGAGATGGCGACCGCTTGAATCCACGAGCCAGGCATCGATGAAAAGGCGGGCTTCGCCTCTCCAGTAGCCTGAAGCTGGAAGGCCCTCCCGCGTCCCGAGCGTGATGAATCCACCAGAGCGGTCGGTGGCTGTCCAGCGAACCGGACCATCACCACGCGCCGGCACCGCTATGCCCATGTCTTGGTTCATCAAGAGCCTCCCTCCGTGCTACACTACAGTGAAGCGTCCCCGACCACAACGCGGGCCGCCATCGGAGGAGTCCCGTGCCCCTTTTCCAACCCGGTCGAAGCCACGGCAGCAATGGCAGCCGCCGCCAGAACGTCCAGACCTTGGCAATTGCACTCTTTGTTCCCCTTCTCTGCGCCCCTCTTTCGGCCCAGTCCGCGCCCTGGTGGAAGACCGCAACCGGACCAGCCTACCAGGTCCTTGTCTACTCCTTCGCTGACTCCGATGGGGACGGATGGGGGGACCTCAAGGGCCTCACGGATCATCTGGACTGGCTCAACGACGGGGACCCTGCGACGAAAAGCGACCTCGGAGTAGAGGCGATCTGGCTGTCCCCGATCAATCCCGCCAATTCCTACCACGGCTACGACGTCACCGACTACAAGGCTGTCTCGCCGCGTCTAGGGACCCTGGCTGACTTCGACGCCCTCGTGGCAGCCTGCCACAAGCGCGGCATCCACGTTATCCTTGACGAGGTCTTCAATCACAGCTCGAGTTCCCACCCCTGGTTCCAGGCTGCCCTCGCCGACCCTACGGGCCCCTACGCCAGGTACTATCGCTTTAAGAAGGCCGGCCAGGCCTACGGTTCAGGCGGGCTCGGACGCTTCTATCCCGCCCCGGTGCTAAATGGTGGTAGTTATGAGTATTTTTCCGCCTTCGGCAGCGGCATGCCCGACCTTGACTGCGGCAACACCGATGTCGTCAACGAACTCAAGGATGTCCTCCGTTTCTGGCTCTCGCACGGCGTCGACGGCTTCCGCTTCGATGCCGCCAAGCACGTCTTCGATCCCAACGAGATCGCTCCCGGCGATCCCTCGGTACAGCAGAACCGCGCCTTCTGGAACGACTTGAGGCGCAGCGCGCGCCGCATCAAGCCCGACGTCCTCTTCCTCGGCGAGGTCCTCACCGAGAACCCCTCCGAGATAGCCGCCTACGCCCCGGCCTTTGACCTCCTCTTCGATTTTCCCACCGCGAAACGCAGCCTGGCCCTGTCCTCGGGCTCCGGGGGCTCTGCCTTCATCGAGTCCTATCTCCGCGATGCGGCTCAGTACTCCAAGGCCCCGGGCTTCACCCTCGCACCGCTCTTGTCCAACCACGACCAGGACCGCTCGATGGGGCTCCTCCTCCAGCGCGCAGGCGCGAATGCCACCGAGGGCTGGGGTCCCCAGGCAGGAGAGCAGGGCGCGGTGACCCTGGCCAAGCGCGCTGCCCTGGCCCGTGCCCGCATTGCAGCAGCCATCACCATGACCCTGCCTGGCCTTCCCTTCATCTATTACGGGGAGGAACTCGGCATGACCGGACGCCGCTACCAGAACGATGACGTGGCACGACGGGACGCCTTCCCCTGGACGCCCGACAGGAAGGATCCTCCGACTGTTTCCTGGACCCGCGCCACAAAGCGCGTGGAAGCGGGCCAGAACCGCGCCACGCCTTCGGCCCTCGAGCAGGCAGGAAACCCCGACTCCCTCGTCGCCGCCTACCGCAACCTTGGAGCACTCCGGGCTTTGATTCCTGGCATCGGTGGCGCCACAGCCAGCATCCCCGACTGGGACGGTGCCGGAGGATCCTCAGTGTTGTCATGGATATTGTCCGCAGGTGGCAGGCGCTACCTTGTCGTGCATGTCGTCGGGAACCTGGCTTTTGCGCCTGTAGCCCCGGCGAATGCGGCGCTCATGCGGATCTGGAGCTCGATTGCCCTGGACGAAGCCCAGGCCATCCCTCCGGGAGAGAGTGCGGTGTACGCAATTGGTGGATGAACTAGAAATGCAGACTCAGCAAGCTGTGATAAGCATGACAGTACCCGCCACGCTTCCATAAAAAGTTGTGCGCATCCGTGCAGATCAAGTTTCCATTTTAATCTATATTATGAATATGTCGCCTAACCTACTCGCGGGTGCAATCAAGCGCCTGGTCGGAATGTGGGTGGACAATCCCGGCCTCATCGACCCGCCCTCACCCCCTGAACACATCCACCATCGTCTCCAGGCACGGCCTCAGATTGAGATCATTCGCCCCGATCACAAACCAGCTCTCCGGCTTCTGGTAGATGTCGAGTCCGCGCCCTATCTTGACCCTCCACCCATTCGAAAGCCGAATTTCCCTATCATGGAGATTGTCCTTGAACTTGTACTCGAGTCCGATGTTGACGTTGGCCAGGCTTTCCTTGAGGCTATCAAAGCGTTCCTGCGCTTCCTTCTGCTGGCTCGGATCCTCGGCACTCGTGAGGAGAACTATCGTCTCCGTCTCGCCAGTCTTCACGACAAGCTCGCAAAAGCGGATGAAGTTCTGGACCTGGTGCTGGCTCCGGATGTACGGGTCTTCCACTTCGATGGCCTTCGCGCCGCGAAGATACTCGCCAAAGATTGCGGCGTAGTCAAAGCCGGTGTCTCCGTAGAAAATGCGAAAGTGCTTTTCCTTGAGAGGATCAGTTCCTGACGAAGGCTTGGATACCTTCCCCTCCTCACCCTCTGCTTCAACGCGTCCCACAGCCAAGGGCTGTGGCTTGGAAACGATTTTGGTTTTCGTCTTTCCCCTGTTCCCACCTTGTGCCGCTTCCTCATCGATGACCCTGCGTAGCGGTGCGAGGGTGTTCTGCGAGCCCATGGACTCGGGACAAAATACGATGTGCTCCTGTCCGGCGGCATCGACGTAAGAGAGATTGATCTTGGCGTACTCCTCGTCGGTCTTGCGCTTGTTGAGCTGTTCCTTGATGCGCCGGCGGCCCTCTATGGCGTACTCGACATACTCGGCGAGCTCTTCTGCGCTCGGCTCCCCGGAGGGATGAAGGATCTTCAGGAAGGCGCAGATGGTCTTGCGGACGGCGATCTCGTCGCGGCTTCCCTAACACGCTCTTGAATGGACGCCAGCATAAAATATTCAATCTCTTCAGCTGGCATTAAAGGCCGTAGCACCGAGCACGCGCTCGAACTGGATAGCCGTATCGGAAAGGATGGATGCCTTCCCGGCGAGGATCAGGCTGACCGTCTTGAGTGACAGTCCCGTGCGCCGCGCGAAGTCCCCCTTGGCGATGCTCCTCGCCTCGAGGGTTTCCTCGAGGATCTCTCCTGGAGGGATGAGGAAGTCAGGCGCATACGCGGTAGTTGTGCTCATATCTGGGACGGCGTTGTTTCGATCCTGTACCATGTTAGACCCCTCCCCCTGCGATGACACTGAGCTTCCTACTCAAGGAGCAATCCAAGCCTCGCCCTGACTTCTTCGAAGATCTCCACGGGCGCGGCTTCGATGAACTTCACCTTCCTGGCCTTCCAATCAAGGCTCTTTATCTGGTCCGCCAGGATGACGCCCTTTATCTTGGTCAAACTGATGGCGACTTCAAAGGGATAATTCTTGACCTGGGACGTGATGGGAAAGAAGAGGGCAAGGCCCACTCGTTGATTGTACTGCCTCGGCGAAATGACGATCGCCGGTCGCTTCCCCGCCTGCTCGTGGCCGCGTTGCGGATCGTGGTCCAGCCAGACGACGTCTCCCCGCTCAGGCGAATAGGCGCTCATAGCGCCTCCCTTCCGGCGGGAAGGGCGAACTCCTCCTCATGGATATTCTCGTCGGTGACGAGGGCGAGGAGATCTTCCAGATTCGGCTTTTTGCTTGGCTTTATGATGATGTTCTCTCCATCCTCGAGGATCTCCACGGAAGAGCCATTTTTAAGGGCAAGTTCTTTTGCCATATGGCCAGGAATGCGAATGCCGAGGCTATTGCCCCATCTCTGTATGGTCGCTTGCATGATAGAAGTGTAAACATGGTTTAAACAGGTGTCAAGAAGCATGTTGTCATTGGGCTGAACGGATTCTTTGTCAGTCAGGCCTTCTTGAAGTGTATCTCTGGCACCGCGTCCAGGGCCTTGCCTACCTTACGGAGGAACGACAGGGACACATTGGAATACTTGCCTGATTCCAGGCGGGCTATCGCAGGTTGTGAAGTACCGGCCATGTCCGCCAGTTCCTTCTGTGAAAGGTTTTTCGCCTTCCTGAGCATCATCACTTCCCTAGCCAGGAGAAACTCACCTTCCAGGTCTTCATAGGCTTCCCTAAACTTCGCATCCTTGAGCTCATCTTGAAGAAGGCCCTCGAAATCATAGATTCTTTCCGTGCTCATCCTCTTCCTCCATGAACTGCTGCATGAGCCTTTGGGCTCGTTCAATCTCGTTTCTATCCGTTCGGTCGGTTTTTTTTACAAACCCTGATAGAACCACGAATACTCCGCTTCCCTTAAAGAAATAGAAAAGCCGACAGATATTTGTCGCCTGCTTCACTCTCAGCTCGTAGAGCTTTTCCGTTCCCGCTATCTTCCTCGAATGCGGCAACGAAAGGATCTGGCCAAAATCAGCCAGCAGCCCGATTGTCCTAAAGGCCTTGGCCCTAAGTTTTGGTTCCAGCTGGGACAAGAATTCCTTGGCTGGCTCCAAGACGAGCACCGAGTAGTTCATTGGGTATTATATACCAATATTGGTATATTCATCAATGCCGCTTATATGATCATACTCCAACCAGCTCACCTGCCCATTCGTAGGATATATGCTGGGCATGACCGGTTTTTTCCCAAGCCTTCTCCCTATGGGTCAGAGCCACGAGGGCCTTTGCCGATTTTGACCCAAGCCGGGCCACCACTTCACCTATGGTTTGTAGCTCATCTTCGGAGAATTCAGGGCAGGGCAGGTTCTCGACGAGCTCATCAGGCAAAGAGTAAAGCTCGCGTTCTTGGGACTCATCGGGCGAGCAGACCACGAGGCCGAGACTCGTGGCCTACAAGAGATTAAACAGGAAATGAAAGAAGAAATGAAGCGCCGGGGCCTGACGGACG
>JBAXTA010000180.1:0-9544 GCA_037130415.1 Spirochaetota bacterium
CCCTACAGGTTCAGCGCAGACAAAGCGCCCCTTGACCTCATTTTCCGCGCCACCATCACCGGTGACGTGCCGATGACCTTCAGCGTCGAGCGTCCTGACGGCAAGAGCATCGAACTTGTTTCGCATTTCGAGCCCGGTCTCGCCAATCAGGGAATCCGCGTCACCCTCAACAACGAGGCCAACGCCACGACCTTCGCCTTCGTCAAGGACTATGTGAGCGAGGCTGGCCTTTCGAGCCTCAATTCAGGTTCCCTCGAGCCGGTCACCCTCATTTTCGCCAAGGGCGAGGCTACCATGGCCGCAAAGCCGATGGCCCTCAAGGGAGACTACAAGCTCATCGTCAAGGCTATGCTTCTTGACCCAGCGAGCGCGGTCATCTCAGATCCCCACTTCGTGGTTTCAGGCTCCGTCTCCGGGATCCTGGGGACCGACGACATGAAGCGTGACATCTTCTCGGGGCTGGTAGCCGGAATCAAGTGGGCGCTCCTCATAGGACTCATGACCTCGGCGATCTCCGTCTTCGTAGGCGTTCTCTACGGCATCACCTCGGCCTACTACGGCGGTGCCGTTGACAGCATCATGCAGTTCATCTACCAGATCGTGAACAGCATGCCCCTCCTTCCGGTCCTCATAGTTGTGTCGGCCATCTTCAAGCCAAGCATCTGGTTCATCGTACTCGTGATGGTCCTCTTCTTCTGGACGGGTTCGGTCATGACGGTGCGCTCCATGGCCCTCCAGATCAAGGAGGAGACCTATGTCGAGGCAGCCAGGGCCCTCGGAGCGAAGAACAGCCGCATCATCTTCAAACACATGATGCCCATCCTCATTCCCTATTCCTTCGCCTCCATGGCCCTCTCTGTTCCCTCCGCCATCGTGTACGAGTCGACGGTGAGCCTTCTCGGCCTGGGCGACGCCACCATTGTGACCTGGGGCCAGATCCTCCATGATGCGATGGCTGGCGGAGCGGTGCTCAACGGTGTCTGGTGGTGGATCATCCCGCCTGGCCTTTCCATAGCGATAACGGGCATGACCTTCGCCTTCCTCGGCTTCGCCATGGACAAGATCCTGCATCCCAAGCTCCAGACGAGGTGAGATCAATGGACACAATACTCAAGGTCGAAGACCTGAAAATGTACTATCACACGTCGAAAGGGGCAGTTAAGGCCATCGACGGCCTCACCTTCGATGTCAGGGAGGGCGAGACCCTCGGTCTCGTGGGCGAGTCGGGCTGCGGCAAGACGAGTCTCGGAACATCCCTCCTCCGCATGCCGACGCCTCCGGGACGCTACGGGAGCGGGAAGATCATCCTTGACGGGAAAGACATAATTCCCATGAATGAGCGGGAGATAAGGCAGGATATCCGCTGGGAAAAGATCTCGATGGTCTTCCAGGGTGCGATGAACTGCCTGACGCCGGTCTACACGATCGGCCGCCAGATGCTCGAGACGCTCAAGGAACATCGCCAGATGGAGGACGCGCAGGCTACTGAGCTCATCAAGGAGTATCTTGGCCTTGTCGGACTGCCCTCGGAGGTCATGGGACGCTATCCCCACGAGATGTCTGGCGGCATGAAGCAGCGCGTCGTCATCGCGACTGCCCTCTTCCTCAAGCCCTCCCTGGTCATCCTCGACGAGCCGACGACCGCCCTCGATGTCATAGTCCAGGCACAGATCATCAACCTCTTGAAGAAGCTCAAGCAGACCTTCAGGCTCGCCTTCATCTTCATCACGCATGACCTCGCCCTCGAGGCCGAGATCTCCGACCGGCTCTGCGTCATGTACGCGGGCAAGATAGCCGAGCTCGGTACCAACGAACAGATCTTCGGACCTCAGGGTCCCAGGCATCCCTATACCGAAAAGCTCCTCGCCTCCACGCCGCGTCTCCACAGGAAGGTTGAAAAGTTGTCCTACATTGAAGGAACTCCTCCCGATCTCATATCGCCACCGAAGGGATGTCGCTTCAATCCGCGTTGCCACAGGGTCATGGAACGCTGCCGGAACGAGGAGCCTCCGCTCGTAGAGATCGAGGCAGGCCATGTATCGGCCTGCTGGCTCAACAGCGAGGGGAGGTGAGAGATGGAAAACGACACTGACGTCATCCTCCGCGTCGAGAACCTGAAGAAGCATTTCGAGCCGCACCAGAGCATAGCCCAGGCGATTGCAGGGCAGAAGAAGCGGAAGCTCGTGCGCGCCGTCGACGGCGTGAGCTTCGAGATCAGGCGAGGCGAGATCTTCGGACTTATCGGCGAATCGGGCTCTGGCAAGACCACCACTGGCAAGCTTGTCATGAAGCTCATCCCCCATACCGCCGGCCGGATGTTCTTCGACGGCGAGGATGTCACCACCCTCAACAAGGCCGAGCTTATCGCCTACCGCCGCAAGGTGCAGATGATCTTCCAGGATCCCTACGCCTCGATGAACCCGCGCTTCAAGATCCGGGACGTCCTTGAGGAACCCCTCATCATCCACAAGATCAAGGGGTCACGGGACGAGCGCGAGGCCATGATCGTGAAGGCCCTCACCGAGGTCAAGATGACCCCACCCCAGGATTACATGGGGCGCTGGCCACACATGCTTTCAGGAGGCCAGCGCCAGCGTGTCTCGACGGCGAGGACCCTCATCTTGAACCCCAAGATGCTGGTCGCCGACGAGCCTGTCTCCATGATCGACCTGTCCACCCGAGCAGAGATCCTCCATATGATGAAGGACGTCCAGCGCGACCTCGGGCTGACCTACCTCTACATTACCCATGATCTTTCCACGGCGCGCTACTTCACCGACAGAATCGCGGTGATGTACCTCGGGCGCATCGTCGAGATGGGCCGGGCTGACGACATCATCGACCATCCCCTCCACCCCTACACCCGCGCCCTCATCGACGCCGTTCCCGAGCCCGAGAGCGGGAAGGTGCACGTGGTCAAGGAGCTCCCGATCTCGGGTGAGATCCCGAGCCCGGCGAACATCCCACCGGGCTGCCGCTTCCATACGCGCTGTCCCTACGCGAAGCCGGAGTGTTCCTCCCTGCCGGAGCCCGAGCTCGAGGATATCGGAGAAGGGCACTTCCATGCCTGTAGGAGATATAAGGAAATCTAGGCTCTCGGGGGTCCTTGGCTTCCCGACCCAAGGCAGTGGCACCTCCTGTGGTGTTGCTGCTGTTTTTCTGGCCAGAAGCGACTTTTCTTGACAATTGCGAATCGCCATTTTATGCTCGATACACTCTCCTCGAAACTTCGTTCCGGCCAATGAAATGCTCGTGGCTTGATTGCAATCAATCCATGAGTGAGCCGGGTCAGTCGGGAGCGGGAAAGCGGAGTAACCATGCGTCGGATTACCAGCCACCCAGTTGCCAGTCCACCGGGCGAGGTGATCGAGGTCCAGTTCACCTTCGATGGGAAGGCACTCGCCGGCAACCTGGGCGAGCCTGTTTCGACAGCCCTGTTAGCTGCTGGTGTCACCACTTTTTCCCATCACCACAAGGGGGGAGGGCCTCAGGGCATTTTCTGCGCCAACGGCCAGTGCAGCCAGTGCACGCTGGTGATCGACGGCCTGCCCCGCAAATCCTGCATGACGCCCCTTGAAGCCGGCATGGATGTCCGGACCCTGGTCGGCCATCCGAAGCTGCCCCTTGATGCGAAGCCCTTTGCGGGGGTGGGCAAGCAGGCCCTGACCTGCGACATCCTGGTGGTGGGCGGCGGCCCCTCGGGCATCGCGGCAGCCGTCGAGCTCGGCAAGCTCGGCTACGCGGTCATCCTGGCCGACGACAAGGCCAGGCTCGGCGGCAAGCTCGTCCTCCAGACCCACAAGTTCTTCGGCTCGGAGGAGGACTGCTACGCGGGCGTGCGCGGCATCGACATCGCCGGCAAGCTCGAGGCCGAGCTCCGTTCGACCCCCAATGTCAGGGTCCTGGCCAACTCGCCCGTGGTCGGTATCTACAAGGACAGGAAGGCAGGGATCTACCTCGACTACAAGTCCTATGCATTGGTAGAATTCCGTGCCCTCCTGGTCGCCGCCGGCGCGAGGGAGAAGTCGATACTCTTCCCCGGCAACGACCTGCCGGGAGTCTTCGGTGCAGGCGCCTTCCAGACCCTCGTGAACCGCGACTTCGTGCGGCCCTCGAAGAAGGTCCTCATTGTCGGTTCGGGCAACGTGGGACTCATCGCCGCCTACCACGCCCTCCAGGCCGGCATCGAGGTTGTCGGCATCGTCGAGATCCTCGGCAAGGCCAATGGCTACAAGGTGCATGTGGACAAGATCGTCAGGATGGGAGTGCCCATCCACCTCGCCACCACGGTGCTCTCGGTAGAGGGCGACGGCCGGGTCGAGAAAGCCACAATTGCGAAGGTCGACGGCTCCTTCAGCCCCATGTTCGAGACTGCAAGGAGCTACGATGTCGACACGGTCCTTGTTGCCACGGGACTCTCTCCCTGTGACGAGTTCTTCAGGCAGGCACAGGCCTTCGGCATTCCCGCCGTCACGGCAGGAGATGCCGAGGAGATCGCCGAGGCATCGAGCGCGATGTTCGGCGGCCGCATCTCCGCCCAGCGCCTCGCGCGCATGCTCGGCACCAATGTGGCCATCAACGAGGAGTGGATAGCCAAGCGCGAGGTGCTGAAGTCGAGGCCCGGCGACTGGTTGGCTCGCAGCCCCGAGCTGCCAGAGGAAAAGTGGAAGCCCGTCTTCACCTGCAATGAGGAGATTCCCTGCAACCCCTGTACGACCGTCTGTCCGACGAACTCGATCTCGCTCAAACCGAAGCGGGGCAGCCTCATGGATATCCCCTGGTATTCAAAGCGCGAGTGCATCGGCTGCGGTGACTGCGTGACCATCTGCCCGGGCCTGGCCATCAGCCTCATACGACGCGCTCCGGGCCCGGAGGGCGAGGACTGGGCCGAGGTGATGCTTCCCCACGAATTCGAGGGGAGCTTCACCGCGGGGGCGAAGTTCCGTGTCCTGGACAAGGACGCGGCCTTCCTCGAGGAGGGCGAGCTCCTGAAGAAGGTCTTCAACCGGAAGAACAGGACCTGGCTCCTCACCATAAGGATGAGTTCGCGTAACGCGCCCCGCGCCTCGGGGGTCCTCGTCCAGGATCCCGAGGTCACTGTCGCGCGGCCCGAGGTCATAAGCTCCTGCCCGCCCGACGATGCCATCGTCTGCCGCTGCGAACGCGTGACAGTCGGGGAGATACTCCAGTTCATCCGCGACAACGAGGTGCGTGACATCAACCAGCTCAAGAGCATCCGCGTCGGCATGGGCTCCTGCGGTTCCAAGACCTGCTCGGCCATCCTGCCCTCGATCTTCAGGAAGGCAGGCCTTGATCCCGCTGCGGTGGAGAAGGGGAGCCAGCGGCCCCTCAACATGGAGGTCACCATGGGGGACCTGGCGAACGAGGGCAAGCTCGAAAGCGGCGGCTTTGACGAGGGTGGAAGGGGCGAGCCATGAAGCACTACGATATCGTCATAATAGGTTCTGGTTCGGTCGGCATCCCGCTGTCATACTACTGCGCGAAGAAGGGCCTGTCGGTCTGCGTCCTGGACCGGGAGGCTTCCTGGGGACGGGGGCAGAACCGCGCCGCCATCGGCGGGATCAGGGCGACGCACTCCGATGCCGCCAAGATCCGCATCTCCCAGGAATCCATCGCAATTGTCTCGAAGCTCCAGGGCGAGACGGGTCTGGACGTCGAGTGGAAATCCGGGGGTTACCTCTTTGTCGCCTACGACGAGGAGCGGGAGAAGGCCTTCCGCGAGCTCCTGGTCAGGCAGAAGGCTGCCGGCCTTGGCATCGACTGGATTCCTCCCCCCCGCGTGGAGGAACTCGCACCGGGCATCAATCCCAGAGGCCTCCGCGGCGGAACCTACAGCCCCGGCGACGGCTACGCCTCGCCCCTCATGACCTCGACGGCCTTCCACCGGCTGGCCATGGAGGCCGGGGTGGAGTTCCACTACCGCGAGAAGGTCTCGGGCATTGTCATCGAGAACAAGCGGGTAGTCCGCCTCGTCACGAGCCAGGGCGACTACCACGCGGACCTCTTCGTGAACGCAGCCGGTGCCGACGCGGCCGACATCGCGGGACTTGCAGGGATACAGCTGCCCGTGCGCCCCGACTGCCACGAGGGCGGGGTCACGGAGCCCGTCGAGCGCTTCATGGAACCCATGCTCGTGGACATCCGGGCCGACGGAGAATCAGGCAACTATTACTTTTATCAGGCCCAGACCGGACAGGTGGTCTTCTGCATCACTCCAAAGCCCCAGATCTGGGGCAAGGATACTGACGCGACCTCCAGCTTCCTCCCCCTCGTGCTTCGCCGCATGATCGAGCTCTACCCCCGGCTTCGCAGCCTCAAGGTCAGGCGCACCTGGCGCGGCCTCTACCCGATGACGCCCGACGGCTTTCCCATAGTCTCCTATCCCAAGGATGCCGTGAACTTCCTCCAGGCTGTCGGCATGTGCGGCCAGGGCTTCATGCTCGGGCCGGGCCTCGGGAAGATCCTCTCCGATACCTTTGTCGCAGGGGCTTCGATCGACAAGCCGGCCGGCAACACCGAATACGGCTTTGTATTCGACCAGTTGAGCCTGTATCGGGGCTTTTCGGGGATGGAGATGCTGAAGTAGGGGGGGCTTCGGGCGGACCGGGCCGATCAGGGACCTGCCCGACAGGAGCCGCTTCTAGAAGAACCGGAACTCGGCGTTTCCCGAAGCATACACGAGGTGCTGAAAGCAGATCCGGCCCGGATGGTCGGGCAGGAGTTCCGCGAGGTAGCGCTGGGCCTGCGCAGTGTCCTCGCTCCGGGCTCCGGTCCAGGTGGCCAGGCCTTCTTTAAGGGCCCTGTCCCGCGAAAGATGCTTGAACTCAAACAGTACCAATTGATCCGCAAATATCTCGCCCGAACGGCCATAGCCCACCAGGTCAGCCCTCCCCGAGGGAAGATTGAGCTCGGCGTTGAAGACAAAGTAGCGCTGGAGGTAGCGCGAGCAGAGCTCGAAGAAGGTGCTGCGGTAGAAATTCTCGTTGGCCTTGTCGAAGGTCTGGGCCGGGATGCGGCAGATATAGTGTTCCCAGTAACCTGCAAAGAGAGCCGCCCAGTCGCGGTCCTCGGTAAAGCGCAGGAACAGGGGGGCGAAGAGATCCACCGCGTCGAGACGGTGCAATTCGTTGTAATAGCCGATGAATATCTTCTTGGCGGTGAGGTTGGGAAAGCCAAGCGCGAATTCGTTTTTGTAGGTGAGCTGACCGAGGTAGAAGAGCGCCACCGGCAGGAACTTCGGGTCCAGGAAGCGGCTCATGCTGAATTTGGAGGCTACCTGCTCGACGCTCGCAGGCAAGGAGCCCTCGAGGACAAGCTGGTCCACTGACTCCATCGCGGAAGCCGCGCTCCCGGCCAGGCGCTCGAGCCAGCCGATATCCATGCGCAGGTTTTCGTCCACAAGCTCCCGGGGCTGACGACCATTCCCCAGCGTCATGTTCTGGAGGTAGTAATTCAAGGATGTGGAGTTGTAGAGGGTTTCCTCGGCATCGGCGCGGAAGCGGTAGCCGTTGTAGTGGGAGCGGAGGGTCTCGCTCAGCTCCTTTTTCCCTTCAGCTGGATAGGTATACTCCTCGAATATCGCGTCCAGGTATAGGTCGACCTCGCTTTGGGTAAAGCCCAGCATGTTTTCGAACCCAGGCTTCAAGGTCAGGATCTGGGCGATGTTGAAGCCGCTGGTCAGGTCGTCGATGGTAACCGGGAGGACCCCCGTGATGAAGACTCGCTTGATCGAGTCGTCCTCGCAACCGGACTTGATCACCTTGAAGAAGGTTCGCAGGAAGGAATCACCCGTAGTCAGGTCGTGGTAGAGCGAATCCAGACGGGCAGTGATGAGCTGGTTGGTGAAGTTGTCATACTCGTCGATGATGATGAACAGTCGCGGGGCCTTCTTGATCCGAATGGCGCGGAGAATGGCATCCAGGAAACCCGAGGCTGTCTTGTCTAGAATCTCTTCTTCCGATAGGCCCAGAGCGTGGCTGTACTTCGAAATAAAAATCCCGAAGTAATTCCGACAGACATTGTTGAAGCTCTTCTCGATGGCTTCGTAGGATGCGTGCACTTCGACCTTGGAGAAGTTGAGCCTGAGGACCAGGCAGCTGTTCTTCTCCTTCGTTGGGGACACTCCGATGTCCAGACCCGAAAAGAGGCTGTCGAACTTGGCAGCGCGGTCTACATCATAATAACACTCGAGAATCGAGCAATAGAGGGTTTTTCCGAAGCGCCGGGGACGGAGGAACACCGGAGCCTTGTACTTTTCGAGGAGACGGATGTAGGCCGTCTTGTCGACGAAGTAGTAGTTTCCCTCGATGAGTTCTTCGAAGTTGGCTATCGCGTAGGGAACCGCCTTGGGTTCGTTCCTGGAGGGGGCCATACTTCCTAGGATAGCATGGGGATCGGCGATTTCGCCAGACCGGGGAGGGCAGCTTAGGGGGTTCGCAAAACCCGCCTGATGCCGGCAGCCCTCGTTCTCACGATTGGCTCCTTGCCTCGTCACGCCCCGGCGTATTCAGTCAATGCAACTTCCCGCCTAATTGTTGCGAAATGCCACTTCCATGCGTTCAATCCCGCTCCTCGCCAAGCCGAGGGCCTTTGCCCGCTCGCGCCAGTTCGCGACCACGGCACGCACCTGCTCGAGGATCGCGCGCGCCTCCTGCCCTGCGATACGGAAGAACGGGGCGACTGACAAGGCAAGCTCGAAATCAAGGGAATTGTCATGTTCATCGATGGCGAGTGAGAGCCCGGCACGATCGGGAGAGGGATTGATGTCGAAGGCCGGGGACAGTCTCCATCCCTGATTTTCGAGGAGGAAGCCGTGGTTTCTGAGGTGGTCATCCGTATTGGATACCGCGATGGAGAATACGATCCGCCTCCAGAGTCCTCGCAGATCGGATTCCGGGCGCGAGCCTTGTCTCATGATGAACTCCGCGATCTCGAGGTAGCTCGCCCCTGCCGCTGCGTCGTCTCCGTCGCTGCGGCCGAGGAGGGTCATGGCAGAGGCGAAGTGGATACGACCTTTTCCCGCACGGTCGAAGCGCTTCGTCAGGAAGGTCGAACCGCGTTTCGAGAATGTGTCGAGACGGCATTCCCCCATCGCAACACCGGTTTCCGTGGCGAGGACGGCTGCGAGCATCTCCCAAGCGCCCACATCGCGCTCGTCATCCCTTCCTTCCTGCTCCACGAGAAAACTCGCGTATTCGAGACCCCGTAGGGTGGAGAAAGGAGGTGCCGCCACTGTCCGATCGGCGTTCTGGAATGCCGTGCTTCCCGCTTCCCGAAGTCACAGGGCGCCCATGCGGTTTTGGTCATGGACGCCGAGGAGAAAATCCGACTCACCGAGCCTGCGCGGCGCGCGTCCCTCCCTTCTGGCGAGGATGGCTTCCCGCCTTAGCATGAGAGCCCGACCCCAGCGGTCAGGGGAGGAATCCAGGAAGAGGCCGAAATTGGGCCGGTCCGAACCCGCGTATTGTGGACCGCGGTAGAGGCTTAATGCAGGATCGAGACCTCTGGCATCCTTCTTCTGAAG
>JBAXTA010000181.1:0-9496 GCA_037130415.1 Spirochaetota bacterium
ATACTTCATCTAGTTCCGCCCTCCTTGTGGCGTAAACTATCTTGACTTCTTTTGCATCGACTGCGAGTTTGCCAGCCAATTCTGACCAGCGAAAGTCGGTTAAAGTCGGCCGGATTTCACAGCCCATTGCATCGGTGAACATCTAGTAAAGCAGAGCGAGATATATTTCATCTCCGACACTCTTGCTTGTGAAGGAAAAGCTTGCCTCTGGTAGCAGCTGTGCAAGTATATCCGGAGGACCAACAAAACTGCCATCGCTATTGACATCATAGTAAGCTCTGATCGATACCTCGGTATCAGGTTTCATCGTAAAATGAATAGAAGTGGTGGTTTTAGGTACTACCACTGTTTTTTGAATATCTGTCGATCCTTGAGCAGTGAACTCAACATAACAAGTAGCGTTAGTATTGATGTCCGGCCAGTCGGCCCATTGTATGTTAAGTGTGCACTCGGTAGGAAGATTGCTGCTGCAAGCAGCAAACAGCATAATGGCGAGAAACAAAAGAGCCCCGAGCATTGTCTTCATGGATTCCTCCCCTTAGGCATTGGTAAGCATCGCCTGGTTATTTTCCATTCGATGCTGTGCTGGCTAGCGAGTCAGGCTTAGTATTTCTTCGTTTGTGAAACCGGCTTTATACAACTTTGCTTTATACTCGTAGCTTGATGTGTTGATCCACCAGGTATGCGATTGCCAGTCGTCATAAACGCCTTCACTATACAATGCCACACTTATTGGATTAGTTATTTCGAAAGTGGTGACTCCCCCATCCCCGTAATTAGGGTAGTTTTGTTCTTTAAGTCCATGAAGTCCGCTTGTCGAAATGGGCGATTTTGTTGCGAATAGCTCGGAGCGGCTTGCTGCAGCCAACTTGTCATTGGGATCATTGTCAACATATGTAAGTCGCCAGTTATGCCAATTAAACCAAAAAATCTGCGAGAATAGAATGTCCAGCTTTAGATAACACGACCCGGAGTTGATTGAATTAAAACTATTGGTGCTTACATTAGACCAAATGCCATGTGCGACCTCGCGGCTGGTGACAACTGGAGATTGCGTTGATCCGAGAGAAATCACAAGGTTGGTGAAATCTGCGCCAAGGGCACTTGTGACGATAGGTTTAACTCTGAAAATATAGTCATTGAGTGCGGCCTTATCACGAAAGGAAACACCTGAATATCCCTTGGCTGCAATACCATCTTGCCCTACACTTGTCGTTCCGACTGATGTAACTGAAATCTTCCCCGTTGCAATGAACTCGTCGGTTATCGATTCTGTCATTATGCTCGCTTTTCGCTTGAGTTCAAGAAAGGCATTTTCGTTTTGTAGTAGCGCGCGTTGGCCAGCAGTAGGCTCAAAAATGGTTATTTGACCTGAATCCAAGCCTGAGGAACATGAACCAATTAGCAAGGCAATACAACCATAGATACCTGCGCGCACATAATTACGATACATGAAGCTGCTCCTTTTAAAGGCGATTGTGACCTTTCAAGTCATAAATGGCTCGCCATACGGCAAGCACTTCCATAAATACCCAATCTACACGCCAGAGGCACTTTCGCGATGCTTTTCAACTCGATAGTTTTCTGCATACCTCCTCAACTACCCCCCCCACCACATGAGAGTTCCTACTGAATCGAAAAACGCTTCCGCCTCCTTCGGAAGCGCTGAAATCCCGATTCGGGACTTCAGCATTGCTTCGATTGTGTCGTAATCCCAGATTCCGGCATTAAGGGGGTTGTATTCTCCGCTGGCTTTATCCTTGCCCAGGTCGCGTTGGTAGCCTCCAAGCATGGCAAGGCCCAGGCGCGCCATGCCCTCGTCGAGCACCGATCGATTGCCGCCGATGAAATGGGAAATCCGCTCAAGACGGATAAGCGGGTCGCCATCGTCTGTAGGCCTGTGGTCGAAGTCATAGCGGCAGGCTTCAGTGCTCGCCAGGAAAAACAGGGAGAGATGTGAAAGGCTGGTCCGTAGCGGCTCTGCGCAGCCAGAGACAAAGGGCAGGCCGCCTACCAGGCGAGCGACCTTGTTGCTCTGGAGCTGCTGGCGCTCTTCCTGATCCAGCCGATACGTCCCTGCGATCTTGCCAACCAAACCTGACCAGCAAAGCTCGGTGAAAGTCGCCTGGGCCTCACAGCCCATTGCATCGGTGAACATGTCAATTCTCCTTTTCACGGTATGCGCTTCAACGCGTTTCACATCGGCACTGAGGTACTATTCAAGGGGCTTTGCGGGATGTCAAATAAACATGTGCCTGTTTGGCATAGGCATGTGCCTAATCGAGCTATAATTACCGAAATAAAGGCTTCGATAGGCTACTTTGAGGGGGCAAGTGTGGATACAGGGCCATTTATCCGCCGTTCAAGCCTTTTTTGGGGAACGGCTTTTGCTGTCGGCGCGCTTTTTTCCATTGGGTTTCAGCTCATCTATGTCCAGCACTTGAGCCTCGGCGACGCGCTGCAGGAACGTGGATCTGTCATTTTTGTGGCGCTTTTGTTCTATGCTCCCCTTCTCTGGAAGCCCCTGGTCTGGACCCAGCCACTCATATTCCTGGCTATTACCCCACTCCCGCTGCTTGAAGACTACGCCAGCTTCTATGGTTTAGGCTTTTTTTCCGTGGGCATGCTCATACTTTTCCGCCTCGGCTTCTTCGCCCGGCGCCGGGTGATGAAGCTGCTGCTCCTCCTGGCCTACTTCCTGGCGGTCGAGGCCTTCGCGGCGCTGCGCTCTGGTAGGGAATTCTCCACTATTTTCGAGGCCACCTTCTTTATTCTCCTCTTCCTGGCCTTCGGCTATCTGGCCTATGAGGAGAAACTGGCTGTCTTCCTCAAGGAACCCAAGGTGATCCTTTCGCTGACAGAAAGGGGGCTGACCCACTCGGAACGCGCCTACTTTCTGGCTCAGCTGGATGGGAAATCGCCCAAAGAAATCGCCATCGACTTCGAGCTGGCCGATTCGACCGTTCGGACGACCCTTGCCAAGGCCTACAAGAAGCTCGAAATTGACGGTACAGCGGACCTGGCAACCTTCAAACAGACCCACCACATCATCCAGTAGATTGCAAATCAGGCTTCTCGCTGTTACATTTACAGTCTGACTATGCAAGATGGCGTGCGCCAGAAGGGTGCCGCCTTGGGAAAGGGGTGGTCATGGCCGGGCAGGAACTTGTAATCGACGTACCACGGATCAAGAAGGCGGCGCATAACGCTGTGCCCCTGACAGTGACCTCCTATACCCTCCCCCACGAGATGGAAGTGTACATGGCCGAGGTCCTTGAGGTCTTCCTGGTCGAACTCGGGCAGGCGCGCCTCAAGGACTACCTCTCCTACTGTCTCCGCGAACTCGCCGTCAACGCGAAAAAGGCCAACACCAAACGGGTCTACTTCGAATCGCTGGATCTCGACCTGGCCAACGAGGCCGACTACGAAAAGGGCATGGAGTCCTTCAAGCAGGACACGTTGGACAACATCCAGGTCTACCTGGCCAAACTCAAGGAGAAGGGTCTCTACGTCAAGATCCTCTTCCACGCCCAAGGCAACTCCATCAAGATAGAGGTCCGCAACAACGTCGAGATATCCAAGACCGAGTACCTCCGCATCCATGACAAGCTCGCCCGCTCGCGCAAGTTCAACAGCCTCGAGGAGGCCATGGCAAGCGTCCTCGATTCATCCGAAGGAGCGGGACTCGGCATCGTCATCATGGTCCTCATGCTCAAGAAGATGGGCCTGTCGGAGGACTGCTTCGACATCTGGGCCGAGAATGGCGAGACTGTCGCCCGCATCACCGTGCCCTTCGCGGAGGCGCGGGTCGAGAGCGTCAACCTCCTTACCGAACAGATCGTAAGTTCGATCTCGAGCCTGCCCCAGTTCCCCGAGAACGTCGCCCAGATCCAGCGTCTCATCAACGATCCCAATTCCCAGATGATCGACATCGCGCACTATATAGCGACCGATCCCGCCCTCACCGCCGACCTCCTGAAGCTCGTCAACTCCGCCTCCTTCATGATGACCAAGCGGGTCAACGATATCGTCGAGGCGGTAAAACTCGCTGGCCTCAAGCAGATCAAGATGCTCTTGTTCTCCTACGGGACCATGAAGATCCTCGGAGACAACACCGAGGCGAGGAAGGCCCTCTGGGAGCATTGCTACAAGACCGCCTACTACGCCTACAACCTTGTGAAGAATTTCAAGCCCAACAACAAGGTCCTCCTCGACGATTCCTATGTCTCAGGCATGCTCCACGATATGGGCAAGATCATATTCCAGGAGGTCCACCCGAGCCTCCTCGACAAGATCCGCGCTTTTTGCATTGAAAAGGGTATCGATACCTCGACCTTCGAGGACCTCGCCGGGGGCATGAACCACGCGGAAATCGGCGCCCGGATCGCCGAGAAGTGGAACTTTCCCGAGTCTCTCGTCTCCGCCATACGCTGGCATCACGAGCCCGCCCTCGTGCCTCCCCAGCACAAGGACGTCGTCTATACCGTCTATCTTGCCAACGTCTTCTGCGAGTACGAGGTCGGTGCCGTCACCTGGGACCAGGTCGATCCACAGGTGCTCGCGGACTTCAACCTCAAGAATGACGGCCAGCTCAAGAAAGTGGTGACGATGATGTCCGAGGGCTTCAAGAATGAGAGCAGGCGGCTGGCTAAGGAAGGCTCGACGCCCGGCAAGAAGTAGGAAACACGGCAATGCGCAGCGCTTTTTGAAAAAGCGGAGCGCATCAGCGGATGCCACCGACTCTCCCATTGCGGAAGATATTCCTTGACGCATCCGGGCATGGACTGCAATATGCTGGTTATACGCCAGTGGGTTCCTGTCCTGACTTGCATGGGACGGGGCAACAATGACAGTCCGGGAATTATCCATAGCATAGCGTTGACCATCATCAAGGAAAACAGGGATGTCCATAGTCAGGAGAATCGACGCCATCGCCGAAGGCGTTCCCGGGAAGATTGCGCATCGCTACCGATCGGGTTCCCTGAGCTATGGGGAGCTCAGGGATAAAAGTGATGCCTTGGCCAATTTCCTCCAGATCAGATATCCCGACAACCGTCCAATTATTGTCTTTGGCCACAAGCAATGTGAAATGGTCTTGTGCTTCATCGCCTGTGCGAAGGCAGGCCATCCCTATATACCTGTCGACAGCTCGCTTCCTGCCGAACGGCTTGCCGAGATCGTGGTGAATTCCTGCGCGTCCGTGTTGCTTGGCGTCGAGGATACGGTCGGGCTATCCATTTTACATGATGTGGCGCCATCATTCCATGTCCTCGGACGCGGAGAGCTCACGAGGATACTGCGGGAGTACGCAGGCACGAAGCCGGAGCGCAGGCACGACAGCGCAGAAATACATCCGTACTATATCATATATACCTCAGGAAGCACCGGAAAGCCGAAAGGCGTCCAGATCCCCGAATCCGCCCTGGAAAGCTTCGTCGCGTGGGGAAGCGACTTCCTGAAGATCGGTGCCGATGAGGTATTCCTGAACCAGGCCAACTTTTCCTTCGACCTCTCGGTTGCCGACCTCTACTTGAGTCTCTGCAATGGGGGCACCCTTCATTCCCTTGATCGGGAACAAATGTCAGATTACAAGGAGTTCATGGCGGACCTAGGAGGCTCGGGCATAACCATCTGGGTATCGACACCATCCTTCGCGAACATGGCGCTTTTCGACAAGGCTTTTGGACGGAGTCTCCTGCCCGAGCTGCGGAGCTTTTTCTTCTGCGGAGAGACTCTTCCGAATTCCATCGCCGAAAGGCTCAGGCAGCGGTTCCCCGGCGCCAATGTGTTTAATACCTATGGTCCAACCGAGGCGACTGTGGCGGTTACGCAGGTATTGATCGACGGGGCTGTGCTGGCCGGGTGCGATAGCCTGCCCGTCGGGACGATCAAGCCCGGCTGCGAGATCCTGATATTGGACGGATCCGGAGGGCGGGTCCCCGAGGGGATTGCCGGTGAAATCGTGATTGTGGGAGATAGTGTCGGTACTGGCTACGTCAACAGCGAAGAAGCGACAAAAATGGCCTTTTTCAACCAGGAGCTTGGCGGCAAAGTGCTTCGCGCCTATCGGACCGGTGACGAAGGCTGGCTAGAATCTGGAATGTTGCATTACAA
Organism: Spirochaetota bacterium; assembly: GCA_037130415.1. Lineage (GTDB taxonomy): Bacteria > Spirochaetota > Spirochaetia > Treponematales > Rectinemataceae > CAIJMU01. The sequence goes on from JBAXTA010000181.1 coordinate 6,115, forward strand.
GGGCCGGATGGATTTCCAGGTAAAGTTGCACGGTTACCGGATAGAACTTGGGGATATCGAGAGCAACCTCCGGAAACTCAGGAGCGTGGCCGATTGCCTCGTGGTTCCACACCGTATTGAAGGACAGATAGATTACCTCGTCGCCTTTGTCGCTCTTTCCGAAGGCTTTGAGGAAACGGGGCTCAAAGCCATCTTGGCGATCAAGGATGGGTTGCGTAATTTCGTTCCAGACTACATGGTCCCGAAGCGGATCGTCATCAAGGGGACATTGCCGATGACTGCCAACGGAAAGGCCGACCGGAAGTTGCTCGAGGCGGAGGCGAACCAGTGAATCCCTTCGGCGAACAGTCATTCTTCATAATGCTCTTCGCCATTCTCGCGCTTGCATTTGTCCTCGGTCTATTCGGCCGGCTTGGCCGTCGCTCGATTCTCCTCTTCAACCTTATCTTCATAGTACTTATATTTTCCAGTATTCCAAAGCAGGCTGCAGCTCTTGGCCTTTTCGCTGTCTGGGAGTACCTTGTATGCCGTCTTGCGCTGGCAAATGACCGCAGGCGCCGACCGACGGCCTTTTTCTGGCTGCTCTTGGCACTGTCGATCGCACCGCTCTTCATTGCCAAGACCAGCGCCGTACTCATCCATCGCGAGCTCGGATTCCTTGGCGTGTCGTACCTGAGCTTCCGGTCCCTTCAGCTCGTCATCGACTCATGGAAGGGGTCCATCACAAAGCTGTCAGTCGCAGACTTTGCCTCCTTCGTATTCTTCTTTCCTACGCTCTCAAGTGGTCCGATCGACCGATCGAAACGCTTCTGGAAAGACCTGGCAACGCCGCTGCCAGTAGCCGAATACATCGACCTTGCCAAACGGGGGTTGCTCAAGCTGCTTCTTGGCCTTGTCTATAAGTTCGTTTTCGCATGGCTGATCTCGACCTACTGGATGAGCGATTTGCCTGGCAGCGGATTTCTCGCCACAGCCTCTTACATGTATGCCTATACCTTCTACCTGTTCTTCGATTTTGCCGGTTACAGCCTGATGGCAATCGGTACGGGCTACATCCTTGGCCTGCGCGTGCCGGACAATTTCAGGCTCCCCTTCCTGAGCCGGGACATCAAAGATTTCTGGAACCGCTGGCACATCTCGCTCTCTTCCTGGTTCAGGGATTATCTCTACACGCCGACTGTCATGGCCCTGATCAAAGGCAAGTGGATGGGTGCTCTCGCCGCTTCCAGCATCGGCTTCGCGGTAACCATGGTTACCATGGGTCTCTGGCATGGCAGGCAGCGCCACTTCCTCGCCTATGGCTCCTATCATGCCATGCTTCTCATTCTTACCGATCTGTATCAGCGAAAGAGCCGTTTCCATGCCATTCACAAGGACTCTCGCTGGTATGAGATCATCGGCATTTTCCTGACATTCAATCTCATCTGCTTCGGGATGCTCATTTTTTCGGGACGATTGCTGTTCCGCTAAGCCAAGGAGGAACGCATTGGAAGAAAAGATCCTCGACCTCATCGTCGAAATGACCAAATGTGAGGAAATACGCCAGGACCTTGACGTGGATCTCTTCAAGAACGGGCTACTGGACTCGCTTGGTACCATCGAACTCCTCATCGAGCTGGATCAACGCTTTGGCATCCTGATAGAAGCGAGCGAACTCGATCGTTCGGAAATAGCCACGGCTCGGAAGTTGCTGGCATTCATCGCGAGGGTCGGGAGAAGATGAGGGAGGAAGGTCGCCTGCGGCTTCGGGCACTATCCATCACGATCCTTTCCGCATTCGCCTGCTATCTGGCTGTCTTGGGACTCTTGCTTGGGGCCAGGTCCATGCTGAACATCACCATTCCTGAAGACAGGGCTGTAGCCGAGGCCCTGGGTCTGAGCCAGGACCAGGTGAAGTTTGCCTCGCTCTCCATGCAGAAGACTCTTGCTTCCCGGGATGACGTTTACATGATCCGGGGATCGTCGGAACTCAGCAGTACCTTTATTCCATCGCATCCCGCAAACGTGTTTGCCGGTCAGCGGGTCGGCTTTGCCATCGACCTGGAGGGGAGGGGCCATTGGCAGTCCCTGGCTCATGCCATCGCCCTCGGCGCACTCGACGATTCAATCAGCGGCAGGAAGTTTGCCTTTATCGTCTCCTCGCAATGGTTCGAGGGTCCTGGTGTCGAGCCAGGTGCCTTTGCTTCTCTCTTTTCTCCTGTTCAGCTTGAGGCTTTTCTCAGAAGTCCAAACCTGGACAAGGGCCTGAAAGATGAGATGGCAAAGCGCGTGCTCGAATTGCTTCGGGATGGGAAAGAAGGCTATTCGCAGCGGACGATTTCCCGATTTCAAGGCGCTGGTCCGTTGCAGGTGGATGTTGCACTGCTCGCTCCCCTAGACCTGCTGAAAAGTCTAACACTGGATATTTCCGACCGTTGGAGGTCGCATGGATTGTTCAGGCGCGTGGTATCGGCAGGCCATTCTGGCGCTGCGGTTGACCCCGGTACTTCAGGACCCATCGACTGGACTGCGCTTGAAAAAACGAGCATGGAAGACGCGAAGGCCAAGGTCACCAATAATCGATTCGCGGTTTACGATAGTTATTTCGACACCTACCTCCGGGCTCATCTGGATGAATGGGAAGGAAGCAGAAACAGGTCCCTGCGCTACGCGGGCTCCCGCGAGTACGGAGATTTCGACCTGCTGTTGAGGGTCTGTGCAGCACTCCACTGCAAACCTTTCATCGTACTTGCCCCGGTCAATGGAAGGTGGTACGATTTTACCGGTGCAGACCGTGAGATGCGAGAAAACCATTATGCGAAGGTCCGCACCATGATTCAGGAAGCGGGGTTCAAATGCCTCGACCTCACAACAGAGGACTACGAGCCGTACGTCCTTTGCGATATCATGCACATGGGCTGGAAAGGATGGATCCAAATTGATAGAGGCATTCTCGAATCTCGTTGACGGAATGCGGGAGCGAATTCTTCGTCATCCCGCACTATTCCTTCTCTTCGCCATTGTGACCCTGTCGGCGGTTGCCTTGGTCCAGCTTGTCTTTTCCGAAGGAACCGCCCAGGATTTCATCTATAACCAATTCTGAGACACGGCAGCCTCAGGCCGCACGCTCGAATGCCTCGACTGACTGCCATGCCAAATGTCCTAGTTGGCCTTACCTCGCAGTGCTGCTCACCTTGAAGTCTCCGAATGTGCAGCCCGCTCCGAGGGTCCTGAGGGCCACTCCGACGCCTTCCTCGATTCCAAACCAGGCCCGGTACCGCAGGGCGACCTTCCCGTTAACCGCCACGGTCATGTATCCCGTGGCAGGGTCATAGCTGATGCCTACGTCAAGGCGCTTGCCGATGGCTTCCTGGAGTTTCGCGTCTACGACCTTCTCCATCAC
>JBAXTA010000182.1:0-9372 GCA_037130415.1 Spirochaetota bacterium
CTATTCAAAAAGCCCCCACTGATGGATAGGCCCCTGAACCAAGATAAGAATCGAACGTTATCCCCTGGCTTCAGCTGCGAGGGATAGGATCGCCCCATAGGGAAAGCCTGGATGGAATCATTCCCATTGGAAGCCCTGTCAGCAGACCACTATCAGGTTGTTTCCTGAATCTGTCAAATGGAGTTTTCGCGAAAAAGGATGGACTATTACTTCAGCCGTAGAAACATGGCCTGGCAGCGGGATTGGACCCTGGCCTGGAGCCGATTCCAGGAGGAATCGGGCTGATTCAGTCTTGACAGATGCCGAAATGCACACATAAAGTTCGGCCGTCCGGGGATCGATCCCATGGAATCGATCCCATCCTATCAAGCAGCCTCCTTATCTGGAAGCATAAAGGATAGAGATGCCTACGATACTTGACGTCGCCCTGAAGGCAGGAGTCTCAAAGACGACGGTATCGCGCTTTTTGAATGGCCAGGGTCCCATCAGCGAAGAGACAGCTGAAAGGATACGGGCCACGATAAGCAGGCTGCAGTATTCGCCAAACCATTTTGCACAGGGCATGAGGACGAGCCGGACAAAGACCATCGGCATCGTGATTCCGGACTACGCCAATCCCTTCTATCCGGAGCTTATTGAAGGCATCGAGGATTACGCACAGACCCACGGCTACGTCACGCAGCTATCCAGTACCCATGCCGATCCGGATTCCGAACTGGAGCGCCTCAAGGAAATGGTGAGGCGCCATATCGATGGAATAGTTTTCTGCAGCTACGGTCGCGCGAAACGCGATATCGACTACCTTGTTGAAATAGCGGACCAGATACCCGTGGTGGTCATGGATCCCCTGGTGAGGAAGGAACCACTTTCCTATGTGGTCACAGCAGGAAGGGCCGCAACCAGGGAAGCCGTCTCCTACCTCGTTTCAATCGGGCGGAACAAGATCGGCTACATCAAGGGGCCATCCAGGCGTTTCGCGACGAACGACCGCTTCGAGGGTTACAAGGACGGCTTGGCCGCACAGGGGATTCCCTACGACAAGGCCCTGGTGATCGAGGCTGATTTCTCCCTGAGCTCTGGGTATGCCGCGGCAGAAGCATTCCTGAGGAATGGACTGCCGGTGGATTCCGTGATGACCGCCACGGATCTGATGGCCATCGGAGCGATAAAAGCCTTCAACCAGCACCACGTCACAATCCCCCAACGCGTCGCGGTAGTAGGATTCGATGATATTTCGCTGTGCAGGATAGTCGAGCCCTCGTTGACGACCATCGCACAGCCGATCAACGCCCTCGGGACAGAAGCAGCAAAGATCATAATTGACGCTATCAATTCGGGAAACCTGGAGAAGAGGCAGATTTCAATGGAAGGCAGGCTGATCGTCAGGAAGTCCTCGGATCCGGACTATCAGGATGAATTTTCAGCGAAGACGGGATCATTCGGCATCTATTGAGACGCGAACCCGATTCCAACTATGACGAACTGGAGGTAGTATGCTGCCAAGAGAGCGGGTCCTGAAGGCCATGGGCCGGGGAGGAATACCCGACAGGGTGCCTTTCGAGATAAGCTGGGGTGCCTTCACCCCGATGCTCATGAAGACCTACAGGGAGGAAACCGGCAGCGACCTGGAGCCGGACGACTACTTCGATTTCGACACGCGGTACGTGCGTCCCCTGACCACATCCGCTTCCACGGATTTCAGGCGATATTTCCCGGATGCTGAACTGGATGCCGACACCTCCTTCGATGAATGGGGGATCGGTAGCGTTCCCACCCGCTTCGAGATACCCGATTTCAAGTATCATCCCCTGGCGACGATGACCAGCGTCAAAGAGATTGAATCCTACGAATGGCCCGATCTGGATGACGAAAGACGGTATCTGCCCCTAAGGGAAAGAATCGACTCTTACCATGACCGGGGATACGCCGTGAGTGCCGATATGTACCAGACCATTTTCGAGACGGCCTGGCTCATGCGCGGGATGGAGAATCTGCTGACCGACTTCATCCTGAATCCCGAAATAGTGGAAGCGATCATAGAACGCATGACCTCCCTGCGCGTTGCCCAGGCAGGATTTTTCGCCAGGCTCGGTGTCGACATCATCCGCCTGGGCGATGATGTCGTGACGCAGCGCGGACTCATGTTTTCCAGGGAGACCTACGGGAAATTCCTCAAGCCAGGGTTGAAGGCCATCGTCGATGCCGCGAAAAAAGCCAATCCCTCTGTACTCGTGTTCATGCATTGCTGCGGGAAGGTCGAGGAAGTCATCCCCGATTTCATCGATTGCGGCATAGACATCCTCAACCCGGTCCAGCCGGAGTGCAACGATCTCGGATTCATCGAAAGAACCTATGGGGACGACATCGCTTTCTGGGGAGGGATTGGCGTCCAGTCCGTCATGCCCAACGGCAGCCCCTCTGACGTGAAGAACGAAGTATTACGTATCCAGGGAATCCTCGGCAGGAAGGGGCATTGGCTCGCGGCCCCTGCCCATATCCTCGATCCCGCGATTCCCTGGGAGAATGTCATCGCTTATGTCGAGGCCGTGCGCAGCGCTACCTATGTTCAATAGCCACAACTGAGGAGAGATTGATGACCCATCACGAGCGTGTGATGCATTGCTGCGAGCGGAGCGGATACGACCGCATCCCCATAAAACACGAGGGGACCCCCGAGGTGAACGGGGAGCTCAGGAAGCACTTTGGCCTCAAGAACGACGAGCAGCTCATGATCGTGCTCGGCGATGACTTCCGCTACGTCGAACCCCGCTACGTCGGGCCGGAGCTCCGGACCTTCCCGGACGGGAGCGTCGAGGGCTACTTCGGCGAACGTTATATCTATGTCCAGTTCGACGGGGGAAAATACCTCGAGTCGGTCTACAAGCCCTTCGCAGGAATAGAGGACCTGAAGGACCTCGACCGCTCCCACTATCCGAGCGCCGACTGGTTTGACTACGCGGGACTGGCTGCCGAGGCAGCCCGGCTACGCAAGCAGGGGCTCGCAATCTGCATCGGCTCTGCAGGCGACATGGACTTCATCAACTCCATCGCCCGGGCTCGCGGCTTCGAGCAGGTCTTGATGGATCTCATCGACGACAGCGAAGTCTATCTCGACATCATGCAGGCCCGGTTCCGCTTCTATTTCGAGATGCACGAGCGGATCCTGAAGGAGTGCGGGGGAATGGTCGATTTCGCCCACGTGGGCGACGATCTGGGAAATCAACTGGGCCCGATGATCTCCATGGAGATATTCGACCGACACCTCGCCCCGAAGTATGCCGAGTATTTCAGGATGGTCCATTCCCACGGCGCCCGCACCATGATGCACACGTGCGGCACGGTATGGCCCTTCCTTGACCGCCTGATCGGACTTGGCCTGGATGTCTACGATGTCGTCCAGCCGACGACCGCCGAAAACGACATAGGGTCCCTTCGCGACCGCTTCGGTTCGAGGCTGCTCTTCCAGGGCAGTATGGACGTCCAGCGGGAACTGGCCTTCGGGACCCCGGCAGAGGTCGAGCGCGAGGTCGAGCGGCGTCTGGCGCTCTTCCCGAAAGGCGGCCTCATACTTGGGCCTTCGCATGCGGTTCAGGCCCGATCGCCGGTCGAGAATGTCGTTGCGATGTACAGGAAGGCTGGGACCCTCATGGATCCTATAGAACCCTGGGTCTTCGATGTTGCAGGACTGGAGTCGACCGCGATCAGCATGTCGAAGCTGTTTTGACGTAGCGCCTCTCCGAGGCTGGCCAAGGCCGGCTGATCAGCCCTGATCTTTTGGTGGAATTCCAGAAGGATCAATCATATTCAATCACCGATGAATATTTTTTGCTTGACGAGACGCTCAAATAGATAGAAAATGAGCCAATCGAAGAAGCAGGGCCCGAGGCCTTGCTATATCTTTAGGAGGCAGACGTGAAGAAGATTTTCTTGATCCTGATGACGCTGGTCGTACTCGCCGGCGCCGCGCCCTTGTTCGCCCAGAAGACCTATAAGGTCGGCGTAATTCCGAAGTTCATCGCCGAGGATTACTTCATTGCCTGCGAGCGCGGTTTCCGCCAGGCAGAGAAGGAAATCGGCAATCTCAAGGTAGACTGGATCGGCGACCCCATGTCCCAGACCTCGGCAGCCAACCAGAAAAACTACATCCAGGGCTTTATCGACAAGCGCTACGACGCCATCCTCGTGTCGGCCCTCGATCCCGAAAGCTATGCCGATACCCTCAAGGCCGCCCGCGCCAAGGGCATCAAGATCATCACCTGGGACGCTGACGTCAACGTCGCCGCCCGCGACTATTTCGTCAACCAGGTCATCAGCGAGCAGATCGCCATCCAGCTCCTCAAGGGCCTCGCAGGCGACCTGACCGGTTACTCGGCTTCCAACAAGGCGACGATCGCCCTCGTGTCCACCACCAACGACTCGCCGAACCAGAACGCCTGGCTCAAGGCCATCATCGACGAGTACAAGGCCAAGGCCACAAGCGACTACAAGCACATCAACCTGATGGCCAGCGCCGACGAGATCGTCTACGCCGGAAACGACCAGGGTACCGCCGACGAGAAGATCAAGTCCCTACTCTCCGCGAATACCAGCATCAAGGGCATCATCGCACTCTCTTCCAACACCGTCCCGGCCGTCTCCTCGGCGCGTGACCAGCTCGGCATCAAGGACGCGATCAAGATCGTCGGCGTCAGCGTTCCCGAGTCCTCCAGGAAGGATATGCAGGCTGGCAAGATGTCCGGCGTTGTCCTCTGGCAGCCCTTTGACCTCGGCTACCTCACGCTCTACGTTGCCAAAGCCGTCCTCGATGGCAAGAATCCCAGCGGCAAGACCTTCAAGTCCCCCCTCTCCGGCACGACCATGGCCCCCAGCTTCATCGACGGCAAGACCTCGGTGAAATATGCGGCCGCTGGCCACCAGATCCTCGCCAACAACGTCATCATCCTCGGCGACCCGATCGTGTGGAACCTCAAGAACATCGACGCCTTCCGTGGCTATCCGAATCCCGACAGCGGCATGGCCCAGTTCAAGAAATAATGTCTCGCCACGCCGCTCTCCGGGTTTGCCCGGGGGCGTCGTGACATCTACCGGCGTCCGGTTGCACTATGCCCGGCTCGACAATATCGGGTCGGGCATAGTTTTGTTACGGAACGTTTCCAAAGTGGGGAAGGGAAGATGCAAACGGCACACACAGAAGTATCCAGCACGACCGTGCTTCGCCTTGAGGGGATAAGCAAGTCCTTTCCCGGAGTGAAGGCCCTCGACAACATGGCCATCGAGCTTCGCCGGGGCGAGATCCACGCAGTCTGCGGAGAGAATGGCGCGGGCAAGTCCACGCTCATGAAGCTGATCACCGGGGTCTACCGGCCCGACTCCGGGACGATGAGCCTGAACGGCGCCCCCCTCGTGGTGCACAATCCCAACGACGCCTACGCCAAGGGAATAGCCATCATTTTCCAGGAAACGAGCCTCTTCCCCGAACTGACCGTCCTCGAGAACATCTTCATGGGACACGAGGTGGTGCGCCCCTTCCTCGGCGGCCTGGCCTTCCTCCCGGTGCTTGATTACCCGACAATGCGGGCACGGGCAAAGGAAATTTTCTCGCGACTCGGCATGGACCTCGATCTTGACGCTCGAGTTGCCGACCTCGGTGTCGCCACCAAGCAGATGGTCGAGATCGCCAAGGCCCTTTCCTTTGATTCGAGCATCCTGATCCTTGATGAGCCGACGGCGGCCCTCACCAGCCGGGAGGTCGCCACCCTCTTCGACACCATCGGGAAACTCAAGGCCCATGGCGTTTCGATGCTCTATATCAGCCACCGCCTCGATGAGATCTTCCAGATAGCCGACCGCGTCACGGTCATCCGTGACGGGGAGCACGTCCACACCGAGGATGTGGTCAAGGTCAACCGCGACCAGCTCGTGTCCTGGATGGTTGGCCGTACCCTCCACAACCTCTACCCGAAGGAGGATGTCGAGATCGGAGAGGTCGTTTTCGAGGCGCGTGACATCAGGCAGGAGGGCAAGCTCGGAGGAGTGGACCTCAGCCTTCGCCGAGGGGAGATCCTCGGCCTCTCGGGACTCGCCGGCTCAGGGAGGACCGAGCTCGCCCTGGCTCTCGCAGGGCTCACGGAAAGGGACTCAGGCGAGATCCTCATTGACGGCAAGCCAGCCACCTTCAGGGATTACCAAGGGGCGATGGCGAGGGGGATTGTCTACATTTCCGAGGACCGGCAGAAATACGGCCTTGTCGTGCCCATGAGTGTTTCAGAGAACATCACCCTCCCCCTCCTCCACCGCATCTCGGGCTTCGCAGGCATAATCAACCGCGCCAAGGAGGGCACGATCAGCGATACCTACATCACTGATCTTTCGATCAAGACCCCGGGAGGGGACTTCGTGGTCAACAACCTCTCCGGTGGCAACCAGCAGAAGGTCTCGGTGGCCAAGGCCCTGGCCATGGAACCGCGCATACTCATCCTGGACGAACCGACTCGGGGCGTCGATGTCGGTGCGAAGAGCGAGATCCACCGCATCATCTGCGCCCTTGCCCGTTCGGGCAAATCCATCATCATGATCTCGAGCGACCTTCCCGAGATCCTCGGGATGAGTGACCGCGTGGTCGTGATGAAGGGCGGACTGAAGGTGGGCGAGCTTTCGCGCGCCGAACTGAGCCAGGAGAAAATCCTGGAACTAGCCTTGTAGGGGTATGCGATGAGTGGTAAACGCAAGGTTTCGCGAGAGGCCATCCTGGGCATGCTGGTAGTTGCCTTCATGGCCTTCCTCGCCCTGACCTCCAACTTCGACTCCAAGAGCGGCATCTACAGCATGATGCTCGATGTCAGTCCCTCCATCGTCGGCGCCATCGCGATGTCCATGGTCATCATAACCGGGAACATCGACATCTCGGCAGGGACCATCCTCGGCTTTGTGGCCTTCGCAGCCGGCTCCCTGGCAGAGGTTGGAGCGCCAGCCTGGATCTTCATCCCTGCGGGCATCCTCATGGGAATCTGCCTGGCCGGGCTCAATGGCTGGATATCGGTGACCTTCAAGGTGCCCTCCATCGTCGTGACCCTGGCCATGAACATGGTCCACCTGGGATTCTACGCCACCTTCCTGCCCAATGCGGGTTGGGTCGAGAACCTCAAGGACAACTTCACCTGGCTCGGGCGCGGCAGGTTCTTCGACCTCGTCCCCTACATCTTCGTCATCGCCCTCCTCGTCGCGGTCCTTTTCATGTACATCATGAAGAATACGCGCTTCGGAAAGTCCCTCTACGCTGTCGGAGGCAACCGCCAGGCTGCCATCTACGCGGGCATAAACCCCGACCGAACCGTAATCAAGGTCTACCTCGTCGAAGGCCTCCTTTTGGGCGTGGCGGGCATCCTCAAGGCGACAACAGCCAATGAGATCATGCCCTCGGCCTTCCAGGGCCGCGAGATGATCTTCATCTCGGCCGCGGTCGTCGGTGGCGTCAGCATCCTGGGCGGGGGAGGAAAGGTCCTCGGGGCGGTCTTCGGCGCCTTCCTCGTCTATCTCCTCAGCATTGCCATGATCTATCTTGGCTTCCAGGATTACTTCCAGTTCTCACTCCAGGGCATCATCGTGCTGATCGCGGTCTTCGTGACGGTGACCGACTTCACGGAGCTCCGGAAGCGGATGAGACGCGCATTCACGCGGGCGGGCCGGGCCCGAAAGGCACGAGCATGAGCAACAAAGCCAGGGCCTCGCGCAGGCCCAGGATCACCTACCAGGTAGCTTTGGGCGGCCTCCTGGTCGCCCTCATCCTCATTTTCGGGGCCATAGAGCCGGTCTTCTTCTACCCAGACGTCCTCTTCGACGTCACCTCCATCGTGGGCGAGATCGGGATCATGGCCCTGGCGATGACCTTTATCATAACAACTAGTGGGATCGACCTTTCCGTCGGCTTCATCCTCCAGCTCAGCGCCATCTCCTTCGGAGCCGTCTTTGCAGGAACCGGCAACCTCGCGCTGGCGGTAAGCGCGGCCATGGTCGCTGGCATACTCTGCGGCTTCCTCAACGGACTGATCATTTCCGGGACCAAGATCCCGCCTCTTGTCACAACCCTCGCCACCATGAGCCTGTTCCGCGGACTTTCGATGATCCTTGCCGGCGTCAATTCCTTCTCCGGTTTTCCCGAGGGCTTCAAGAAAATCTCGACGACCCTCCTCTTCGGTGTCGTGCCCATCCAGTTCATCTACCTCATCGTCCTCTTCCTGGTCTTCAATCTCGTCTATACGCGCGGCCGCCTCGGACGCCATCTCAAGGGCATAGGCTTCAACGAGAACGCCCTGATCTTTTCCGGCATCAAGACCAAACGCATCTTGTTGGGCATCTATACCCTCTCCGGCTTGATGGCCGCCCTGGCATCCATGGTCTACCTTGGGCGGCTGTCTTCCGCAAAGACAAGCATGGGCAACGATCTCAACCTACAGGTAATTACTGCAGTGGTCCTCGGCGGCACCTCCATCGTCGGTGGAGTCGGCAGCATGTCGGGGACCCTCATCGGCGTCCTCATCATCGGAGTCCTCCGCAAGGGCTTTACTCTCCTCAATTTGAGTGGCAATGTCTTCAACTTTACGCTTGGCGTCATACTGATCGTAGCCCTCGTCATCTTTGCGATCCTCGAGCGCCGCAAGGCCCTCGCGGGTAGAACACCGGCGGCAAAGAGCTGAGATGCGGCGGCAAAAGCCCAGGATTGCCGGCGGCAAAAGCCCAGGATTGTCGGCGGCAATATCAATCAATACTGATTGATATTGCTTGACATGGGAGTCGCTTGCCGGTACTGATGATTGGAAAGGAGGCCCCGCATGGGACCATTCCGCAATTCCGTATCCATGATGTGCGCGGACTTTCTCGATATCCGGTCCGCCCTCGATGCCTTCGCATTACATGGCGTCGATTACCTCCACATCGACGTGATGGACGGACACTATGTCCCCAATTTCACCCTGGGACCCGATTTCTGCGCGAGCCTGAGTTCCTACTCACCCATTCCCCTCGATATCCACCTCATGATCGAAAACGTCGATGCTTACGTGCCAGCCTTTGGCAGGGTTCCTGGCAGCCTCATAAGCTTCCATCCTGAAACCTGCCGCCACCCCTTCAGGACGATCGACCTCATCCGCAAACACAACTGCCGCCCCGGACTGGCCCTCGAACCTGGCCTCGCCATCGAAACCGTCAAGGACCTCCTGCCGGAGGTGGATTTTATCCTCGCCATGACAGTAAGCCCGGGCTACGCGGGGCAAAAGCTCATTCCTGGCATGCTCGGCAAAATGGCCGCGCTCAGGGAGCAGCTCGAAAGCGCGGGCCTCGGCATTCCCATCGAGGTCGACGGCAATGTCTCCTGGG
>JBAXTA010000183.1:0-9306 GCA_037130415.1 Spirochaetota bacterium
GGTGGCCTTGGGCTTTGGCCACATCGATCCTGCCCATCCGGAGCGAAACAAGGCCATCGACATGGACAGCAAGTTCCGTGTGGCCTCGATATCGAAGCCAGTCTGCGCCCTGGGAGCCATGATTCTCGTCGATGAGGGACTGCTCGACCTCGAGGCGGATCTTTCCGACTATCTCGGTTTTGCCTTCAGGAATCCCGCCTTCCCGGATTCCGCGATCACCGCTGCGATGCTCCTGTCCCACACTTCCTCGCTGCGGGACGACGACGGCTACAACCTTCCCTTTCCGCGCCGACTCGTCGACCATGTCGGACCCGAGGCAAGCGGGCGTGGCCATTGGGCTGGCGCCGGCGACCATGCCGACAGCTCCGGCAGGGACCTCTCGCCCGGCAGCTACTTCTGCTATTGCAATCTCAATTTTGGAGTCCTCGCGACCCTCATGGAGCGCCTGTCGGGGAAACGATTTGACCTCTACATGAGGGAGAGGATTTTTGAGCCCCTCGGCATCGACGCCGGATACAACGTACTCAACCTTTCCGACGCGGGCTTTGCCCGTCTTTCTACCCTTTACAGGGCGATGGATCCACAGGGTCGCTGGGATGCTCTGGGTCCCTGGTACCCACAGATCGATGACTACGGAGGAATCAAGCCTGCCTGCGGCTGTCGTCTTGAGGAAGGCCATGGACTGGAGGAGGTTGAAGCCTACGAACCGGGCACGAACGGCAGCCTTTTCGGCCCCCAGGGCGGGCTGCGCATTTCGGCACGGGAACTCGGCACGATCCTTCGCCTCTTCCTCAATTCGGGCGAAGTGGACGGAGTCCGGCTCGTCTCGGAACATGCGATCCGCCTCATGATGACGAGTCGCTGGACCTGGAATCCAGACAGCAGGAACGGATCGCTCTATGGCGTAAGCACAAGGGAGAGTGGACTCGGCCTTATGCGGATGGCGGGTTTCCGCAACGAACTCGGAGGGGATCGGCTCCTGTCTGCGGGCGGACTCCAGCCCTGGTGCCACCACGCGGACGCCCAGGGGCTGCTTGGAGGGCTTGCCTTCGATATCGCCGAAGGATGGGGCTATGTCTACCTGATCGGGGGCACGCAATCCCGGCCCGAAAAAGTGCGGGGCAGCTATAGTTCTTCATACCGCTGCGAGGAGGAAATCCAGGCAGCCATCGTCGAGGAATGCCTCGGAGCTTCATTTGGCGCGACCTACGTAGGGGTTCCCGGCGCTGGGGCCACCCCCGGCATTCCGTGATCATGAGAAGCGAATTCGGAAGTCCCGCTTTCTGGGCGGCCAAGCTCCCCGACCCGGACAGGCTGCTCCTTTCCCCCGAGGGGATAGATCGACTCAATAATGGCATCCGAAACTCATTCCTTTCCATCGCAGACCCCCTGGCGCTGGACGCCAGGTCATCGGCGGAAATCGAGGCCGCCATCACCGGCTGCGGAGGGCTGCCGGATGAGGCCTGGTGTCGCGGCGAAGCGCTGTCCCCCGAAGAAAGGGAGGCACTCCGGGCCTCCCTCGACCTCGGGAAGGTCCGCGCATTTTCGGGTAATTGCTACGGCATCACGGTGCGCCGCGCCGACCTGCGCGCTCTTCCCACGCGCAGGGCGATCCACGAGGCAGCGACCGGCTACGATGAGATCGACCTGCTGCAGCACTGCGCGCTGGATCCCGCAACTCCCCTGGCAATCCTGCACGAAAGCCGGGATGGGCAGTGGTTGTTCTGCATTGCACCCTTCTATGCCGGATGGCTGCACAGGAATGATGTCGCACTCTGCGACAGCCCGGGCACCCTGGGGCAGGCCCTTGAACACGGGCGAAGCCTGATCGTCACGGCGAGCTGGCATCCCCTCGCCGTAGACGGAGAAGAAGTCCTCTTCCAGATGGGTGCGCGCATTCCCTGCGAAGGCGGGGCCGCTGACGCTCCGGCCTTGTTGCTGCCACGACGTGGTGCCGATGGCGCGCTTCAGTGGCGGCGCATCGCGTCCGCAGGCAGCGGGAACGGCCTGTCCCCGGGCTTTCTGCCCTTCACGCAGGCGAATGTCCTCGAGCAGGCCTTCAAGATGCTGGACGAGCCCTATGCCTGGGGCGACAGCTGTGGCGGCCGCCGGGGACGCGACTGCTCCCGTCTCGTGCAGGATATCTTCAAGACAATGGGTGTTATTCTTCCGAGGAACGGCGGCCAGCAAGCCTCCTGCCTTTCGACAGTCCTGGAATTCCCTAGCGGGGAAGATTTCCCGACCCGTCTCGCCCGGCTCCAGGCCCTGGGGTCTCCGCTCTGCCTCCTCCGGATGCCCGGGCATATCCTCCTCCATCTTGGACAGGAGAAAGGCATGTCCTATGCCTTCCACTCGCTGTGGTCATACGGCGGTGATTTTGCGAACAGGACGATCGTCAGCCCCCTCGATATGGGAATCGGCACCGAGAGCGGCCCCATTCTTTTGCGCATGAGTCGCACGGTGGGCTGGACTGACCGTTTGGCTGGATATATCTGAAGAAGTTGTTGTAAGAATCAATATCTTCGACTATACTTTAAGATATGAATGAGCGACCCTGGTATATCGAGAAAATCCGGCCCTGGATGGGGCAGCCTGTAATCAAAGTGCTGTCGGGAATGCGCCGATCGGGCAAAAGCTGCCTCCTCGAGCTCCTTGGCCAGGAACTCCTGTCGCAGGGGAGACGCGCTGACCAACTGCTTATCCTCAACATGGAAAGCCTTGAGAATGCCGAGCTCGCCACTGCCGAGTCCCTCTATCGCTACGTGAAGTCCCGCTTTCCGCAGGCCGACCTGCAGCAGACCTTGATGGTGGACGAAGTCCAGGAAGTCGAGGGCTGGGAACGCTGTGTGAACTCCTTGCTCGCCGAAAACTGGTGCGACTTGGTGGTCACCGGTTCCAACGCCAATCTTTTTTCTTCTGGCTTGGCGACGCTCCTGGCAGGAAGACACGTGGTCATTCCCGTCTATCCGCTCTCATTTCGTGAGTTTTGCGATTTCCGCTCCGCCCTGCCGGGTGAAGAGACACTCTTGCTATGGCTGAGATGGGGGGGATTGCCGGGCTTGCATCGACTGGGCTTCGAGCGAATGACGTCGGAGTCTCCCGAACTTGGCCGGGACTACCTGGGCGCCATCCTCGATACTGTTGTGCTCAAGGACATCGTGGAACGGCACAAGGTCAGGGATCCCGCCTTCCTGACCCTAGTGCTGCGTTTTGCGGTCGGCAATCTCGGCAACCTTTTCTCGGCCAAATCGATCGCCGATTGGCTGAAGTCGGAACACCGGAGCCTCGCGGTCGAAACAGTTCAGAACTATGTCCAGTATCTGTCCGATGCCCAGCTGGTCTATCCGGTCCAGCGCTACGACATCAAGGGCAAGGCAGCGCTGGCCTACCAGGAGAAGCTTTTTCTGACCGACCTGGGCCTGCGCCATGTCCTGGTTCCATGGCGGATCGACGACATCGGCGGGATGCTCGAAAACGTGGTGTACCTCGAGTTGATCCGCCGCGGCTGGCGCGTCAGCGTGGGAAAATCAGGCGACAGGGAAGTGGACTTTGTCGCAGAACGAAACGGGGAAGTCCAGTACGTCCAGGTGGCCTATCTCCTGCCGAATGCAGCGACGACCGACCGGGAGTTCTCGGTGTTGGAGGATATCCGTGACCATCATCCGAAGTTCGTACTGTCCCTCGATCGATTCAACTCAGGCGGGAGGAATGGCATCAAGCAGCATTACCTTCCCGACTGGCTGTACTCGAGCCCGGACTTTCCGCCGGGACCGCCTGTCAAGGCGAAGTGATCGGCCTGGCAGCAGACGAGGAAAGGCGGCTCAGCAGTCCGCCAGAGCCGCTGCATGCAGGACCGAAGGCGCTGCTTCGGCGAGGATGCTGACCGCCAGTTCATGCGCCTCTTTCTTGCCGAGCGATTTTCCATGGCTTTTCGCGGCATCGAATTCGGGCTCGGACAGGAGTTCCCTGCCCCGCCCCAGGTACTCTTCGAATTCCGCCTTGTAGACGGGGGGGAGGACGAAGGAAATGTCATCAAGCCAGGCCCCTGTCCATGAGAGGAGGGCGACAGCCTCATGGGCCCGCGTCTGCCCGATGGCGAAGTAAGCGGTGTAGGCGAGGGGCAGGAACGATTCCCAGCGGTCGTGCGTCTTATAGTTCATCGAAAGTGCGGATTGGAGCCGCGCCTTGGCTTCGAGGCCCTTGCCAAGAAGTCGTTCGGTTTCTGCCAGCACGCAGAGGTTGTGGATCCTCTCATCGCTTGTCCGAGCGATGGCGAGAGCCTCGTTGTACCAGGTCGCCGCGGCTTCGGGGGAGCCGCCGAGGCGCTCTGCCTCTCCCATATAGAATAGTATGTAGGGCAGGAACTGGTCGTCGGGAGTGCCGTAGACCAGCGTGCGGGCCATTTCCAGGGTTTCGGTCGCCTTCCGGGAATCGCCGAGGCCAAGTTCCAGGTTTCCGAGGTTGGCGAGATAGAGGGAGGTCGCAAAGCGGTTCTCCTCCTCCTCGGCGATGGCCAGGGCTTTCTTGTAATAGGTACGAGCCGCGCTCCAGTTGCCCTGGTCGACGGAGATGTCCCCGATCGAGAAGAGGGCGAGGCCCCAGCGCCTGAGTTCGCCGACGCGGCAGAGGATCCCGACGCTCTCCTCGAAAAGGGCCTGGGCCTTCGCGTAGTCCGAATGATCCGCGGCGACCCATCCAAGGTAATAGATGGCGTAGCCGACCGCGATGTCGTCGCCTGCCGTCCGTGCCTTCATCAGGCTCTCCTCGAGGATGCTGCGGGCGGAATCGACATTGCCATCCGCGTATTCATGGAAGCCGAACTCCTCGAGCATGCGCGCCTCGCAGACGAGGTCGCCCGATTCGCGGGCGAGACTGATGCACTCAGTGCGCCACTCGCTGTTCCCGGGAGCATTCTGGTAGCGCGGAAATCCTGACAGCACATAGGCATGGTAGAGGGCCCAGGCGCGTTCCCTGCCCCTGCTGCCCACGCTTGCCTCGAGGAATCCGTTCATCCTCTCGAGTCCCTCGAGCCTGTTCTCCCCCCGGATGAGCCAGAAACGGAAAAGGGCATTGCAGAGGCGCAATCCCTTCGTGACCTGCCGTTCGCGGGCCCAATCAAGGGCAGAGCGGAAATTGTCATTGGCCGCGTTGATGGATGCAAGCCAGCGCGGCATGCCGCGCTGGTAGAGGTTCGGGGCGATCCGCTCGGCAAGACCGAGGAAATAGTCCAGATGCAGGTCCCGCATCGAGGAGATCTCGTCGGCTTCGGCCAGCTGTTCGCAGGCATACTGGCGGATGGTTTCGAGGAGGTAGTAGCGGACCTCCTCCCCGCAATCGTGGTCCACGACCACGAGGGACTTGTCCACGAGGCGGGTCAGCAGCTCGAAGGTGTCTTCGCTGGCGTAGACCGCTTCCGCGTCTCCAAGGGTCCAGTCCCCGACGAGCACGGAGAGCCGCCTGAGGACTGTCCTCTCTTCTTCCGAAAGAAGCTTGTAGCTCCAATCGATCAGGGCATGGATGGTCTGCTGTCGGGGCAGGACCGAGCGGCTGCCCCCGGTGAGCAGATTGAAGACATTGTTGAGCTTGGCGGCAATCTGCTCGACCTTGAGCATCCTCACCCGGGAGGCAGCCAGTTCGATGGCGAGGGCCAGACCGTCGAGACGCCGGCAGATCTGGACGATGGCAGTGGCATTGGCCTCGGTGATCTCGAAATCGGGCCGCACCGCCTTCGCCCTCTCCAGGAAGAGGCGGACCGCCTCGGACTCCCGGATGATCTCGATGCTGCTTTTCGGCCCCGGAAGGGAAAGGGCGGGAACCTGATAGATGCTCTCGCCCGAGATGCCGAGGTTCTGCCGGCTGCTGGCGATGACGCGGAGTCCGTGACAGGCCTGCAGGAGCGGGTGGATGAGATCGGCGCAGGCCTCGACCAGATGTTCACAATTGTCAACGATAAGCAGGATTTTCTTGGGACAGAGATAATTGATCAACATGTCCAGGGCCGAGGCTCCCCTGCCCGGCGTTACCCCCAGGACATCGCAGAAGGCCTGGGCCACCAGATGGGGCTCGGCCAGGGGAGCCAGTTCGATGATCCACACCCCGCCGGGGTAATCGGTCAGGACCTCCGCGGCGACCTGGACGGCGATCCTCGATTTTCCGATTCCGCCGGCCCCCGTCAGGGTCACCAGGCGGCTCTTTTCAAGCAGGTCTCGAATCTGCCCGATCTCCCTCACCCGTCCAATGAAGCCGGTTGTCTGGGAGCTGAGGTTGTTGGGTACAGCGCTCAGGGATTCCAGGGGAGGAAACTCCTCCCGCAGTCCTCTGGCCAGGACCTGCCAGAGTCGCTGGGGCTTGAGAATTCCCTTCAGGAGGTTCTCGTTCATGTCCCTGAGATTCAAACCCGCATTAAGCTCCGTCCCGAGCAACTCGGCGTGGTCATTGGAGACGAGGATCTGTCCTCCGTGGGTTGCGGACATGACGCGGTGCGCCAGAGCCAGGGTCATGTATCCGCGATAGTCGCCGCCGCATCGCTCGGCCGAGCCCGTATGGAGACCGATCCGCACCTTGATGCTGTGTCCACGAACATCCACTCCGAGTCGTCGCTGGACGTCAACGGCGGCTTCCGTAGCTTCCACGATGTCGGAGAATGCAGCGCAGAAGGCGTCGCCGACGATGTTGAACACGTGACCGTTCCGCTCTTCGATGCAGGACTGGAGGATGTCATCATGACATTGCTTTATCGCATCCCACTCATCAGGACACTCCTGGGCTAGTACCGTGCTCCCTTCCATGTCTGAAAAAAAGAAGGTGATTGAGCCGGGTGGGGCCTGCATGGGAGAACTCCTTGCCTT
The DNA here is from genome assembly GCA_037130415.1 of Spirochaetota bacterium. Taxonomy (GTDB): domain Bacteria; phylum Spirochaetota; class Spirochaetia; order Treponematales; family Rectinemataceae; genus CAIJMU01. Next base: position 6,849 of record JBAXTA010000183.1, read on the forward strand.
TTTCCTGGATGTATTCCTGCCGCTCCAGTCTAGTCCAAAGCATATCGAATGTCACCCTGCCCTGTTGCCTCCGAGTCACGACCGACCAGCCGTATGGCTCCGGCTGCTGACATGTTCGCAATGACCCGCCTGGGGGCCGGTAGAAGGGACTACAAAGGCAGAAGGCGAATCCCTATGCTCGCATCAGCCTGCACCCCCTTTGTTTTTGCTATGGCTCATGCGACTGTGATGGATGCAAATTCATGGAAAAGCGCCTTATGGTGCCGTCATGGGTAGCACAAGGAGCCATCCATGACCTTGAAAAGGATCTTTGCCTTTTCGATAGCCATCGCCGTTGTTCTAGGCGCTCTTCTGGTGTTTGCCGCGATCAACCTGGTCTCGGCGGAGTCAAGGCTCCAGGATGACATCGCCTACCAGAGGGATGCCATCCTCCTGTCGGAAACAATGACGGGCAGTTCGAAGGACCTCACCAACGACATCCGCCAGTATGCGATGACCGGCGATGTCTCCTATCGGACTTCGTATTTCCACACCCTGGATATCTCGAATGGAAAGGCAGCCCGGCCCAACGGGACAACCATCTCCTTCAAGGACTTGGTCAAGAACATGAAGCTCACTTCGGAGGAAAATGACTACATCCTGAAGTCCAACGACTTCTCGATGAACCTCGTCAACCTGGAGACTGAGGTCATGACCTACGTGGACACCTGGATCAAGGACAATCCGGGACTGGACCTCAAGACTGGAGGCGACCTGGCGCTTCAGCTTCAGCAAGTGCGACTTTTCGATCGCGGCTACATGAATGAGATCGACAAGATCATGGCTCCGGTTACCCAGTTCCAGACCCTTTTGATGCAGCGGGTGGCAGCCCAGGTGAAATCTGCTGAAGCCACCGTGCAGTTCATGGAAGTCCTTTTCATTGTCGCCATGGCAGTCATGATGCTCGCCATAATCCTCATATTGACACTCCTGAGCCGGCATATCACTGGCTCCCTCGGCAAGAGTGTCGCTATCCTCGACAAGATGGCCACGGGAGATCTCAGCGACCGGCTCGTCATTGCCTCGAAGGACGAGTTCGGTCAAATGGCCGCTTCGCTTTCGGCGGTTTCCGATTCCGTAGGCCTCCTCGTGGCAGATACAGGAATGCTTGTAAAGACGGCTGTGGAAGGCAAACTCGCCACCCGGGCAGACGCTTCCAAGCACCAGGGCGACTACCGCAAGGTCGTCGAGGGAGTCAACCAGACCCTGGACGCGGTCATCGGCCCCCTCAACACCGCGGCCAATTACGTCGACAGAATTTCCAAGGGCGACATTCCCCCGAAGATCACCGACGCCTACAAAGGTGACTTCAACGAGATCAAGAGCAACCTCAACCAGGCCATCGACGCGATAAACGCACTCGTGACTGATGCGGGAATGCTGGCCGAGAACACCGAGAAGGGCAACCTTTCCATCCGGGCCGACGCGACCAGGCACCAGGGCGACTTCCGGCTGGTGATCAAGGGCGTCAACGACACTCTCGACTATGTCATCAAGCCGCTCAACATCGCCGCCGCCTGTCTGGAGCGAACTTCCAAGGGCGACATCCCCCCGAAGATCACCGAAGACTGGAAAGGTGATTTCAATGACCTCAAGCGCAGTCTCAACCAGGCCATCGACGCGATAAACGCACTCGTGGCTGATGCGGGAATGCTGGCCGAGAACACCGAGAAGGGCAACCTTTCCATCCGGGCCGACGCGACCAGGCACCAGGGCGACTTCCGGCTGGTGATCAAGGGCGTCAACGACACTCTCGACTATGTCATCAAGCCGCTCAACATCGCCGCCGCCTGTCTGGAGCGAACTTCCAAGGGCGACATCCCCCCGAAGATCACCGAAGACTGGAAAGGTGATTTCAATGACCTCAAGCGCAGTCTCAACCAGGCCATCGATGCGGTCAACGCCCTCGTCGCCGACGCAGGCATGCTCTCCAAGGCCGCAGTGGATGGCAAGCTCGCCACACGCGCCGACGCTACCAGGCACCAGGGCGACTTCAGGAAGGTCGTCGAAGGCGTCAACCAGACCCTCGACTCGGTCATCGGTCCCCTCAACGTCGCAGCCAATTATGTGGACCGCATTTCCAAGGGCGACATTCCCCAGAAAATCACCGACACCTACAACGGCGACTTCAACGAGATAAAGAGCAACCTCAACCAGGCCATCGATGCGGTCAACGCCCTCGTGACCGACGCAGGCATGCTTGCCAAGGCAGCCGTAGACGGCAAGCTCGCCACACGCGCCGATGTATCGAAGCACCAGGGCGACTACCGGAAGATCGTCGACGGTGTCAACAAGACCCTCGACGCGGTCATCGGTCCCCTCAATGTCGCTGCCGATTATGTGGACAAGATCTCCGCGGGCGACATTCCGCCGAAGATCACGGACAGCTACAACGGCGACTTCAACACGATCAAGAACA
>JBAXTA010000184.1:0-9271 GCA_037130415.1 Spirochaetota bacterium
CATCGAGAGTTTCGTGGCCCAGAAGGTTGACGGAATCCTTATTTCCCCGATGACCACTGATTCCCTGGTTCCGGCCATCGAAGCCGCTGTCAAGGCTGGCATCCCGGTCGCGACGGTAGACCGCAAGGCCAACACCAACGTCGTCCTTATCCATGTCGGTGCCGACAATGTCGAAGGCGGAAGGGCAGCAGCCCGCTACATCGTCGACAAGCTCAAGAACAAGGGCGGGGTCATCGAGCTCGAGGGAACCCCTGGATCCTCCGCAGCAGTGGACAGGAAGAAGGGCTTTGACGAGGTCATGAAAAAGTCCGGCGTCAAGATCCTCGTTTCCCAGACCGCCGAGTTCGACCGCGCCAAGGGTCAGTCGGTCATGGAAAACCTGATGCAGGTCTATCCCAAGTTTGACGCTGTATTCGGCGCCAACGACGAGATGATCATCGGCGCCATCGAGGCCATGTCCGGTGCCAACATCGATCTCAAGACCAAGGTGACCATCGGCTTCGACGCCACGACCGACGCCCTCGCCTACATGGCTGAAGGCAAGCTCGGCGCGACCATCGACCAGTTCCCCGGCAAGCAGGCTGGCCAGGCCCTCCAGGCCCTCTTCGACAAGATCAAGAGCAAGAAGAATCCCGCCAAGAACGTCACCTACATCAATCCCCTTCCCGTTACCAAGTAAAGAACTTCCGCAACCAGGGCCGACATCAGTTGTCGGCCCTGCATTTAGACTGGCGGAGGGACTGAATATGCAAACGCTCTTGGAAATGGCGGGAATTTGCAAATCGTTTCCAGGCGTGCGCGCCCTCGACAAGATGAGCTTCGACCTTTTCGAGGGAGAAGTCCACGCGCTTGTAGGCGAGAACGGCGCAGGAAAGTCGACCCTCATGAAAATCCTTTCGGGCCTCTACCTGGCCGATGAGGGTGAAATCCGGCTGCGCGGCAAGAAGATCGTCGTAACCGGCATCCGCCAGATGATCGATGCTGGCATCAGCGTGATCTATCAGGAACTCAACCTCATACAGCATCTTTCGGTGGCGGAAAACATTTTCCTCGGACGCGAACCCCGGCATGCCGGCGGTTTCATCAACTGGAAGAAGATGTACGCCGATGTCGATGCGCTATTAAAACCCTTCAACGTCGATATAAATCCCCGGGCAAAAATACGCAGCATAGGTCCCGCATTCCAGCAGGTGGTCGAAATCGCCAAGGCCCTTTCCCTCAAGGCCGACATCATCGTCATGGACGAGCCCACCGCCCCCCTCACCGGCAACGAGGTCGAGCGGCTTTTTGAGATGATCAGCGCCCTCAAGAAATCGGGCGTTTCGATCATCTACATTTCCCATCGGCTCGAGGAACTGGCACGGGTAGCCGATCGCGTCACCATCATACGCGACGGCAGCATGATAATCACCAAGCCACTCTCTGAGCTCACCACCGAGGAGATCATCCGCCACATGGTCGGGCGGCACCTGAGCGAGCAGTATCCAGTAGCTGAAATTCCCGTAGGCGCGGAGGTCCTCCGCGTCGAGGCCCTGACGAAAAAGGGTGTCTGCACAGACGTCTCCTTCAGCGTCATGAAGGGTGAGATCGTGGGCTTCACGGGGCTGGTCGGCGCAGGCCGCACCGAGATCATGCAGCTGATCTACGGCTACCTGAAACGGGACTCAGGGAAGGTCTTCATAGATGGCAAGGAGACGGTCATCCGCAACCCCAGGGACGCGGTGCTCAAGGGCATCGGCCTGATCCCCGAGGAGAGGAAGAAGCAGGGCCTCGTGCTGGGTCTGTCCGTCTTCGACAACTCCGCGCTGACGATCCTTGATAAATTCTCGCGCTTCGGACTCCTCAGGATGAAAACGATCGGTGGCCTGGTCCGCGGCATGGTCACGAAGATGGAGATCAAGACACCGACCATCAGGCAGCAGGTGCGCTTCCTATCGGGTGGCAATCAGCAAAAGGTTGTACTGTCCAAATGGTTTGTGCGGAACTGCAAGATCTACATCTTTGACGAGCCGACTCGGGGTATCGATGTCGGCGCCAAGGTCGAGATCTACAAGCTCATGCAGAACCTCGCCTTGCAGGGGGCCGCCGTCATCATGGTGTCCTCGGAATTGCTGGAGATCATGAACATGAGCGACCGGATCGAGGTCGTGTTCAGCGGCAGGATCGTCAAGGAATTCAAGAAGGGCGAAGCGAGCAGCGAAGACGTGATGGAATACGCGCTGGGCCTGCACTCACGCGCATCGTAGACGAAATCGATCCAGGAGACACGCGGCATGAAGTTCAACCTGCGCAATACACTCAAGAATTATGGCATCGTGATCGCATTCCTGATCATCTGTGCGCTCCTGGCCTTCATGTCGCCGGTGTTCTTCACACTCAACAACATGATCCTTGTCATCCGGCAGACCTCCATCTACGGAATCATGGCGGTCGGCATGACCTTCGTGATACTCACGGGAGGCATTGACCTGTCCGTCGGTTCCATCCTCGCACTCTCGGGCGCGATCTGCGCAGGGATGCTCAAGAGCGGCATGCCCCTCCCCCTGGTGCTGGTCTTGACCATGGCTGTCGGCCTCAGCTGCGGCCTCTTCAACGGCCTGGTCATCACAGTCGGGAGAATCACTCCCTTCGTGGTCTCGCTCGGCATGATGAGCATCGCCCGCGGCATCACCCTCATCTATACCAAGGGCTATCCGATTTCCGGCTTTGCACCGGAGTTCCGCTTTATCGGGGGAGGATATGTGTTCGGGGTTCCGGTCCCGATCATCATATTCCTCGGGATAGTCCTGATAGCCTATGTTGTACTGACCCAGACGCGGCTCGGCCGCTATACCTACGCCATCGGCGGCAATGAAGAGACGGTGAAACTCTCGGGCATCAATGCCGGCTTCTTCAAATCGCTCGCCTACGTCATCGCCGGACTGACCGCTTCCATCAGCGCCCTGATCTCCACGTCCCGGCTCAATTCAGGTGGACCCCAGGCAGGCATCGGCTACGAGCTCGACGTCATCGCTGCGGTCGTCATAGGCGGGACGAGCCTGAATGGCGGACGCGGCAGCATCTGGGGGACCTTTGTCGGCGCACTGATGATCGGCGTCATCAACAACGGCATGAACCTCCTGGGGATCTCATCCTACTTCCAGCTCGTCGTCAAGGGATTCATCATAATTGGGGCGGTCCTCCTGGACCGGCTGCGCGAACAGGCGGACTAGGGTACGAGGGCCCGGCGCCTTGCCAGGCCCCATCTTCCAAGGAGACATGGACATGAAAACAGAGGGCCTCTGCTATCTGGGAGAACGAAGGGTGGAGTTGCGGGAGCTGGAAATCCCCGAGCCCGCCTCGAACGAAGTCGCCGTCGAGATGGAGCTGTGCGGGATTTGCGGCTGGGACGTCCTTTCCTATGCCGGGCGCTTCGGGAAATTCCATCCCTATCCCTACTTTGCAGGACACGAAGGCATCGGAAGGGTGACCAAGGTGGGCGAGCGCGTGAGCTCGGTCAAGGTCGGCCAGCGTGTTGCCTGCCACGAAGTTCCCATCGACACGCCGGGCGGTCCCCTCCTGACCCGTCACGCCATCCGGACCGACCAGAAGGTCTCGGTGATCCCGGATAGCGACATCCCCTTGAAATACTGGGTCGTGGAACCTGTTGTCTGCATCGTCAACGGCCTCGTCTATTCGGGTATCCAGCCGGGTGACTCGGTCGCCCTTGTCGGCGCCGGTTACATGGGACTCATTTTCATGCAGGGTCTTTCGCACATGCTCGCTGGCGAAGTCGTAGTCTTTGACGTGAACGAAAAAAGACTCAGCCTAGCCAAGGAGATGGGCGCAAGCGAAACAGTCCAGGTCGAAGCCGGGAAACCCCTCGGGAACTATGCCAAGCACTTCGACGTCATCATCGAAACCGCAGGCAGCCCGGACTCGCTTCGCATGGCTTTGGCCCTGGCCAAACCGGGCGGAATCATCCAGAACTTCGCCTGGAACCATCATGAACTCCAGTTCGATCTGGACCAGTGGCACGTCAATGCCTGGCGCATCCTCAATATCCATCCCGGCTCGAACCCACATTTCGGCGACCTCTTTCCGAGGACCATCAAGCTGATGGCGAAGGGGGTCTTTTCCAACGAAAAGCTCGTGACACATACAGCGTCCTTCGACAGGCCCACGGATATCTTCGATATCGCCCTCGACCGGAAGGATGGCTACATGAAGGGCGTGCTTTTGTTCTGAGCCAGGAATTGCAGCAGGTCATGGTCCGCTACGCTATTTTTCGCTGTTCATCAATGTGGAGGCGTATGATGGCAAAGCTGGAGAAATCCCTCGAACTGCGGCTCGAGCGACTATCGAAGGCCCTGGTCGATCAGGAAAAAGCCCGCGTCATCGTGGCTCCCGAGCGCCCCCTGTCCGGCTACTGGTTCGGCGGAGGGAACATGGTTGAGGCTCCCGACGGCAGCCTCTGGCTTTCGGGCCGCTACCGCAACGCAGGCGATTCCCGAACCGGCCTCGACCTCGGCGACCGCGGTCGGGAGCTGGCACTCTTCCGCTCGGAGGACCGCGGCGTGACCTGGAACAAAGTCCTCGGCCTCGACAAGAAACAGCTCTCGCCCGATGGGCTTGAAGTCCTATCAATTGAAGGTTCCGCCCTCCGCATTACCGGACGGGGGACATCGCTCTACGTATCCTCCGAAAAGCGCAGGCCCTATCCACAGGAGGTGGCCTCCTACCTGAAACCCGGTACCGGTGTCTGGAGCATCGAACTCCTTTCCGCAGCGAGCCCCGAGGCCCTCGCCGATGCACAGGTGTCGACCGTTCTGTGGAGCGACGATCCTGAGCGACTCCACATCAAGGACCCCTTCCTGTATGCGACCCGCTGTGGTGAGCGCTTCCTCTTTTTCTGCCACCACCCCTACCTCTGGTCGAGCTCCAACTCTGGCTATGCGCCTCTTGAGGGCGGACTTCCCGGCGAGCCTGATTATTCCTTCCTCGAACGCGGCAGGACCTGGGATGTGGCGATCAGCAGGACTACCTGCATCTTGGACGTACCCCGAGTGGGCGCCTTCGCCGGGGCTCAGGCCTGCAGTCTCGTCTTCTACGACGGGGGCGAGTGCCTTCGCAGCCACGAGGAGCACGCAGAAGCCAAGCGACGGCCCCGCGGCCACTCCTGTGAGGAATTGGGTGGAGTTGGGTATTTCTCTGGCACGGTGGAGGGCCCGACGGAGGGCGCGGGCTTCGGAAACGTGGAGCGGCTCTCAGCCCTCTTCCCGGCCTTTGTCAGCCCCTGGGGCACGGGTTCGAGTCGCTACGTCACTGTCCTGGCCTGCGAGGAAGGCCTCTACGCATCCTGGCAGCAATCCCAGCCTGACCGCTCCCAGGCCCTGGTATTGAACATGCTGCCGATGGATGAGGTGCGGAGGATGCTTGCCTAGAGCAGCCACGGCAATGTGAGTCCTGGCAGCTCGAGACGCAGAAGACTTTCGGAGACGAATTGACGCAAATAGGGCCATAGGGTTTTTTGCAGTTGCTGTTGCTGGAAGGTACTGCGCAGCTGCTTGTCCTGCCATAGTTTGTAAAAAGCTGCCGGATCTTTGAGTTCGAAAAATACCGCATACGCGATGGCGACCAGGCCGATGGATCTGCCATCGCTGAATTTCAGGCTTACCTCGAATTTGATCCGGAAAAGAAGGCCGGAATCACCGATCTTCTCTGGATTTTTATCTCCTAGCAGTTGTTGGACGTTACTACCGAGTCCGGTGCATTGGATACACAAAAACGCATTTCGCCCAAGTACAGCAATGCGAAATGCGCTCTTGTGTAGCCTTGTTTCAAGACTCGGTAGTATAGGCAAGATCCTTGCCGACCTGGATATCTCCCAGCCGCTGAGTTGTTGTTTCAAGACATTGGATCTTGCCGAGCGCTACCGTCGCCAAAAGGCTTGAAAAATCCGGAGTAGCCGCCATCATGCCGCTCCTTTGTTCGGAAGAGGCGGTTTCTCTTCTTTGCTAGTTACGGTTGGCTGCCACTGTGTTGCAGGCAGAACCGAAAACCCGGCCCTAACTTGACTGCAGGGGACGAGTATCCAATCGCAGGCTTCGCGATAGCCTCGCGATCCTTCAATGCGCTTCCGCTGCAGTAGCCCTATCCTGTTCTTATTGAGATCATAGATCTCTTTGAACACCATCGGCTTCTGGGTAAGCAGCAACAGGAGGCGATTCGATGGATCGGGCGGATTACCTTTTTCATAGGTATTCATCGTCGCCTCTCCGAAACCTAAAAGCATTCCAAAGGCTTTTTGGCTTGCACCATACTTTTCCCTCAGAGCAACGAGGTCAGATGGAGTTGGGGTCGCGTAGAGCTGGTCGTAGACTTCCCTCGCGGCTTCCAGGTTGCGGTCAAGCTGGCCATGGTCCTCGATCTCGGAACCGCACACCCTGCACCGGTAGAACTCGGCACCGAAGCGGATTTCTTTCCCGTGAACGGTTAGGGACTCCATCCTCTGGACGAGATCCATCTGTCGATCTTCTTCGCAGGTTGAACAGGGAATAATCCTAGACATCATGCATCCCCTCTGGGTGGAATAAAAGAATGGCGCCACGTCACCCTTTGGCATTGCTCCAAGTTTTTATTTTTATATATTGAGAAATATCTCTTTGCCATGGAAAGAAAAACAGCATCACATTGCCCAGCGATCCAGCCCTGTCTTCGTGTGGTCCCCATTGATAGTGGTCGGCCTTGAGATTTCTGCAGCAATCAAGAACATCCTCTTCCGTAAGTCCTTGCTCGAACAGAATCCAGTGGTTTTAGGGTTCCGTGGCTCAAGACGAACCTGTCCTTCATCAAGAAGGCGCGACAGTTCCGCGAGGAATAATTGAGCCTGGAACGCGCTACTCATTCACATTACTCCAAATATCGGCATTCTACAATACCAGTTTGGAAGCAAATTAATCACCGACGACATCAGGGCCACAACCGCCGAGCTGTCAATCACCATGTCCAAAGGCCCCACGCTCGTCATAGCCGAGGATTTCCTCTGCGCTGCGAGTATCGAGATTAGGGAGCGAGGCACAGTGCGCTGCAAGCGCCGACAGGCGCTCGTGGAGTCGGGCCTGCGCTTCGTCATAGCGCATTTGCTCGACACTCGGACTTCTGATGCTGAGAGCCATGATGCCTCCCTATATGCGTAATACGAGATGAATATACAAAATGCGCAAAAGTATCAGGACAGACTATGCGTGCACAGAGTGGGCTTCAATGTGGCTCCTGTCAGAGGGCAGAGGAAATGAGGCGGCCCACGGCGAGGCGGCCATACGAAGGGCTGTCTTCGCGAGTCTCGACCGCCTCGATGCCGAGACGGGAATCTCCTCGCGCTTTGCCGCGAAGAAGGTCCTCGTCAAGCCCAACCTCGTCATGGTCTACGACCATCTCGGCACGACGCGCCCCATCTCGCCCGAGACCACCGACCCCCGCGTACTCGACGCCCTCGTGCTCTGGCTCGCTTCGCGTGCGGCTTCGATCGACATCGTGGAGTCCTCGGGCCGCGGCTCGCCCACGCGTGCGGCATTCATTACCTCGGGCATAGACCGCCTCGCCAAAAAGCGCGGCTGCGGCCTCATCGCCCTCGAGGAAGTGGCAGTGGACCGCTACTTCCTGCCCAAGGCCCGATTCCAGCGCGAGATACTCATACCTAAACCCTTCTCGGCCGTTGTGCGCGGCGAGGCTGCCTATGTTTCGGTGCCCAAGCTCAAGACCAACCTCTACACGGGTGTCACCCTCGGCTTCAAGAACGCGATGGGTGTGATTCCCTACAACCTCCGCCAGCGCCACCACCACTATGGCATCGACCGGAAGCTGGTGGAGATGCTCTACCTCTTCAAGCCCGACATGGTCCTCCTCGATGGTGTCGTGGGCGGCGAGGGCGAGTGTCCCGCCCCGGTCGATCCGGTGGACAGCCGCATGATCGTGGCGGGAAACCATGCCGTCGAGACCGACCGCGTCGTGACGCGCCTCATGGGTTTCGACCCAACTACGATTGAATTGATGCGCGTCGCCGACGAACCCGGATTCGGTGAAGGTGAAGGCGAAGGCGCGCGGGTATTCGGCGACGCGACTCCTGTGCACTTCCGGCCCGCCGACTCATCCCTCCTTTCCGAACGCGTGCGCTCGGCCTTCCCCGGAATAAAGATCCTCATCGGCATCGATCGTAGCCTTGGCTCGGCCCGGGACCTGGCTGGCGGTGAAGCAGGACCCGAGTTTGCCCGCGCCCTCGAGCAGGGCTGCTGGGGCGGCCGCGCAGCCACAACCCGCTTCGGTCTTGCCCTCGTGCAGTCGGAGGGCTATCGACCCACGGGAGCTGGGGTCCTCGTGGTAGGTCCAGGCATTGTACGCGAGGGCGCAGCGGGCGGCAGGGTCTGGTTCGATGCCGAGGGCAGGGCTGCATGCCCTTTGCAAATGCGCCCCACATGATCATCCACCAACTGACAGGAACCTCGTGCACGGTGCTTTCCACGAAGAACCGCCACCTCGGAGCAATTCTTTCGGGCACGAGCGCACAGCGCAGCGAGCGAGAGCTATCGAATAGTGGTGAGCGGAAAAAGCGGAAGTCAGCACTGCCGCCGAACGTTCCCATTGGGTTACGGTGAGAGGGCTTGCGGGCGCACGCTGGCTTTCGTCGTTGCCCTGCCCTCCCCTCTTCCTTGGCTACACGCGGTCAATTGTCCCACCACGCTGCACGGCGCTATACTCAAGCCCATGGCACGCTTCTTCAACACCACCGGCCCCTGCAATCCTTATGATCACTACATGCTTCCGCCAGAGGACCGCCTCGTGCGCGCCCAGCTGGAGCGCTACATCGAGTCCAAGCTCTACTGGGTCCTTCATGCACCCAGGCAGAGTGGCAAAACAACCTTTCTCCAGTCCTGGATGCGAAAGCTCAATGCCTCAGGGCAGGCGGTAGCCTGCTATGTGAGCGTGGAGCGCTGCCAGGAGTTCCCCGACGCCGCCCTGGCGATCCCCATGATCTGCGATGCCATTGTTTCCTATGCGAAAAGCTTCCTTCCCCCATCGCAGGTCCCTCTGCTTCCTACTGCGCATCCTGGGAGCATGATCGATACAATCCTCAAGGACTGGGCAGCCCTCGTCGCCCCCACGCCCCTCGTGGTGCTTTTCGACGAGGTGGATGTGTTGCAGGACCAGGCCATGGTGAGCTTCCTCCGGCAGCTGCGTGGGGGCTTTGCCGCCCGTGGGGTAGGACTCTTTCCCGTCAGCGTCGCCTTGGTTG
>JBAXTA010000185.1:0-9236 GCA_037130415.1 Spirochaetota bacterium
CGGCCATGTCGACCACGGCAAGACAAGCCTGATCGAAGCCTTGACGGGGACGAATCCCGACAGGCTGCCTGAGGAAAAGGCTCGCGGCATGACCATCGATCTAGGCTTTGCCTGGTTTCCGGGGCAGGAAGGCGAGCCTATCGGCGTGATCGATGTTCCCGGTCACGAGCGCTTTATCCGCAACATGGTGGCTGGAGCCTGGAGTCTGGACTGCGCCCTCCTCCTCGTAGCTGCTGACGATGGCTGGATGCAGCAGACCCAGGACCACGCAGTAGTTCTTGCGGCTCTGGGAGTGCCTTCCGTCATCCTTGCAATCACGAAGATAGATGCGGCTGATCCTGCGCGAGTGGAGGACGTTGGTAGGGACAGCCTCAAGCGCTGCCTTTTTATTTTTGGCTTCAGGCCGTCGCTCATCCACGTATCGGCCCGTCTGGGCACGAATGTGAAGGAACTCAAATCCCTCATCATCGAAACCCTGGCAAGCCTCGCGGCGGATGCCTCAGCCCCTCGCTTTCCATATATATATGTCGATCGTGTCTTTGTGATGAAAGGCTCAGGCCTCGTTGTAACCGGCAGCCTCAAAGGGGCGCCCTTCAAAAAGGACGAGGCGGACCTTGTTATCCTCCCACAAGGCGAGGCCATCCGTGTGCGAGGCGTCCAGAGCTATAACGAAAGCATCCTATGCCCCGAACCGACATCCCGCATCGGGCTCAACCTTCAGAAGACGAAGGCTGAAATCCAGCGCGGTAACTGCATTACCCTGCGTCAGTCCCCCTTCGTCTGCGAGACCGAGTTCATAGCGCGCATCACGCCCGTGGAGGGGGGTGATGCGCGCATCAGGAATCACGGCGAGGTTGAAGTTGCCATTGGAACGGGACACGAGATTGCGCATGTGCACTTTCTGGAGGACCGGCGCTTTGCACGTTTCCTTCTGCGTTCAAGGGTGCCGGGGCTTTGGAACCAGGCCTTCCTCATCATTCGTCATGGGGGCAGCGCCATTCTTGGGAGTGGGCGGATACTCTGGTTCGGAGAGGTCAAGAAAGAGGCTCGCCGGCGGCTTTACCCGCTTTTGGCAGCCCTACCTTTTCCGGCGAGCGAGGTGGATCATTTCCTGCTCGACCTTCGCTTTTGTGGCTATTCCCCAGCGCCTTCTGAAGAAGCCCTGCTTCTGGCTTCAGAAGGGGAATCGATACTCCTCGAACCCTGGATATTCCATCGACCTTGGTTCGATGCCATCACCAAAGAGATCCTAAAGCTCACATCGCGGCCACCAGGGATTGCAAACAAGGAACTTGAGGGCAAGCTTCACCTCGAAGCTTCCCCTCTGTCCAAGATCCTGGACTACCTTGTAGGCAACCGAACTCTGGAACAAGTTAAGGGGCTCTACGTCCAGCCGGGCAGCGCTCCTTCATCCCAACTAGCTCCACTCGCTCGCCGGATGCTGGCAGAAGTCAAAAATGCCGGAAAGGCCGCCTTCGAGCTAAGTCGGGCCGGGGTCGATCCCGCCCATGGAGAGCTGAAGACACTGGCTCGCCTAGGTCTGGTAGTGAAGCTGGAGGGGCCGCTCTATTATGAACGTGGTGTCTATGAGGAGATTGCCACCGAAGTGCTTGCAGGCCTGAATCCTGGAGAGCGTCTTTCCGTTCCTGAGGCCAAAGAGCGTTGCGGGCTTTCCCGAAAATACATGCTGCCCCTCCTCAATCACATGGAAAAGGAAGGCTGGTTGCGCCGAGAGGGCGACCTGCGCATCGTGCTGAAGGTGCGGGGATAAGCAAAAAGCCCGAGCAAGCAGCCGAAACTGGAAGTGGAGCCTGGCGGGATTCGGGGGGCATTCTCTGGTCTGACCGGGGGCATGCCATTTGATGGCACCATTGCCCTATCGTCTCTTTTTTACCCGATTGTTCATTTGGCACAAAGAGTTATTTCTTGACGGCTTACCAAAGCGCATTTATAGTGCCGACTGGTCTGACAGCTTTACCGGCCGGTATCACCAGCCAGAAGCTGTTGTGGGACAGGTTCTCGCGGTCGAATCGGGCCATTCTCTCGAATGGCATAACGATTTCTAGAGGGGGTGGAAGGTGCACAAAGCAAGGGTTAGGTTCGGAATCCGGGGGGTACAGGCATGAGCGGCAAGCTTGAAGGCCAGACTGCGATTGTAACTGGCGGCGGACGGGGGATTGGCCGCGCCATAGCCCTTGTTCTTGCCCGCGAGGGAGCTACCGTAGTGATTGCCTCTCGGACTGTCTCTGAGATTGAAAAGACTGTTGCTGATATAAAGGCACAGGGCGGGAAGGCTATTGCTATTCCTACGGACGTGATGTCCAAAAAAGCCGTCGATGCCCTTGTTTCTGCAACTCTTGCAGAGACCAAGCGCATCGACATAGTTGTCAACAATGCCGGTATTTTTGTGTGGAAGGGCTTTTCTCAACTTGAAGAAGAGGAATGGGATCGTATCCTCGCTACCAACCTCAAGTCAGCCTACCTGGTCACCCAGGCTGCCCTTCCCTCGCTCACCGCTTCGGGAAAGGGAAATGTCATCAATATTTCTTCGATCCACGGGCTTGTGGGGGATGCCAACTTCACGGCTCATTGCGCTGCCAAGTTTGGCCTTATCGGGCTGACGAAGGCTCTTGCCGAAGAGCTCCGTGATGTCGGGATAAGGGTCAATGCAGTGAATCCGGGGCAAACCGACAACAAGAACTGGGATATCGTCCCCGCAGCCCGGGCGAAGCCGCTCAAGGAAATACTGAATGCGACAGACATCGCAGAAGCGGTACTTTTCTTGGCATCGCCCGCTGCCGCAGCCATTACCGGCTCAGTGATCGATGTCTGGGGTGGAACCACTGCTGCTGTAAAGACATTCTAGGTGCTCGCTCTCGAACTGGCGGAGGAAGGCATTCGGGTCAACGTTATCTGTCCGGGGCTTGTGGAGGGAACTGAGCTTGGCGATGCGATCTTTTCTCCCGAGCAGGTGGCTGCGCTATGGAACGCCTGTGTTCCCGCCACCGTCCTTCCCCTTGATGGGGCTAGGCATCTGTCGATGAACGCTTCGAAGTAGGGCTTCGAATTCGAAGCGGTCGGACCAGTTGATGATCAGCGGGCTGTTCCAGGCAAGGAATACATAATTTTATTATGGATAAAAGAATAGCGATAATTCTTGAAAGCATTTTCGTTGACAAGTACCCGAATGGGGGCTAGGTTTCATGTGTGGTCTGACCACCATACCAATCCGGGATCCAAGAAGGGACGATGTTCGAGAAGCTGAACCAGCAAAAGAACTACATGCAGATCGCCAGGCAGATAAAGCACCTGATCCGGGACGGTGCGCTGCGCATCGGCGAAAAGCTGCCCTCGGAGCGAAAGCTTGTCGAGCTTTTTGGAGCCTCCCGAGCAAGCATCCGCGAGGCCCTGAGCGCTATGGAGATGCTCGGCCTCATCGAATGCAGAAGTGGCCAAGGGAACTACATCATGGCCGACGGGGCTGAAGGAACGATCGACGGGGAGCTGCTCAAGAACCTCCTGCAGGGCCACGACCCCTATGAGATCTTCGAAGCCCGTCTGGTGATTGAGCCGAGCCTCACGGGACTAGCTGCCAAGCGCGCTACACTTGAGGAGCGGGACAAGTTCAAGGGGCAGGTGGCAAGTCTTGAGGCCCTTGGTACCAGGATGCTCGCAGGGGAATTCCCCGAGACCGACACTGACACCTTTGTTGAGGAGGACCGACGGCTCCATCTCGAGATCGGGCGTGCGGCGCACAATGAGGTGCTGTTTACTGTGTTCTCCGGAGTCAATCTTATGATGAAGGAAACCCACTTCACCGCGCTGAAAAAAAAGGGCTTGATGCGCGAAGGCACCGTCACAGCATATGCAGAGGAACATAGCGCGCTGTTGAAGGCGCTGCTCACGGGGGATTCCGGGGCGGCGCAGCGGATCTCGAAGGCGCACATTCTCTCACTCAAGAAAATACTGTTCTAGATATAGTGACAGCACCGAACGGTGGGTTTGGGCATGGGTACACGGCGCAACCAAGGGAGCGATCGATGGCGAAGAAGATCAGGACTGTCCATTATATCAATCAGTTCTTTGCGGGTATCGGCGGCGAGGAAAAGGGCTCTTCCCCGGTTGGGCATTGCGAGGGTCCAAAGGGTCCTGGCGTGGGCATCGTCCAGGCCATCGGGGAAGAGGCTGAAATCGTCAGGACGATATGGTGCGGTGACAATCTCATCAACCAGGAGCAGGACAGAATCCTCGCGGAAATCGAAGCCCTCATTACAGAGGCCAAGCCCGACCTGGTCATTGCCGGACCAGCCTTTGGCGCAGGTCGCTATGGCCTCGCCTGCGGCATGGTCGCACGGCTTTGCACCCAGAAGCTTGAAATTCCCGTTGTGATAGGGCTGTACTGGGAAAACCCAGCCGTAGAGATCTACCGGAAAGACGCCTACATCTATCCCTGCGCTGAAACGGTCGCGGGCATGCGCAAGGACCTGCCGGGCTTTGCCCGCCTCGCCCTCAAGCTGGGCAAGAATGGCAGGCTCGGTCCTGCTACCGAGGACGGCTACCTTCCCCGCGGTTACCGCTACAACGAGTATGTCGAAAAGAATGCCGCAATTCGTTCCATCGAAATGCTTGGTCGTCGGCTCAGGGGCGAGGACCCGGTGACGGAAGTGCCACTTCGCGGCTTTGAGAAAGTGGCTCCTGCTGCGCCGATTATGGACTTGAAGGCTGCAACGATCGCAATTGTTACGGTTGGTGGCATGGTGCCACGAGGCAATCCCGACAAGCTGAAGCAGGCCTTTGCCGATGCCTTCGGTATTTACTCAATCGCCGGCTTGTCCGAGCTTCCGGCGGGCGATTTCAAGGGCATCCATGGGGGATTCGACTCGACCTGGGTGGACGAGGACCCGGACCGTGTTGTTCCCCTCGACGTCCTTCGTTCGATGGAAAAGGAAGGGCGCTTCAAGAAACTTCACAATGAGTACTTCTCGCTCTGCGGCATCGGTACCAATGTGGCCATGAGCAAGAAGCTCGGGGCGGACATCGCCGAGGAGCTTAAGCGAAGACAGGTAAGCGCCGCCATCTACACATCCACTTGAGGGACCTGCACCCGTTGCGTGTCAACGATGCAAAAAGAGGCTGAAAGGGTGGGTATCCCCGCAGCCTTGATTACCGCGATACCCTCCGTAGCCAAGTCAGTCGGAGTCAGCAGGATCATCACGGGTGGGGGCATCCCTTTTCCAGCAGGCAATCCTTCCCTGCCGCGCGATCGGGAGATCGAGTTCAGGAAGCGTCTCGTCGAGAGGGCTCTCGAGGCCATCTGCACGGACGTCAAGGAACCGACCATCTTTGACGTGAGTCTGGCCTAGGGGGAGAATGATGAAACTTGAACGGGGATACTTCCGGGCCCGCGACTGCGTTTTCGGAAAAGTGACCAGTTATGTTGATGGCATACTGAGTCTCGCCAGCGATTCGCTGGCGAAGGAGCTCCTCGACCAGGACGAGAACAAGCACATCAAGACGCTCGAAATCGAAATCGTCAAGCCAGGAGAGGATGCGCGTATTGTGCATGTGCTCGATACGCTTCAGCCCGGTGTCAAGGTCGAAGGCGAGGGCGAGTTCATGCCTGGCCAGCTCTGCGATCCGGTCATTGTCGGCAGCGGGAGGACCCATCTCCTGGAGAATGTGGCTGTCATGGAATGCGCGGAGCTGCCCTGGGCGGGGAAGTCTGCCCTCCTCTACGCACGAGATGCCATTGTCGACATGACGGGCCCTGCAGCAGGCTATTCTCCTTTTGCCGAGACCTTCAACCTCGTGCTCCGCATGACCATGACGGAGGGGGCCAGCGATGTCGAATACGACGAGGCCGTGCGCCATGCGGGCGTTCGCTTCGCTCGTCGCATAGGTGCACTTCTCAAGGATCTGAAGCCCGACCTGACGGAGACCTTTGATTTTGACCAGTTGGTGGATCCTGCGCTGCCGAAGATCGCCTATGTCACCCAGTGCCAGAACCAGGGGACCTATTCCAATACCTACCTTTACGGGAAGGAGGTGAGCAACCTTGTTCCCGCTGTCTACGGGCCTACCGAGATCATGGATGGCTGCCTTGTCAGCGGCAACTATGTCTGGCCCTGCTTCAAGATTCCTTCCTTCATCCAGGCCAACCTGCCCGTGGTGATGGAACTTGCACGGGAGCACGGCAAGACAGTCAATTTCGTCGGCGTGGTCTTCGATCGCGGTCATAACAATTCCCACTTCGAAAAGATGCGCGTCGCCAACCTCGCGGCTGCGCAGGTCAGGCGACTTGGCGCCCAGGGTGTCGTCATCTCCTGGGAGGGCGGCGGAAACGCGGCAACCGACGCCATGCTCACACTGCAGACCTGCGAGCGCTGGGGCATTAAGGCAGTGGCCTTTACCTTCGAATTCGGTGGGCCCGATGGCACCGAAGGCGTCCTTCTGGTCGACGATGTGCCCGAGGCAAAATACCTGGTATCGGGTGGTTCGATCGAAAAGCCGACGACCATTCCCAAGGTGAAGCGTGTCGCAGGTGGCGATGTCCTCCGGCTTCGCAAGGAAACAGGTGGAGACGCCGAGCCCGCTGACATTGAACGGACCCTCGACAACATCACGCCCTTCTACTGCGGCGGGAACCAGAGTGGCATCGGCAGGCTCGCGGGAGTCGGCTACTGATGGAGCTCTTCGACATCGTGATCATCGGAGCCGGCTCTGGCGGTCTGTCCGCCGCGGTATATGCGGCACGGGCCAAGCGATCGACGCTGATACTCGACCGCAAGCGACCCGGTGGGCAGGCGGCGACCACGGAGAAGATGGAAAACTACCCTGGTTTTCCGGGTGGCATCGGTGGACGTGAGCTTATGGACCGTTTCCGCGACCAGGCCAAGGAAATGGGCACTCGCTTCGAGCAGGCAGAGGTGGTAGGATTTGAGGAAGAAGATGGGAACTATGTCATTCGCACCAGGAAGGGCGTGCACTACGGGGCGAGGAGCATCATCCTTGCCCCGGGCAGCGAACCACGCAAGCTTGGCATTCCCGGGGAAGCGGATTACTCGGGTCGGGGCGTGTCCTATTGTGCGACCTGCGATGCAGAGCTCTTCGAGGGCGGAAAGGTTGTCGTAATTGGTTCTGGCGAGACGGCGGTTGAGGAGGCTGGCTACATCAGCCGCTTTGCCGACGAGGTTGTCATGATCGTGGCTCACGATGAGGGTATCCTGACCTGTAACCGGACGCAGGCAGAGACAGCGCTGGCCAATCCCAAGCTGAGCTGGAAGTGGAACCGCTCCACGCTGTCAATCGAAGGTAGCGAGACTGTGGAAGCAGTTCGTGTCAGGAACCTCAAGACCAATGAGGAAGAACGGATACCGTGCGACGGGGTCTTCCTCTTTGTCGGGACGGTGCCCCAGACTGCTTTTCTGGGTGGCTTTGTCGAAACGCTCAAGGGCTATATTCCTACCGATGATAAGATGGAAACGGACCGGCATCTGGTGTTCGCGGCTGGCGATGTCCGCGTGAAGAACCTCAGGCAGGTCGTCACTGCGGCTTCGGATGGTGCCATCGCCGCGTACTTCGCTGATCGCGAGCTTACTGAGATGGAGGACTTCGCCAAGGCTGTGCAGCGCGCAGGAGAGAATTATCTTTTGTACTTCTACTCGCCCTCGGTGCAGCGGAGCCTCGACCTCGTGCCTGCTGCCGAGAGGAAGGCCGAAGCCTTGGGCTTGCCCCTGATCAAGCTGCATGCCCTCAAATTCGGCAACGTTGCTGCGCGCTACGAGGTGAAGGGTACTCCCTGCCTCCTCCGGGTAGAGGGAGAGAAAAAAGTCGAGACTATTACTGAGTTTTGATACACGCATCACAGGATGAAAGGAGGTGATACGCATGTTGGACGGAAAGAAGATCGTCGTACTTGGCGATCGCGATGGAATCCCCGGACAGGCCATCGAGGCTTGCCTGGCTGGCAAGGATCTGGAGGTCGTTTTCTCTGTTACTTCCTGCTTTGTTTGAACGTCCGCAGGTGCAATGGACCTTGAGAACCAGAAAAGGGTTCTCGATCTGGTGGAGCTGCACGGCAAGGAGAACATCGTAGTTCTCTTAGGTGGAGCAGACGCAGAGGCGAGCGGCATGATTGCGGAGACAGTGATCTCCGGCGACCCCGCCTTCGCAGGTGCATTGACAGGAGTCCAGTTGGGACTCGCGACGTATCATGTTCTCGAATCCGAGATCAAGCAGGAAATAGACCCAGGGCTGTACGAAAGCAATATTGGCATGATGGAGATGGTTCTTCCCGTAGAGGAGATCATCAAGGAAGTGTCGTCCTTCCGAAAAAAGGGCGCATGAAGGGCTTTGGCGAGGGAGCGGCATGAAAGAGCTCGACAAGGACAATTTTGACGAGGCGGTATTGGCCCACAAGGGCCTGTACCTGGTGGATTTCTGGGGAAGTACCTGCGAGGACTGTCTGGCGATGATGCCCGAGATCGAGGCGCTGGCGACAGCACTGGAAGGCCAGGTCGAATTCGGCAAGGTCAACATCCAGGGGAACCGGCGCCTGGCAATGCGGGAAAAGGTACTGGGGGTACCGACAATCCTCATTTACAAGGATGGGGTGAAAGCAGCCACTTTCACGAAGGAATTCACCGCTGACGAGGTCAGGATCGCTGTCGGGGAGCTCCGGCTTGGCTGAAAGGAATGCCGTGATCACGGCATGCTCGTATGGCCTCTTTCACGCTCCCTATTTTGCCCAGGAGCACGGGACGACGCCGGAGGCAGAACGATCCGCCAATCCCGGCTCTGCATTTCTCACTGCGCTGCCGTCATCGATGCGCAGCTTTGATCAGGTCGTGGCCTATCCGCCCAATCAGGCCTTTATCGGCAATCTCGACCCGCGAAAGCTGCCAGCGAAACCCTGGCATACTGTTGTGGGGGGCGATGCTGGGTCGGGCGGAAGCCTTGGCCGGATCGTCGCTGAGAAGGCCCTCTATGCGCTCATCAAGTACTCCGATGCCTTCGATCTTGTAGTAATCAGTTCTTCATTTCGCGATGAGGCCCTCGCGATCTTTGCAGGGGACGAGGCCCTGGCAGGTGCAGAACTTTCAAGATTCAAGGAAGGAGTCGCAGCGCCGGTCCTTGAAAAGCTCGTCGCCGATGGAGCTCTTCCTCTCATCTCGGGGGGGCGGGTTCTGGGCTGTGTCAAATCGGCTCACCCGACCGATCTCAATCTAAGCGCGCAT
>JBAXTA010000186.1:0-9233 GCA_037130415.1 Spirochaetota bacterium
CTGCTCGAGAAGCTCCTCCTTCCTCGATACCGCATGGGGAATGAAGGCTGCCCCGAGCTCCAGGTTGTCGGCGACCGACATGAGGGGGAAGAGTTCCCGTTCCTGGGGAACCAGCGCGATGCCAGCGCGCGCGACCTCGTGCGTGGGCAGGCCCCCGATGTCCCTTCCCTCGAAGCGCAGCGAGCCCTTCCAGACCCTGTTCATGCCCATGATCGTATTTATGAGGGTCGTCTTGCCTGCCCCGTTGGGGCCGAAGAGCCCGACCGACTCGGCGCCGATGGAGAGGCTGACGCAGGAAAGTACCCTGAGTTTCCCGTAACCCGTCTCGAGGCCCTCGATTTCCAGGATCATGCGGCACCTCCGAGATAGGCCTGGACGACGCGGGGGTTCCGCGAGACTTCCTCATAGGGCCCTTCGGCGATCAGCTCGCCGGCTTCGAGGACAATGACACGGTGGGTCAGTTCACGGATGACACCCATGACATGCTCGACGACGCCGACGGCAAGGGCGCGCTCCCTGGCCACCAGCTGGACCGTGGCGATGAGGTCCTTCGTCTCGTCCACGTTGAGCCCCGCCATGACCTCGTCGAGGAAGAGCAGCTCAGGCTCGTTGGCGAGGGCCTTCGCAATCTCCATCTTCTTGATCTCGAGGATGGTGAGCCGACTGGTATCGCGGTCGAGGTCCTTGAGCCCGAGTTCGCCGCAGACCTCGGAGGCCTTGCGCCTTGCGGTCCTGAGGCTGTTGTCTCGGGCAAAGATGGAACCAACCATGACGTTCTCGATGAGGGAGAGGTTCTCCAGGGGATGGATGAGCTGGTAGGTCCGGGCTATCCCGAGGCGTGCCCGAAGGTGCGCTGCCATATAGGTGATATCCCGGCCCTTGTACTCGACCTTCCCCTCGCTCGGCATGATGATGCCTGAGACGAGGTTGATGAAGGTCGTCTTGCCCGCGCCGTTCGGCCCTATTATGCCGAGTATTTCTCCCTCATCCATCGAAAAGGAAACCTTGTTGACTGCCACCAGGCCCATGAAGCGCACGGTCAGGTCAGTCGTACTGAGCTTGCTCACGATCCGCCTCCCTTGCCGCCGCGCGTAACCTTCCTGAAGAGGCCAAGGAGGCCCTGGGGCATGAAGAGGATGACAATGATTATGATGATCCCGTAGACCACCAGGTGGCCGTAGGGTATCTGGAGCTTGAGATACTCGGAGGCCAGGCCCAGGAGGACCGCGCCGAGGATGGGGCCGACCGTGCTGTGGATGCCCCCGAGGAGGGCCATGGCCAGGGGCAGGAGCGTGAAGTCAGCGCTGAAGACCGAGTCCGGGGTCGCAAAACCGTAGGACTGCACGTAGATGCCGCCAAGAAGGCCCTGGATCGTCGAGGTGACGACGAAGGCCAGGAGGAGCCAGCGGAAGATGTCGACGCCACTGGATCTCGCTGAGACCTCGTTGTTGCGGATGGCGGTGAGTGCGAAGTGGATCTTGCTCTTCTCGAACCAGTAGGAGGCGCCGAGCGCCACGAAGAGGCCGAAGAGGGTCAGCCAGTAGATGCCCGAGTCGCTGCCACCAAAGATGCGGCCCTTCATGATGACGCCCTCCGGGCCGCCTGAGAAATCGACGAGGTTCTGGATCACGATCCTGAAGATCTCCGCGAGTGCGAGGGTGACGATGGAGAAGTACATCGCGCGGAGCCGGAGGATGAGAAAGCCGATGAGGAGGGCCACGAGGGCGGACAGGAGGGCGGCGAAGGGTATGGACAGGAGGGCGGGCATGCCGGCGCGGAGCACGGCCAGGATGCTGGCGTAGGCGCCGAGGCCGAAGAGGCCCGCTATGCCGAAGGAGATCTGTCCCGAGCGGAGGAGCATGTCCCAGGTGACCGCGAGGGCCATGTACAACATGATGTTGCGCGCAACCTGGAGGGGATAGGCTCCGGCGAGGGCTGGCAGGGTAACCATCACCGCAGCAGCGAGGGCAGCCAGGATCCGGGCGAGGCTGCGGTTCACGCCTTTCTCCCCTTCAGCGGGAAGCTCCACTTCAGCGAGCGTCCCAATATCACGACTATGATGAGTACAAAGAAGACAATGTCAGCCCAGCCGCGGGTCTCCCTGAAGGCGCGGAGGATGCTCTCCGAAAGGCCCAGGAGCACGCTCGCCCCGAGGATGCCGGGGATGTTGCCGATCCCCGCCACGGCCACGAGGCAGAAGCTCTTCATCGTGAAAGGCGCGCCGACCATCGGGAAGATGGCCGCCTTCGTGATGAAGAGGGCACCCATGCCCCCCACGAGGGCCAGGGCGAGGGCGAACACGATGCCGTAGACCCGGTTCACGTCGATGCCGACGATGGCCGCACCTCGGGGGTTCTGGCCGACAGCGAGGGCTGCCTTCCCCAGGGTGGTCCGGGTCAGGAAGAACTTGAGCCCGTAGGCGTAGATGACCGCGACCGCAACAAAGACAAAGGACCAGATTCCGAAGCTGAGGTCGCCTACGTCCATCGAGGCCGAAACGTAGTCGAGGGAGAGCTTCCGGGTCTGTGAGGTGAACAGGAGGTTCACGCCCTGGCTCATCACGATGCCGAGTCCGAAGGTAAGGATCAATTGGTTGAGTTCCGGGGCCTTGAGCGCCCGCTTGATGGTCAGCTGGAAGACGATCCAGCCGAAGCCGGCGGTGACCGCGGCGGCGGGCAGGATTGCCAGGAGGGGATCCATCCCGAGGGCCTTGCAGGCGAAGTAGGTCGCGTAGGCCGCCACCATCATGAACTCGCCGTGGGCGAGGTTCACGATGTGCACGATGCCGAGCACGAGGCCCATGGGAATCGCGATGGCCGCGTAGAGGCCGGCCTGCTGGATGCCGTAGATGAGGACGGAGGGCCTCCAGGCAATTATGATCGCCGCTGCCGCGATGCAGAGTACTATGAGGATCCCCGTTCGACGTGTTACTGCCATTTTACTGCCATTTTACTGCCATCGTGATTGCCATTGGTACTGCCTTTGTTTCCGGCTGTGCCGCCGGATTTCCACAGACAACCGGCACGGAAACCCTTGGGGGCTTCCGTGCCGGCGTCCCTTATTCAGGACAGGTCAGGCGAACTTACTTCCACGCAGGGAAGGGATAGACGGGGTCGGAGGTCTTGGCCTCGAAGGGCCAGATGACTTCCTGGAAACCCTGCTGCCACTGGAGGATCTTCTGCCTCGTGATGCCCTGGTGCTTGATTGTGTTCGAGGGCTTGAAGGTAATCAGCTCGCCTAAGGGCGAGGCGTACTTCGTGGCCTCGAGGGCCTTCACGAGGGCGGCGGTCTCGGTGCCTCCCGCGGCCTTGATGCCGTCGGCGAGGATGTAGATGGCCGAGTAGGCCAGGGGCGCGAAGTAGGTGGCGGGCTCTTCCTTGTACTTTTTCACATAGCCGTCATAGAATTTCTTGCTGGACGGGATCGTGTCGTTCAGGGCCGGAGACCACATGCCGTAGAGCATGACGTTCTTGGAGAGCTTGGAGGAGCCGAAGCCGATCGGCCATCCGGGGGGTGCCCCGAGGTAGATGCCGGGGACGAACTTCATGGCCTTGGACTGCTCGAGCATGGGGAGGGCATCGGCATCGTAGCCGGCCCAGAGGAAGAGGTCGGGCTTGAAGGCCTTGGCGGCCTCGAGGACGGAGGTGTAGTCACCGCCACCGAGGAGGGCGCTCTTGAAGGGCGCTCCGTCGATAATATAGGGGCTGTTCGATCCACCAAAGAGGATCTTGGTGGAATCCCAGGAGGACTTGCCGAAGGCTCCTTCCTCGTAGGCCAGGAACAACCTCTTGATCTTGATGGCGGGATACTGCTTCTGGATCGCGGCCCAGCCTTCGGCGTAGGAGGCGCCCTGGTTGTAGTCCCAGGGATGGAGGTGGAAGTAGTAGTCGGAGCCAGGGCTCGGTCCGAGGGCCTTCTCGACCACCGCGCTGGAGGCGGCGCCGGTGGACATGACAACCTTGTTGTACTTCTGGAAGGCGGGGATCTTGCCGACTTCGGCACCGGAACCCATGCCGCCCACGAAGACTTCAACGTTGTCGACCGTGGCAAGCTTTTCGACTGCTGCAGCAGCCTTGTCAGCCTTGCCCTCATCGTCGGCGATGATGAGTTCAAGCTGCTTTCCGTTGACGCCGCCGGCCTTGTTGATCTCCTCGATGGCCAGGAGGGCGGCAGCGCTGCCCTGCTTTCCGGTGATATCGGCAAGCGTCCAGATGCCGCCGATCTTGATGGTTGCCTGCCCAAAAGCCGCAGCTGCCACAAGGGCGGAAACGGCCAGGGCTGCCAGAATCTTCTTCATCGTGCCTCCTTGGGAACGGCATGG
This sequence comes from Spirochaetota bacterium, assembly GCA_037130415.1. Lineage (GTDB taxonomy): Bacteria > Spirochaetota > Spirochaetia > Treponematales > Rectinemataceae > CAIJMU01. The sequence continues at coordinate 4,322 of JBAXTA010000186.1, forward strand.
CCGCCCCGATTTTCAAAAAAGCGGTTCCGGATCGCCCGGTCCGCCATGAACCAATGTACTACCACCCCGAAGATGGAATTAAACCTGTACCGGACCCCAGCGCAGCACCGTACTGGCCCACACGAAACCGAGTCCCGCACCGACAAGCACGACAGTGTCCCCATCTTTTATCTTCCCATCCTCCCGTCCCAGCTGGATCGAAAGGAGTTGGTCGTTCTGGCCGATATGGCCGTACTGGTCGAGGTAGCTACTCTGAGTTGCTTCGAGGCCGAGTTCGAGGAGGACCGCGTCGTGGGCGCTCTTCTTGAAGTGGAGGATGGCGAGGTAGCCGATATCTTTTTCGACAAGTCCCGATCTGGCGAGGGATTCGCGGATGACCGCGTAGAAGTTGGGCATGGTCGTCTCGCCGAGCTTTTTCTTGAAGGCTTCCTCATCGGGAACGATGAAGCTAGCCCGGGCGCAGTCCCCTGCCGCCGGCGGCCATGCCCTGGTCCCGAGAACGGGCACGATGCACATTTCCGAGAGGGAGCCGTCACCCCTGAAAGCCGAGGCCAGGATTTCGTTCTTCCCTGCATTCTTGCCCAGGATGCAGGCCGAGCCGCCAGAGCCGATATCCATCATGAAGCGGGTGGGCGGATAGGCCAGGTCAATCAGGTCGTTGTTGCGATAGCCCGATACAAGGAGCACCGTGCTCAGGTCGTCGCGGGCTAGCATGAGGGACTTGGCGACATCGAGGGCTGCCATCATGGAGCCGCACATGGCCTCCATGTCAAAACTCCAGGCCCTGGTTGCTCCGAGACGGTTGGCGATGTTGATGCCGGCGAGCCAGCAGACATAGTCCTTGTGCTGGGCGCCGCACCAGATCACGAGGTCGATCGCCGAAGCAGCGATGCCGGCATCGGCGATGGCGGCAAGCGAGGCCTGGTAGCCCATTTCCGATGTCGTCACGCCGGGACCGGCCACCGGCTTGCTCTTTATGCCGAATTTGAGGGCGACAACTTCTTCCGGTACGGCTGTCAAGGCAGCCAGTTGCGTGGAGTCAAGTCGTGTTTCAGGGAACCAGGTTCCGATGCCCAGAATGCCTACATGCATGCCCTTCCCGCCTTGACGGATGAATCGTCTCTCATCTTCCTACACCCCCTTAGACTGATCCGTCAACAGGCAAAATAGCCACCTGGACTTTCAAGTATCGATAAAATTTGCTGCATTGCAAGAGAATAAACTTGCCAGAGCGCAATCAGAGGGCTATAGTGAATCCGCAAAGCGAATCGGCTCTCACTCATTTTGCCCTGCTGAAAGGCCCCGAACGCAATGAGTACTGGATACATGGACGGCCAGAAAACCTCAGGGAATGCCTCGGGCAAGAAGGCGGTGACGGCCGGGAAGCTCGAGGCAGCAGCCATACGGCTCTTTGCCAAAAAATGGTACAACACGGTTTCTGTTGCAGAAATCTGCAGGGAGGCCGGGCTTTCAAACGGCATCTTTTACCGCTACTTTCCCGGCAAGGAAACCCTTTTCAGGCAGATCCTTGAAGCAGTCGTAGACCGCATCCGCACTGCCCTCTCGGAAATCGAGGGCAGGACAAGTGAAGAGCGCCTCGGTTCCTTTGTCATGAAGTTGATGGATTTCACAAGTTCGAACAGGGACCTCGTCGCAGTGTTCCGCGAGGGTCAGTACCGCTTCTTCGAATACGAGCGCAAGCTCAAGGACCTCTACATCAACGTCCTCACGCAGGTACTCGGAAGGAGCATCGGGCTCGCCGAATACCTCTTCGCCTACGGAGGGATCCGCTTCTGCGCCGTCATGGCGGGACTGAAGGACATGGAACTCGACAAGTCCGTCATCGCGGAGATTGTCACAAGGGGCATTTTCCCGGGTCTCAGCTTCGATCCGGAAAAGGTCTTCGGCGGAACTGTCCGTCCCCTGGCCCTCGACCTGGACGCGAGCGCCCGCGAACGCCTCATCCTGGCCGGGAAGAGGCTTTTCGGTGAAAAGGGCTACTTCGAGACCAATGTCCACGAGATCACGGACGCCTCGGCCCTGTCGGTCGGAGCCTTCTACTCCCACTTTCCAGGCAAGGACGCCTTTTACGCCGAGCTGATCGAGCGCGCCGGACACGATGTGCGCTCCTTTATATCGAGCAACATGGGAGATGGCCTCAACAGGCTCGAGGCGGAGCTTCGTGGAATCTGGCTCTTCCTGGTGTTCCTCTCGATCGACCGACACTGCTACGAGATCGTGCGCGAGGCTGAGTTCGTCCTCCCCGATTCGGTGCGGCTCTATTACTCGGCCTTCGTCGAGGGCTATCGCAAAAACCCCGCGGGCAACGGCAGCCTCGCGGCGCGGGGAGCCCTTGCCGAGGCGACGGTCATCGAGTACCTCCTGGGGATCTCGCACTATTTCGGCATCGAGGTCGCCTTCGACGGCTTTGCCTCGAACGCCCGCCCCACCCTCGAGGCGATGGGCAGGTACCTCGCGGGGGGCTTTTCCTCGTATCTATGAACTTCATGCATTGGAGTTGCCCTTCCCGCGCGGCGGGATTCGGCGCGGCGGGGTGGGCCTAAGGGAGGATGCGATGGAAGCGAGGGCGGTGATTTCGGGAACGGGCTCCTACGCGCCGGGGACTGCGATCGGCAACGCGGAGCTCAAGGCCCTCGCGGGCATCGAGTTCGACGCCGGGCGCATGGAGGCGAAGATCGGCATAGGTGCCCGGCACATCGCCCGCCTCCGGGGCCTCGACGAGAGCACGGTCGATTTCGCGGAAAAGGCCTCGCTGCAGGCCCTTGCCGCGGCGGGAGTGGGAGCGGAGGATGTCGGGCTCTTCATCGTGGCGACCGACACGCCCGAGTACGTGTCACCTGCCTCGGGCATCCTCCTCCAGGGAAGGCTCCAGAAGGGCGAGAGCGAGGCCCTTGTCCTCGACATCTCCTCTTCCTGCGCGAGCTTTGTGACTGCCCTGGACCTCGCCGCGCGCAAGGTCGCCAGCGACCCGAGCCTCAGGCACGCCCTCGTCGTCGGAGTTTATAACATGCCCGCCCACTTACGACCGGGCGACGCTTTCGGCTATTCCATCTTCGCCGATGGCGCAGGCGCGGTCCTCCTGTCGCGACAGGAGGGGCCGGGAGCATCGGGCTATGTCGAGGGAGCCTTCCGTGCCGACGGTACGCAGTGGGATTTTGTCGGGGTCTACGCCGGAGGCACGCGGAAGCCGGTCACCCGGGAGCTCCTCGACGCGGGAAGCTACGGCCTCGAGCTCCTGAAGAAGCTGCCCGGCGACCGCAACCTGAAACTCTGGCCTCCCCTGGTGCAACGAGTCCTCGACAAGGCCGGCTGGAAACAAGACAGCATTGCACATTTCATATTCACCCAGATCAACCTGTCGGTCATAAAGGAAGTCATGGAGGTCCTCGGCGAGCCGATGTCGAAGACCACCACGGTGATGGACCGCTACGGCTACACCGGCTCGGCCTGCGTGCCCATGGCCCTCGACGAGGCTGTCAGGTCGGGCCGCGTGAAAAAAGGCGATGCCATCGTCCTCGTCGCCTCGGGTGCCGGCCTTTCGGTGGGGGCCAACCTCCTGGTCTACTGAGGGCAAGCCTACCAGATGTCCCAGTTGCGGAGTTCGAGAACCTGCAGCCTGATGCGGACCTGGGCACGCCAGGAGCCTTCGGTAATCGAGATGAGGGGAACGCCAGCGAGAAGGACCCTGCCCTTGATGAAGTTCGGGCGGTTCGGCTCGACGCTCCGGGCCCAGGCCTCGATGCCTGCCTTGATCGCAGCGACACAGGCCTCGCGCCGGCCGGCCCAGCCCTTGGTCAGGGCTGCAGCCGCGAGGCCCTGCGAGGACTTCCAGGAAGCGGCCCTGTTCATCGCCATCGTCGCCTGATCTGTCATATCAGGTACGAAGTCGATCCAGACATAGAGCTGGTTGCGCTCGCGCAGGGCGCTGCCGGGGACCAGGCGGCGGTCTCCGCTCCGGACAAGGCCCTGGCTCTTGAGCGAAAAGGCCTCGGCGATGGCGCGCGCCTTGTTGACGGGGGTCCACTCGAAATCGAAGCCGTCTATCTCGCCGGAAAACACCCAGGCGGCTTCCTCCAGGAGGAGGCTCGCTCCTTCTGAGTCCCGGAGCAGGACAGGGTCGGGGCTGCCCGGAATACCCTCGAGGTCTATGGAGAAACGCGAGCGGAGCGTCAGGTCAGGAGCTGCAGCCAGGCCTGGGCCCGAGAGCGAGAGAGCCAGGAACAGTCCCACTCCCCGCAGGGCAGCCGGATTCATCGCGGGCGGAAAAAACGCCGGCCGGGATTCACGCCAAAGCGCAGCAGGAAATAGAGCCAGCCGAAACCGAAGCCCGCCAGGTGGGTAAGGTGAGCCACCGAGGCGTTGTAGGAAGTGAATTCCGAGAAGAGTTCGATTGCGGCGTAGCCAAGGACCAGGAGGGGGGCCCGCACCGGAATGAGGCCCCAGATGAAGATGCGAGCCTCGGGGAAGACCGTCGCATAGGCCAGGAGGATCGCAAAGACCGCTCCTGAAGCACCAAGGAGGTAGGCACCCATGGCGCCTGTCAGGACGTAGACAAGGAGGGAGAAGAGCCCGGCGAGGATGCCCGTCGCGAAGTAATAGACCAGGAATTCCTTGGTTCCAAGGCTTTTTTCGACGGCGGTTCCGAAGAAGAAAAGCGCAAGCATGTTGAAGAAAAGATGGCCCATGCCTGCGTGCGCGAACATGTAGGTCAGCGGCTGCCAGAGCATGCCCGACAGCATGTTCACAGGATTGAGGGCGAGCCACCAGGAGGATTCGGGAGCGATGATGGAGGTGGCAAAGACCACGACGTTGGCCGCAATGATCCAGAGCGCGGCGTTGCCCTGGGACCAGCGGAAGGGCCGCCTGATGAATGATTGAGGGGACATGGACA
>JBAXTA010000187.1:0-9161 GCA_037130415.1 Spirochaetota bacterium
CTTGGATCGGAGGGAGCAGCGGAAATGGCCATCTTCCTTTTCCTTGATGAGGACGGAGACCTGGATTTCCGCGCCTTGCAGGGGCATGTTGACAAAGTCCTCGGCGTCTTCGTAGCTGGCACCTGTCGCAGCAAGGTCAGCCATGAGGAGAACCTGGAAAGCGACCTTGTTGCCAAGGCTGAGCTGAAGCGTGCCGCCGACTGCTTTCTGCAGAAGGAGGACCGGGGTCGCCGCTGATTCATAGATCATCCCATGGATCAGGTAGGGTTTGACACCGAGCCGTACCAGCTCAAGAGCGCACTCGAAGGTTCCAGCCCCCGTCTTGGGGTATGCGAAGGATCCAGTATCATAGACGATGCCCGAAAAAACTGCCTCAGCTGCATCGAGGGGAAGAGTTACCCCTAGCTTCGAATAAAGGCGCCACACCATCTCGCAGGTGCTTGAGGCTGTCGGATCAAGGTAGAAGCGTTCATCGGGGATTCCCTTGAGTTCGTGATGATCGATGACGGCCAGTCGCGCTGCCTTGCGGACAAGGCTCTCCATCCTCGCACCGAGGAAGGCAAAATCGTGGGTGTCGAGGACTATTGCGCAGGTCCGCGCAGCATCGAAGGGGAGCTCGGGGGATTCATGGATGCATGAGAACCAGCCTCGATGGTCGAGGAAGGCCACCTTCGTGGGCAGGGGGTCGAGAAGGAGGATGCGGGCAGATTTGCCGCGCGCCTCGATGAGAACTCCAAGGGCGTAGGCAGCCCCAAGTCCATCCGCATCGGGACCATCATGGGAGGCGAGCACGAAATGATCGAATTCGTCCAGCAATCCGACCGTTTGATCAAGGGTCATGCCATCTCCCGCACATCCAGTCCATACAAGGGAAAACACCGCCCGAGGGAGTGATATCGCCCAATGGCCATCGTCATCATGTCAAGCATAGCCGCCACGGTCTGTCATCGCAAGAATGTCGGCGACCGTTGCCCGGGCCAAGGAAGTGGCATCAGCAGCCGAAAGTCCTCCGTCGTAGCCGAAGGTCCGCTCAAGGAAGAACTCAAGCTCGTCCTTGAGGTTCAGTCCTGCCTGGAAAACGAAGGCAAAATCGAGATCAAGGGGACGCGCAATCGTAAAGCCTTCGCAGGTCCGGGATTTCCTGAGCTGGAAGCCCGGTCCTGGCTCGGCCGAGTCTGGAGAGGCGTGGCGAAGGGTCACCAGGTTTCGTCGTGTCGGTGCGCGAAAAGAAAGACCCTCCTCGCAGGTCCTGATCTTGGCTGCTCCGGTCCAGAAAAACAATTCCCAGGATGCACCCTCGCCTCCTGGCCTGATCTGCGATGCCACGACAAGTCCAGAGCCGGAGGGCAATTCGCCGCGCTCCCAGGCATCGAAGAGGTCGAGTGCTGCGAGTTCTCCCATCAGGTGCCAGCCTGGCTGCGGCTTTTCATGCCGCCTGCCGCCTTGAGGATGCGCGCCGAGAGAAGGGCATTGAACTGGAGTTCGGCATCGAGCCTGGAAAAGCCTGGAAGCTCCGGCTCCTCCTTGAATACGGTGCAGATACATTGGAAGGACAGTGGCCCCCCGTTTGCAGACCCTTCGAAATCAAGCTGCTCACCGAGAGCGACGGCAGGGCCTTCATACTCGCCGAAAAGCCGGACCAGGCGTTTTGACAGGCCGACAATTCTGAGGCGGTCAGATGACACGCCTTCCTTGAGAAGCACGAGATGGGGATGGTCGAAGACCAAGCCGAAGCGTTCGGGCGGGATCTGGACATCTGTTGGATCCTTGAAGAAGAATTCGCTTTCGTCTGAGGAGTTCCAGTACTCGACTAGTATCTCCTTCAGTACAAAGGGTGTCTCGCGGAATCGCACGTCGATGAAGCAGTAAGGCGAATCGGGATTGGGTTTCCTGAAAGCGAGGATGTCGGAAAGTGCGAAGAAATTGACGGGCTTCTTCGAACTCGGAATCATGAAGATCAGGTTAAGCTTATGGGCACGCTTGATCATGCTGCTGAAGAATTCGATTTCCCGATTCGAAAGCGTGCCCAAAAGGCTTGCCTTGCCGAGGGAAAGGTCAAAGGGAACGCAGGATATGAAAAATTCGTCGATCTTGAGGTGAATCCCCTGCTTGATGATGCCGATCTGAGCGATCACGGCAGGTGTAAGGCGCAGAACCCGATCTGAATATTCGATCGCTTTCTTGTTTACGATGCTCGAATCCACGACGCAGCGCCTCCGGTTTCTTCGCCCTCTGCACTGACCATTCTATTGCAGCATGAGGGCTTAGTGCAAGGAAGCCGGGCCTTGCCACGACATCCTCCGAGCGCGCAACTATGGCGTTCCCCAGCCTGAGGCGATGGAGAGATGGCTCCTACAGGCTTCCTATCAGGGTTTCGTAGAAGCGGAGACAGCGCCTGAGATTGGATATCTCGACCCGTTCGTCCCTTCCGTGCACGCCAGCGAGGTCTTCGGAAGTCTGCAGAAGGGGTGTCAGTCGGTACATCGCGCGGGCGATGTGCCGGTAATGCTTGGTATCGGTACCGGCACTGAACAGGAAGGGAAGCATCGCTGCCTCGGGGAAGGCGGTGCCGAGCGCAGCCTCTATGGCGCGCCAGAGCTCGGTATCGAGGGATGATTCGGGGAGGGGCTCGACGACACTGTCGGCGTGGGCTGGCGATGCGACCACGCCGAAGCGGCCGACAATCTGCATGATTCGATCCAGAACTCCCAGGGAGTCCTCGCCAGGAAGAATTCGCACATTGATGATAGCGCTCGCATGCGAGGCGAGGACATTTTCCTTGGGGCTGCCTTCGAGCATGGTTGCTGCGCGGGTGCTGCGGAGCAAGGCTGCCGTGGTAGGGGATCCAGAGAAGGCCAGCCTGACGAGGGGGCCGAAGACCCAGAGGTTGCTGAAAAGGACGCGATATCCGAAGGGGACGTAGGGCCGGAGGCGACCGAGGAAACTTTTGACCGTAAAGCCGATCCTTGTCGAGCCTGGCTTTGCCTCGAGGGCTGCGACAGCCCGCGCGATGTCGCCGGTCGCTGTGCGGCGAGGAGGCATCGAGGCATGGCCGCCCGAGCCCGTGGCTTCGAGCCGCACATCGATGTAACCCTTCTCGGCGATGCCAACAAGGGCCAGGGGACGGTCTGCCATTGCGAGCATGCCCTTTGCGACAGGCCCGCCCTCGTCGAGGAGAAAGGCTGCACGCGTGCCACGCCGCGCGAGTTCCTTCGCGATCAGGGCAGCTCCCCGGTTGCCCCCTACTTCTTCGTCGCCGCCGAAGGCGAAAAGGATGGTTCGCCTGGGCTGAAAGCCGCGCGAGAGGAGCCGCTCCGCAGCCTCGAGCGCAGAGGCAAGCGTCACCTTGATATCCTGGGTTCCCCGTCCCCAGACGAAGCCGTCGTCGATATCGCCTGAAAAGGGTCCGTGCCGCCATCCCGCCTCGTCCTCAGCAGGTACGACATCGAAGTGGGCGCAGAGTATGGCAGGCTCGAGGGCAGGGTCTTTCCCCTGCCATGCATAGAGAAGCGCACGGTCGCCGATCCGCTCCCTGGCAAGGGCAGCGTGGACCTGCGGGAACAAACCCGGCAGGGCAGCGATCAAAGCCTCGAAGGCGGCCGCATTTTCGAGGCTTGCATCCCATGACGAAATAGTGGCAAAACGGACTAGCGCTGCGAGCTTGTCTTCGATGCCCGCAGCGCTCTCGAGTTCCAGGGATGACAGCGGAGCCCTGGGGGCAGCCGCGCCGGGGACGGACAGCGTGCGCGCCAGGACGATAGCCATGAAGGCCAGGATCGTGGCGGAAACGGCGAGTACGAGCGGCATGGGAGTCCTCCGGCTCACAAGTATCGGCCAACGCGGCTGAAAGGGTCAACGAGAGCCGACGCCCTTCCGCCGGGGCGACGCAGCGGATATATTGCGGGAACCACAGTGAGTACCGTGAGCCTGTGAGCCAAGCGGCAATTGAGGAGTCATCATGGCGGAGAAAGTCGGCGGAGTATCGATCGGCATCAAGGCCTTTGTCACGAGCGCCATCATACTTCTGGCCATGATGATTGCGGCAGGAGTCCTTACCCTCGCCCTCCCCTCGGGAAGCTACGAGCGGACGAAGGTCGACGCGGGCGAGGTCCTGGTCCCCGGTTCCTACCACGAGATGCCCAAGCCCGATTACCCGGTCTGGAGATGGTTCACCGCGCCCGCAGAGGTACTGGTCTCCCCGGATGCGGTCATGGCGATCATCATAATACTGTTCATTACGATAGCGGGCGGGTCCTTCTCGGTGCTCAACGAGGGGAGGGTCCTCGCCTCGGCGGTTGCCGCGCTGGCGAAGCGCTTCGGAAAGCGGCGCTTCCTCCTCCTGGGGATCATCTGCCTGTTTTGCATGCTGCTTGGGGCCATCATGGGTGTCTTTGAGGAGTCGGTGCTTCTTGTGCCTGTCGGCATCGCCCTTGCGGCGTCCTTTGGCTGGGACGTCTTCATGGGCCTGGGCATGAGCGTCCTGGCGACCGGCTTCGGCTTCGCCGCCGCGATTTCCAATCCCTTCTCGATCGGCACCGCGCAGAAAATAGCCGGGCTGCCTCTTTTTTCCGGTGCGCCGTTCCGCGTCCTGGTATTCGCGGCCTGCTATGCCCTCTACATGGCCTTCCTCGTGCTCTATGCCCGACGCTGCGAGCGCCGAGCGGGCATGGGGGCGCTGGCTGCCACGCCGGCCTCCAACGGCACGGCCAGCGGCGGCCCAATTGCCGACGACAAGGTCGCCACCTCGACATTGGGCATCGATCCCAAGCTTGAGGCGCGGGGCGTCAGGGTATTCTCCTGGTCCATGCTGGCACTCCTGGTGATCATCCTCTTCGTCGCATTCACTCCAGGACTCTCGGATCTATCGATGCCGCTCATGGCCCTGGCCTTCCTTGCGGCAGGCCTCGTTACCGGCTTTGCAGCAGGGCTCAGCGGCAAGCGCGTCGGCAAGGCCTTCCTGGACGGAGTTCTTGGCGTCCTCCCTGCGGCCATCCTCATCCTGATGGCTTTGTCGGTAAAACGCATCATCATCTCCGGCGGCATCCTCGACACGGTGCTCTTCCACGCAGCGACAGCCGCGACGGGGGCTTCGGCCTACGGTTCAGCGGCCATCGCCTACATCCTCACCCTGGGCCTGGAGTTCTTCGTGGGCTCTGCCTCGGCCAAGGCCTTTCTCCTTATGCCCATCCTCGCCCCCCTCGGCGACCTCGCCGGCGTCACGCGGCAGGTCATGGTCCAGGCCTACGCCTTTGGCGACGGCTTCTCGAACATGCTCTATCCCACCAATGCGGTGCTTATCATCTCCCTCTCGCTGGCTGGCGTCTCCTGGACGCGCTGGGCGAGATGGGTCTGGCCCCTGCAACTGGCGACCTTCGTGCTGACCATGGGACTCCTGATGCTTGCCGTGGCCATTGGATACAGGTAGTTAGGTGAAAGATATTTCAAGGCAGGATTTGACGTGTTTGCACGACAATCTTGTCGCGCACAAGTCCTATTTGGCCCTAGTAGCCCTAACGCGTTAGGTGATATTTGGAATCTCAGGGTTGTCTAGTTGCCGAATGCGAAAATCATCGTCGCGCCATAAATCGTGTAACGTAGGAAAATGCCATCAATGGCGGTGGGATCGATCTCGCTTCCCGAGGCGAGGGTGAAAACGCCATTCGAAGAATTCCCGTTTATCGTGTTGGTTCCATTCCCCTTCTTATACGTGAGAATTTGAGGTTGCTGTCCGAGAAGCGTAAAAGCATCGGTGGGACTGAGTTTTTCCAACTCCGCTGTTCCTGAATTCCAGATAGAAAAGTTGAAGGAAATAGTGCTGATCTTGCTGTTCTCCATTCCAAACTTGATAGAGGGAACTGGCACCGCCGAATGCGAATACGCCGTGGTTGGATCGATGATGGAGGAGTCTAGGCGAAGGAAGGGGCTCGACAGGGAATCGGAGAAGGCGATGGAGAAGAGTCCCGGCTGAGGCGCGGTAGAGATATAGCTCGGTGTTCCTGAACTACATGGGACATAGTCCCCGATGCAGTATCGAAGCATATTATACCCTAAAGGGTATAGCCTAATATAGATTCCATATATTATACCCGTACGGTGATAATATATTATATTTTCTTGCTAGTATACCTGAACAGGTATACCATTGCAGCATGAAGGATGAATGTAGCCCCCTGTCAGCGCTCGTCAAGCAGGAGCGGAAGCGAACCCACATGACCCAGGCAGAACTTGCCTTGACTGCGGGGGTTGGGCTGCGTTTCATCCGGGAACTGGAGCAAGGTAAATCGACTATCAGGCTGGATAAAGTCGATCAGGTTCTCCGTCTTTTCGGGTATAGGACGGGTCCTGTCCGGATGGAAAAGTCGGATGCGTAAATTATGGGTGTACTTCCAGGACAGGGTGGCGGGTCTGCTTGAAGAGACTGATGAAGGGTACCGCTTTACCTATGCCCCATCTTGGGTGCTTGAAGGGAAGAACCCGGTCAGTCTGACCCTGCCTCTCCGCAGTGCGCCTTGGGAATCCCGGACTCTGTTTGCTTTCTTCGACGGTCTGGTTCCGGAAGGCTGGCTGCTAGAATTGGGAGTCCGCAACTGGAAATTCGATCCCGGTGACCGTTTCGGACTGCTGGCAGCCTTTTGCCGGGACACTATTGGCGCTGTCGGAGTGGGACCGGTTGAGGTCGGGACAGCTTTGGATGAATAAATGCCTGGTGTGTTTTGCCCCCCTGGATTCAGACTACCAGTCGGCTTATCACAAACGATGCGCCAAGACCCTCTTTGAAACCACGACTGCGCCTGCCATCGATCTGGATATGAACGCTTTGACAGAAGCCGGTCTAAGCCTCCTACGAGCCTCCGGAGCGGTGCCTGGAGTCCAAAAGAAGCTTTCGCTGGACCGGAACCCTCACGAAGACCGCAGACTGACCCTTCGGGCCCTCGGTGGCCGCTATATCCTGAAACCTCCCGTTGATGAATACCCCCATCTTCCCGAGAATGAGGCCTTCTGTATGGAACTGGCGGCAAGCCTGGGTTACCCTACGGCCCCGCATGGATTGGCCTACGTGGCGGACGGAACCATGGTGTATCTTTCCCGGCGCTTCGACCGCCCCGCCGATGGGACCAAAGTACCACAGGAAGATTTCTGCCAGTTGTGCCAGCGTCCTGCGGCGGACAAGTACAAAGGCAGCCTGGAAGCTGCTTCCAAGGTGCTGGCCCATTCCCGGCAAGCCGGGCTTGATGCGGTACGTTATCTGGAACTCAATCTGCTGGCCTATCTGATGGGCAATGCCGATCTCCGCCTGAAAAATTTTTCGCTGTACTGTCCAGCGCCTGACCAATGGCAGTTGACGCCGGCCTATGACCTCGTCTCTACGGCGCTGGTGCTTCCCGAAGACAGGGAAGAAACTGCCTTGACCCTGAATGGCAAGAAGTCACGCTTGACCCAGGCCGATTGGCTGTCATTGGCCGGAAAGCTTGGAGTTTCGCCGAAAGTTCTGGACAACCTTACAGGGCGCTTGCTCGGAGCCTGGCCGGTCGTAGAGGCCCTCTGCCGGGCATCCTTTCTGCCTGAGGAATTGCAGGCCTCGTTCCTGGGGCGGTGGCAAGCGAGGGCGGGAAGACTGTAAAGGGTTTGAATCGCTGCACCGTCTTCGGGACAGTCCCGGCAGCGATGAGTGATCATGAGCGCTATCAGAAGGCTCGCCAGTCTAGGAGCAGTCAGCGAAGAAGCCAACATGGAAGGGCCCGCGCCGCGATCTGCGATACGGGCCCTCGCCACCAGCCTCGCCATGAATAGGACTGCTTAGGCTATCTTTTCGAAAACAACCTTGATTATCGCAATTGCCTCTTTTATTTCTCCCTCGGTGATCACCAGGGGCGGGGCGAAGCGGATGATGTTGCCGTGGGTCTGCTTGGCCAGGAGGCCGGCGTCGCGGAGGGAGATGCAGACGTTCCAGGCCTCGAAGCCCTTCTCGAAGACGACGGCGTTGAGGAGACCCTTGCCCCGGATCTCGGTGACCTTGGGGCAGTGGATCCTGGCTAGCTCTTCCCGGAAGAGCAGGCCGAGGCGTTCGGCGTTCTCGTCGAGCCTTTCATCCACAAGGACATCGAGGGCTGCCATTCCGATGGCCGAAGCCAGGGGATTGCCGCCAAAGGTGGAGCCGTGGGTGCCAGGTGTGAAGACTTTCATGATCTCATGGTCGGCGACGATGGCGGAGACCGGCATGATGCCGCCGCCCAGGGCCTTGCCGAGGCACATGATGTCGGGACGGGCGTCCTCGTGCTGCCAGGCAAAGCGCTTGCCAGTGCGCGAAAACCCGGTCTGGATCTCGTCACAGATAAAGAGGACATGGTTCTTCGTGCAGATTTCCCGCACCGCCCTGAGGTAGCCCAGGGGAGGCACGAAGACGCCAGCCTCGCCCTGTATGGGCTCGATGATGACGGCGACCGTGTTGGGGCCTATTGCCTTCTCGATCGCGCCTGCGTCTGCGTAGGGCACGCGCTTGAAGCCAGGCACGAAGGGGCCGTAATTGACCGTGGCATCGGGATCGCTGGACATCGAGATGACGGCGATGGTGCGACCGTGAAAATTGTCGTCAACACAGATGATTTCCTGCCTGCCGTTTTCAACGCCCTTGACCTCGACACCCCAACGGCGCGCTGCCTTGAGGGCGGTTTCGACAGCCTCGGCGCCGGTGTTCATCGGCAAGGCGTTCTCGTAACCCGTGAATTCACATAGTTTCTTCAGGAAGAGTCCCATCTTGTCGTTGTGGAAGGCCCGGCTCGTGAGCGTCGATGTGTCGAGCTGGTCCTTTGCCGCCTTGACGATTTTCGGATGCCGGTGTCCCTGATTGACCGCCGAGTAGGCGGAAAGGAAATCGAGGTAGCTCCTGCCTTCTGGATCCTTGACGCGGCAGCCCTCTGCCCAGGAGATGACGACGGGAAGCGGGTGGTAATTGTGGGCGCCGTAGCGCTCATCCAGGGCGATGTAGTCCTGGGATTTCATGGGAATCCTCCATCTCCCCGCAGGGGAGTCGGGGATTCTAGCACGATTCAGGCGCAAAAGCCACATCGCAAAAGCCAGAGTATAGTAATAAACCCCGGTTTCCACCGGGGTCTTCCATACCAATTAATGCAATACGCCCTGGATGCGGGCCGGCAGGGCTG
>JBAXTA010000188.1:0-9148 GCA_037130415.1 Spirochaetota bacterium
TCAGCGTAGCCGCGCGAGAAAGCTACCATAGCCCTTATTTCTTATTGGCTATGGTTGTGGCCGCGCGGCTCCAATCAGCGTAGCCGCGCGAGAAAGCTACCATAGCCCTTATTTCTTATTGGCTATGGTAGCTTTGCAAGTCTTGCAGATCTTGGTTTTCTTGCCTTCTATTTCCTGCTCGTAAACGATCTTCACGCTTTCGCGCTTGCAGACAGGGCAGAGACCCCTGCCATGGGCGGCGGTGTCCTTGAGACCCTTGCCGCGGTGAGCCTTCGACATGGAATCCCCCTGCCTTACGTGGCGGCCACGGCCTGGGCGGCATTGGTCGCCTTGGCCTTGGTTTTCTTGGTCGGAGTTTCCGACCCGGCCTTGCGCTCTTCACGCTTGGCCTTGCTCTCTGCTTTCTTCTCTGCCTTTATCGCGCCGACATTGCTGTCGACGAGCTCGAGGATGACCATGTCAGCCGCATCATGGGCGCGCGCGCCCAAGCGGAGGATGCGGGTATAGCCCCCATTCCTCTCCTTGAAGCGGGGAGCGATATCCACAAAAAGCTTGTTGAGGATGCCTGCGTCCCAAAGCTTCCTGGCGACCATTCGACGGTTGTGAACAGAGTCCACCTTGGCGCGAGTGATCTCCTTCTCGGAAAAGCGCTGCACTTCCTTGGCCTTCGCACGGGTGGTCTCGATGCGCTCGTGCTTGAACAGTACGGTCATCATGTTCCGGATGAGGGCCTTGCGATGTGCCGGCACCCGGTTGAGCTTGTTGAACCCGATCTTATGCTTCATCGGTCTCTTCCTTCTTCATGGACAGCTTGAGGTAGTTCCGGAGCGCCGTATAGTCCGACATCCCGAGACCGAGGTTCCACTCCTTGAGCTTGTCCTTGATCTCCTGGAGTGACTTCTTGCCAAAATTCCTTGTCTTCGCGATGTCGTCTTCAGTCTTCCTGGTAAGGTCACCGATCGTCTTGATGCTCGCGTTCTTGAGGCAGTTCGAGGAGCGGACAGAGAGTTCGAGCTCTTCGACCGGGGTGTTGAGGATCTGGCGGACCCTCTCCTCGATCTCGTCGCTTTCGCCGCCGTCGTCTTCAGCGCCTTCGTCGAAGTTGACGAAGATCGCGAAGTGGTCTTTTGCGATCTTGGCTGCCTCGGCGAGGGCATCCTCGGGCTTGACTGTTCCATCAGTCCAGATCTCGAGCACGAGCTTGTCGTAGTCGGAGCGCTGGCCGACACGCGTAGGCTCAACCGAGTACTTCACGCGCTTGATGGGGGAATAGATCGCATCCATCGGAATAGTTCCGACTACTTCGACATATTTTTCATTTACCTCCGAGGGAACATAACCGCGACCGAGGTCGATCTGGACCTCGATGTCGATCCGCGCGCCAGCCATGAGGTTTCCGATCTTGCACTCTGGATTGAGTACCTCGAGCGGCTTGTCTGCGCTGAAGCTGGCGCCAGTGAGTTCCATCGGGCCCGAGAACTCGTACAGGAAGGTAGCCTCATCCTCGTCGTTGGGGAGCCTGAGGCGAACCTGCTTGAGGTTGTTGAGAAGCTCGATGGTGTCTTCGACCAGGCCGGGGATCGTCTCGAATTCGCTCGAGACGATGTGCTGCGCCCCATCCGCATCGTAGCGGACAATGCGCACAGCCGTGACGGCATAGCCCTGGATCGAGGAGAGGAGAATGCGGCGCAGCGAATTGCCGACGGTGGTTCCGTAGCCGGGCTCGAAGGGATAGGCCAGGAACTTCCCGTAGTCCGATCCGGACTCGCTCTGTTCGTAGGTGATCCCCTTCGGCCTCTTGAAGCCTTTGAGGAGGTTCTTCCGCGCCATTTCGGCTCCTTACTTCGAGTAGAGCTCTACGACGAGCTGTTCCCTGATGTCCGCCATGTCAGTGATGTCCTGGCGGTGTGGGATGGAGGCGAATCGCCCGCTCATCTTGTCGGGATCAACTTCGAGCCAGGGCATGACACCGGCGCGACCGACTTCCTGAAGGGCGTCCTTGACCAGGGTAAGCTTCTTGCCAGAGGCGAGCAGCTCCACCTTGTCTCCCTGCTTGAGGATGAACGAGGGCACATTGACGCGCTTGCCATTTACGGACACGTGACCGTGAAGGACAAGCTGGCGGGCCTGGGCCCGCGAAACCGAGAAGCGGAGTCTGAGCACAACCGTATCGAGCCTGCGCTCGAGGAGGGCGAAAAGATTCTCGCCAGTCTTTCCGGGCATGCGGAGCGCCTTCTCGAAGGTGTTCCTGAACTGGGTCTCCATGAGGCCGTAGGTCCTCTTGAGGCGCTGCTTCTCGCGAAGCTGCACCGCATATTCGGACTGCTTGCCCTGACGGGACTTGGGAGCCTTTCCCGGGGGAAGGGCCTTTCGGTTGATCGGGCACTTGTCGCTCTTGCAGCGGTTGCCCTTGAGGAAGAGTTTTCGCTGCTCGGTGCGGCAAAGCCTGCACACTGGACCGGTATATCTAGCCATTTATGTTCACCCTTCCTGTCTCAGATACGCCGGGCCTTGCGGGGCCGGCAACCGTTGTGGGGAATCGGGGTCACGTCGTTGATCGTACGGACCTTGAGTCCGAGGGCGCCGAGCTGGCGGATGGCCGACTCGCGACCCACGCCGGGTCCCTTCACGTAGACATTTACCTCTCGGAGACCGACGTTGAGCGCCTTCTGCACCGCTGTTTCAGCAATGGTTTGGGCTGCGAAGGGCGTTGACTTCTTCGCACCACGGAATCCGAGGCCGCCGGAGCTGGCCCAGGAGATCGCGTTCCCGTTCAGGTCAGTGATCGTAACGATCGTATTGTTGAAGGTCGCCTGAATGTAGACGTTGCCCTCATATACGCTCTTCTTCTCTTTCTTCTTCTTGGCGACTGCCACTTCTCGCTCCTAAACCGTTACACGGCCTTCTTCTTGTTCGCGACGGTCTTGCGCTTTCCCTTGCGGGTGCGTGCGTTCGTCTTGGTGCGCTGGCCGCGGACGGGAAGGCCCCTGCGGTGCCTGAGGCCCCGGTAACAGCCTATGTCCATGAGCCGCTTGATGTTGAGGGCGATCTCGGAGCGGAGACGGCCTTCGACCTTGTAGTCACTTTCAATGACCTTGCGGAGCTCGTTGAGCTCGTCGTTGCTCAGGTCGGAAATCTTCTTGCTCGGGTCGATCTTGGTTGTTTCGCAGATCCTCCGCGCGCTCTCCCGGCCAAGGCCGTAGATGTACGTGAGGGCGATCTCGACGTGCTTGTTGGGGAGGTCTACTCCCGCTATACGTGCCATGAGCTACCTCTCCCCTCAGCCCTGTTTCTGCTTGTGCTTGGGGTTTTCACACACGATACGGACTATACCGTCGCGCTTGATCACCTTGCACTTGTCACAGATCTTCTTGACGCTTGTCCTGACCTTCATGACCTTCTCCAGTGCGGCTCTGCCGCCCGACGATACAGCTCTCCAGGAAACCCGCCGATCCAGAGGGTAAATCCTCCCTTTTTGATCGGCGCACAACCTCCCCACGCTTGAATCGCGCAAAGGATCGCACCGGAGCGCCATTAAATACTATTCCCGCGTTTTGTTCTACAGGTTCCTCGATCGGATGTGGCCCTTCTTCACGAGACCCTCATGGTGGTGCATCTTCAGGAGGGCGTTTACCTGCGACATGGTATCGAGGTCGACGCCGACAAGGATCAGCAGGGAGGTACCGCCGAGGAGGTAGGCCAGCTGACTCGGGAAGTGGAAGAGCTGCGTCACAAGGGTTGGAATGAGCGCGATGAAGGCAAGGTATATGGATCCCGGGAGAATGATCCGGTTGAGGATGCGGGTGAGGTGCTCTTCCATCTTCTCGCTTCTGATGCCAGGAATCGAACCGCCATTCTCACGGATGTTCTTCGAGATCTCCTGGGGATTCAGCGTGACCTGCGTATAGAAGTAGGCGAAGAAGACGATGAAGGCCACGTACATGAAGCTGTACCAGAAGCCGTTGGGCCTGAAGGTGTAGGAAAGGTCCCTGAGCCACTTCCACTCCACGCCCAGGCTCTGGGAGATCTGGAGGGGAAAGGTCAGGAGGCTGGATGCAAAGATGACGGGAATGACGCCCGAGGGGTTGAGCTTGAAGGGAATATAGGTGCTCCCTCCCCCGAACTGCTTCCTGCCCACGACGCGCTTTGCATAATTGACATGGATCTTGCGCTGTCCCTGCTGTTCCAGGACGACCAGGGCGACAACCGCCACGAACATGGCAATCACCACGACAGCGTACACACCGTTGACTTCGCCCCGGGCTATGAGCTTTCCGAGTTCGTAGAGGGCATTGGGAAGGCGCGACACGATACCGGCGAAGATCAGGAGGGAGACGCCGTTACCGATGCCGCGCTTGGTGATCTGCTCGCCGATCCACACGAGGAACATGGTCCCCGTGGTAACCGTCAGCATTGCGATGATAGTATATGCGAACCGGTTCTCCATCACGATGGCGTTGGGAATCCGGTTGGCCCAGACCGTGACGGTGAGCGCCTGGACAAGCGAGACGCCGATGGTGCCGAGACGCGTGTACAGCTGGATCTTCTTCTTGCCGCCGTCTTCCTCGGCCATCCTCTTGATCCTGGGGAAGACGATGAGGAGGAGTTGCATGATGATCTGGGTACTGATGTAGGGCATGACTCCCATCATGAAGAGCGAGAAGTTCTTGAAGGCTCCGCCGGCGAAGAAATCAAGGTAATCGGTGATGCCGTTGCCGTTCCCCGCCTGCGACTCGAAGTAGGCGCGCAGCGCGCTTACGTCGATACCGGGAATCGGGAGGTAGGCACCGAGCCTGAAGACGGTGAGCCAGAACAGGGTGAAAAGTATCCTCTCCCGAAGTTCCTTTACCCTGAAAATATCGACTATGGGGTTGCTGGCCATGCTCGTCCGCCTGACCGGCTAGCTTGCGGAGGTCGGGTGCGCGACCTGTCCGCCAGCGGGCGTAGCCGTTCCATGCACGGACTCGACCTTGCCGCCGGCCTTCTCGATCTTGTCCTTCGCCTGGGCCGAAACCTTGTCGACGGACACGGTGAGTGCCTTGGTGATATCGCCCATGCCCAGGACCTTGACTGGCTTGTTGGCCTTTTTTACGAGGCCGCGCGCCATGAGGGTCACGCCATCGACGGTCTCGCCCTTCTCGAACTTGGTGTCGATGTCGCAGATATTCACGACCTGCCATTCCTTGCGGAAGATGTTCGTGAAGCCGCGGTGGGGGAGGCGACGGTAGAGGGGCATCTGGCCGCCCTCGAAGCCCGGGTAGGTCTTGCCACCCGAACGGGACTGCTGTCCCTTGTTGCCCTTGCCAGCCGTTCCGCCAAGGCCTGAGCCCTGGCCGCGGCCGACGATGCGCTTCCTTTTGCGCGAGCCTTCCGGCGCGTGCAGATTGAAGTCAGACATCACTCGACCTCCTTGACTTCGACGAGGTGAGCCACCGCCCGGACCATGCCGAGAATCGCGGGACTCGCTTCCTGAACGGTGCTCGAGCCGATCTTCCGGAGGCCGAGGGAACGCACCGTAGCGCGCTTCTCGGGCTTCTGGTGGATACAGCTCTTCACGAGCGTGATCTCAATCTTCTTTGCCATCATCAGCCCCACAGATCCTTGATCGTCTTGCCGCGGTTCTTGGCCACGGTCTTGGCGTCCATCATCTTACCGGCTGCATTGAATACTGCCCGCACGATATTGATGGAGCTCCGTGAACCCACGCACTTGGAGAGGACGTCGGTGACGCCGCCCGCTTCCATGATTGCGCGGACCGGTCCGCCAGCGATGATCCCGGAACCGGGACAGGCTGGCTTCATGTAGATCTTGGTCGCCTTGAACTCGCCGATGACATCATGCGGGATGGTTCCGTTCTTGACGGGCAGCTTGATCATCGCGCGCTTGGCCCGGTCGATGCTTTTCCGGATGGCCTCCGAGACGTCCTTCGCCTTGCCGAATCCATAGCCCACATTGCCGGCGCGGTCGCCGACAACGGTGAGGGCGGAGAAGGAAAAGCTCCGGCCACCCTTCACGACCTTCGCGGTCCTGTTGAGCTTGACGAGCTTCTCGACATAGTTGTCCCGGGGACCGTCGTCCCTCCGGTTCCTGTCGTTCCTGTCATTTCTGTCGTTCACGCGGCCCCCCTAGAACTGGATCCCGGCTTTGCGGGCGCCATCGGCGATCGCTTTGACGATCCCGTGATACTTGTAGCCGTTGCGGTCGAAGACCACCGTGGCTACGTTCTTGTCCTTGAGCCGCTTCCCGATTTCCTCGCCGAGCTTCGCAGCACCCTCGACGTTCCGCTTGACCGCCTTGAGGGTTTCCTCAAGCGTCGAGGCGGAGGCCAGGGTGGAGCCCGCTGTGTCGTCGATGACCTGCACATAGATGTACTTGTTGGACTTGTACACCGTCATGCGGGGTTTCTCGGGGGTGCCCTCGATGTTCTTGCGGACGTGCGTGCGGCGCTGCTCGCGCTTGCGCAGCTTGTCGTTCAGTTCTCTAACGCTCATTCATGCGCCTCACTTCACGCCGGTCTTTCCGACCTTCTTCCTGATCTTCTCGTCCTCGTACCTGATCCCCTTGCCCTTGTAGGGCTCGGGGAGGCGAAGACTCCTGACCTCGCTGGCGAACTTGCCGACAAGCGCCCGATCATGTCCTGCGACGGTGATCTTCTGATTGTTGGCTTCGACAGCGACCGTGAGACCCTCGGGGACAGCCACCGCGAAATCGGTGGAGTATCCGAGGCTCATGACGAGGAGCTTTCCCTGCAATTCGGCACGGTAGCCGACACCGTTGATCACGAGGGTCCGCTTGAAACCCTCAGACACGCCGATGACCATGTTGTTGACCAGCTGGCGGTACAGTCCGTGGAAGGACTTGGCCTGCTTGGAATCGTTTTTGCGATTCACATGGACGGCGCCGTCCTTGACGGCGATATCGACTGTAGGATCGTAGCTCTGCTGGAGCTTTCCCTTGGGCCCTTCTACCTGCACCAGGGTCGGGGTGACATTCACCTTGACGCCCTGGGGTATCCGGACCGGCCGTATTCCGAGTCTTGACATCCTATCAACCTCTTACCAGACGGTGCAGATGAGTTCACCACCCATCTGCTTTTCGACTGCATTGCGCCCCGTCGTCACCCCACCTGAGGTGGAAACGATCAGTGTGCCGTAGCCGTTATGGACGCGAGGAAGTTCCTTGTACCCGGAGTAGACCCGTCGCCCTGGCTTCGAGACCTTCTCGACGCCATGGAGGACAGGATCATCTGCCTCATCGTACTTGAGGAAGATCCGGATGACATTGCTGCCCTCCGCCTGGATCTTCTTGAAGTTCTTGATGAAGCCTTCGGTCTTCAGGATCTTCACGATCTCGAGCTTGAGCTTCGAGGTGGAGATGTCGACCTTTTCGTGGCGAGCCATGCTCGCGTTGCGGATCTTGGTCAACATGTCCGCGATGGGATCAGTTACGCTCATCGACGGTCCTCCTACCAGCTCGACTTGGTGACCCCGGGGATCAGGCCCTCGGAAGCGTACTTCCGGAAGCAGATCCTGCAGAGGTCAAATTTACGGATATATCCCCTGGCGCGTCCGCACACCTTACAGCGTCGTACGAGCCTTGTGGAAAACTTTGGCTTCTTCAAAGCCTTGAGAATCATCGCCTTTCGGGCCATCAGCTACCTTCCTTACTTCCTGAACGGCATGCCCATCCGGGCGAGGAGGCTTTTGGCTTCCTTGTCGGTGGACGCGGTCGTGCAGATCGCGATGTTCAGCCCCATGATCTTCTCGATTTTGTCGAAGTCGATCTCCGGGAATATGATCTGCTCGTTGAGACCCAACGAGTAGTTGCCATGTCCATCGAAAGCGTTGCCATTCACGCCGCGGAAGTCCTTGACGCGGGGAAGTGCCACGTTCATCAGACGGTCGAGAAACTCCCACATCATCGCGCCGCGGAGGGTGACCTTGGCGCCTATCTCCTGACCCTCACGGATCTTGAAGACAGCTATGGACTTGCGGGCCTTCGTCTTGATGGCCCGTTGACCTGTAATGTGCCCCATGTCCTCGACAGCGGCGTCAAGGATCTTCTTGTTTTCCTTGGCCTCGCCGACTCCCATGGACACGGTTACCTTCACGAAGCGGGGGACCTGCATCGGAGACGAGTAGCCGAATTCCTCCTTGAGGGCAGGGGCTACAGTTTCGCGATACATGATCTTGAGGCGAGGCAGGTAACCCTTGGGAACGGCTACGGGAGCCCCGCCAGACTTTGCGGCGGTCGCTGCCTTGGCTGCCTTCTTGGCTGCAGCCTCGGCTTTTTTCTCGGCGGCTAAAGCCGTCGGGTTCTGGTTGCTGGTTTTCGCGGTTGCCATGTTAGAGGGCCCCTCCACATTTCCTGCAGACGCGCGTCTTCTTGACACCGTCGATCTTGTGGCCGATGCGCGTCGGTCCGCACTTCGAGCACAGGATCATGACGTTGGAGAGGTCGAGCGCGGCTTCGATCTCGACGATGCCGCCACGGTCAGTCTGCTTGCGCTTCTTCATGGCCTTCTTGACCATGTTGCAGCCAGCGACTATGACGCGACCCTTCGTCCGGTCGATCCTGATGACCTTGCCCTTCTTGCCCCGGTCCTTCCCGGCGACGACCTGGACCTGGTCCTCCTTGCGGAGCTTCGTGTTCAGTTCGGTCATGCCATTCTCCTCACAGGACCTCGGGGGCGAGGGAGATGATCTTCATGTAATCCCTCTCGCGCAGCTCGCGGGCTACGGGCCCGAAGATGCGCTTCCCCTTGGGGTTCTTGTTCGCGTCGATGATCACGCAGGCGTTGTCATCGAACCTGATGTAGGTGCCGTCGGGCCTGCGGTATTCCTTGTGGCAGCGCACGATGACTGCCCTCTCGACGGTACCCTTCTTGATCGCTGAGTTCGGAATGGTGGCCTTCACCGCGACGACAATGATGTCGCCGACATAGGCGTAGCGGCGGTGAGTACCACCGAGTACCTTGATGCACTGCACTTCCTTGGCCCCGGAGTTGTCCGCGACATTCAGCCTGGATTCTACCTGGATCATATTCTCTTTCCTCCCAGGCTTATTTCGCGCGCTCGACGATGGTCGTAAGGCGCCAATGCTTGTCGCGGCTCACAGGCCTCGCCTCGACTACCGTGACGGTGTCGCC
>JBAXTA010000189.1:0-9145 GCA_037130415.1 Spirochaetota bacterium
GCCAATACAGGGCGAAATGCGTTTTCGTGTCACCAATGCACCGGACTCGGTAGTAAGGGCCGCTCTTAATGCATCCGGAGAGCACCTGCTCTTGGTCGGGAGTCTGAACCTCGAGACGAACAAGGTCCGTGGTCTCCATGGCGCAGGGCAAAGTCAAAGCTCGGTCAAGTAGACCAAGGTCGATGAGGTCTATGAGAACATTCGCATCATGGATGAGCAGGCGCATCTTCAAGAAGCCTCTCCTGGCGGATCTCCTCGATCGACTTGTTGGCCAGGTAGGCTGCCTTCGACATCGAGATCAACTCCTCGGAGATAGCTCGATGGAGTAGCTGGTCGAAATGTTGCGGATGCTCCTCGATGGGGTAGTCACCGGGCTCATTCTTCCTCCAGCCCCTGGCACTGATGGCCCGGCTGAAGGCTTCGTAGGAATAGTCGGAAACGATGCCATGCTGCTTGGCCCGGTACATGATGGCCTGCATGGAGATTCCGTATTGGCGCTTCAGATTCCTGAGTTCGAAGAAGGAGATGTCTGATCTTCTCGCTCCGAGCTCCTTAATGAGAACCTCGCGAGGGAGGAGGAAGGCGCCACCGAACGAATGGCACAGCTTCTCCTGCTCGGAAGCTGAGAGGGCTGGATCAAAGGACAGGCAGAGCTGGGCGAACTCGTGTAGGGCAGTCAGCCGCTTCCGATCTGCTGGCGCTGCCTTGTTGAGCACGATTATGGGAGCCCCTTCAGCCCGGCCTGATAGACCATCGAAGCCCTCGGGAGCCTCGAGCTCGATTACCTTGATACCATGTTCCTCCAAGAGGTCTACAACGAAGGCTACCGGGCTTTCCCTGCCCACCTTCCAGAGATCCCGGAGTTCGAGGGCGGAGGCCTCGACATCCTCGAGGGACGCGATAGCCCTGACCCCAAACTCCTCCTGGCTCAGAGTTGAGGAAGGTATGAGCGACTCGAGCTCGACATAGCGCTCAATCTCGTCCTTCACCCTGGCGTTGAGGGATTCGAGCTCCTTCTTGCCCAGGGAGGCCTTCTTCCTGAAATTGATCTCAGCAACAGCAACGTCATACTCAGAAAAGAAATAATCAGGCTTGACCGAAAGCGCCTCGGACAAGGCGATCAGTATCCCGCTATCGGGAGACATGAGGCCATTCTCATACTTGCTGATCGCCTGCTTGGAGATCCGCCGCCCCATCTTGGCTACAAGCGCGTCCATAGACAGTCCTGCCATAACCCGCGCAGCCTTGAGGCGCTGACCGAATGAAGCTGCCATTGCGGTACCCCCTCTGTAGACAAATATACATCACAAAACTTGACTTGTCTACCTGGAATGGATACCATTTCACTAGCTCGTCGAGCTAGACCCATCTCTCTAGAGGAGCCGCACATGGCTACTAATCCGCCCAAGGGCGACGGCCACCGCAATGGTGCCGTCAAGGACCGCTCCCAGGTTCAGAATCCCAAGAACGGGAATTGGACCAAGCGGGACAGCGACTCTGGCCAGTTCATGGACCAGAAGTCCGACGGAACCCCCTTCAAGGGAGTTCGTAAGGAGAAATAGTCTCCTCTGCCGGGCTTGGACCTCACTCGCAATGAGGGACCGGCAGCTGCGCTTCTCAATCCATCAGTACGCAGGATGAGCCAATGGAATAACACGATGAGCGCCAACAGAAAGCGTGGTATACTTCTACTGCTTTTGCCCTGAACCATCTAAAAAGGAGGGACTCGTTGATCGCATTACCCGAAAACCCACCAATAACCCTTAGACTTCGTCAGAGCCGCCTAGACGCCGGACAGCTTGTTCCTAGAGCACGGCAAAGCCGAGGGGATGTGAATCCCCGAAAGATGGAGCATTTCATCACCTTGGGGAAGCAACGATGATGCAGGGACCTGTAGACATCTTCAAGTTTCATCGAACGGTGATGGATCAGTATCAAGGCTTCGCCAAGAGCTTTATCGAGATTGACGATCCCCAGATCGAGAAAGCCTTGCAGGACGAGGGGCGACTCAAGACGATGTGGCCCGACCCGCTCATTCAGTTCAACCCGGCGTATGAGCCAGGGGAAAGCGTAGATTCCTTGATCGCCGAAGGAGTGCTCACGCCTGCAATGGCTCACGTACTCAAAGCCTTCCCGCTCCACCGGCATCAGGCAGAGGCGCTCCGACTCGGAACCGCTCGAAAGAGCTTCGTCGTCACGTCGGGCACTGGTTCAGGCAAGTCCCTCACCTTCCTTGGTACTATCTTCAACGAGGTGCTCACGAATTCAGGACCGGGTGTAGTAGGCCTCGTGGTCTACCCCATGAACGCTCTCATCAACTCCCAGTCAGGGGAAATCAAGAAGCATGCCGATCGCTACAAGGCCATGACCGGCGCGGACTTCCCGGCTACCTATGGCCAGTTCACTGGGCAGGAACCGGAGAATGTGCGCGACGAGATGCGGCGAAATCCTCCCCATATACTTCTGACCAATTACATGATGCTCGAACTCATGCTCACCCGGAGTCGGGACAGCTCGATCCGTGGGGCTATCTTCAAGAACCTCAAGTATCTCGCGTTCGACGAGCTTCATACCTTCCGCGGACGGCAGGGTGCCGATGTAGGCATGCTTATTCGACGGATCAAGGCCGAGTGTGAAAATGAGGTTGTATGCATGGGGACCTCCGCGACCATGGCCGGAGGAGCCAGTGCTGCGGAGCGGAAGGCTAAGGTCGCCGAGGTTGCGACTACGTTCTTCGGGAGTCCCTTCTCCGCCGATCAGGTAATCGAGGAGTCCCTGCGAGCCATGTCCGGGGACTCAGGCGATCCGGACAGCGTCGAACTCTCCAAGGCGGTCGGAAGGCCATTGGTGGCAGAAACCCGGGACGAGACGATTGCTACCTCCATG
The DNA here is from genome assembly GCA_037130415.1 of Spirochaetota bacterium. GTDB lineage: Bacteria > Spirochaetota > Spirochaetia > Treponematales > Rectinemataceae > CAIJMU01. The sequence goes on from JBAXTA010000189.1 coordinate 2,887, forward strand.
TTCCGTTGGCATGAGCGAAACATGGCGCTCTCGACCGATGGCAGTCATTACCAACGCGGTCCTGCCAAAACGGTGGAGGAGGTAGCCTCTCTCCTGGCTCTGGCGTCAGGAAAGGAAGCGGGTCACTGTTCAGAGTATCTTCGCGGCTTTTTCGGGCGGCTGGCGGAGATTAACATCGCGACAGTCCAAGAGAATGAGCAATTCGGGAAGCGCACGCCTCTGATACTTCCCTTCAAGCTCCACCAGTTCATAGCGCAATCGGCGTCTATCTGCGTCTCCCTGAACCGAGGAGGCGACCGCCTTATCGACTTTGACGGTTTGCCATCGAAAAAGGTCGGGCAGAGCGACGTTCCGCTATTCCCCGTCGTGTTCAATCGTGTGTCTGGCCTGCCCTTCCTCTGCGTCATAAAGAACCGCGTCGATAGTAAGCTCGAGGCGCGTGACTTCAACGATAGCTTTATCCCGGACGAAAGCAAGGAGAGCGTCGAGTTCGGGTACGTGCTGGCGGACGAGAATGCATGGAATCCCGAAGAGGATCTGAACAACCTTCCTCAGGACTACGTCAAGGAAGAGGGCGGGAGGCTCGTGCTCAAGAAAGAGTACAGGTCCAAGTTCCCGTCCAAGATCCACTATCTACCCGATGGCACCTATGTCGAGGGAGATGTTACGAGCATCCCCGGCGCATTCTCCGGTTGGTATCTCCCTGTGGGATTCATCTACGACCCGACGAGCGGCGATCTCTACCATCACCAAACGAGCGAGTATTCCAAGCTGTCACGGGTAGGCCTTGAAGGGCGCTCGACAACGACGACGGTTCTATCCCTCTCCATCCTCGAAACCATGGGCAATCTCGGATTCGAGGCATCGGACACCAAGGTCTTGAGCTTCTCGGATAACCGCCAGGACTCGTCCCTTCAATCGGGCCACTTCAATGACTTCGTCATGACTATGCGACTCCGGTCGGCCCTCGTCCGTGCTCTCGAGGCCGAGAAGCGTATAGGATTCTCCGCGGTTGATACCAAGGTATTCGAACACCTCGGCCTCGCATTGGAGGACTATGCCGCTGTCGGAGACAACGAGTCAGTGCTCGATGCGCGCGCTCGGACTTTGCGCTCCGTCATGATGACCCTCATCAAGTATCGCATGGTGGGGGACCTCGGCAATGCATGGCGCGTGAATCTTCCGGGACTCGAGGCATGCGGTCTTCTCCGGATGGAATACGAGAACTGGGACTCCGTAATGGCAGAAGCTGCCTGGAATCACCTTCGCGACGCATGCGCAAGGGCAGGAGCTAAGCTTGAGACGATCGTCTACCAGATCCTCGAGACCTTCAGGAAGCTGTCCGCTATCGATAGCGTCTCCTACTTCGACGAAAACGTTATCCGCCAGAATATGGAGCTCTTCAAGAACAACCTGAGCCCCGATTGGTGCCCGGAGGACCGGGAGCTCCAAGTCTCCAACTGGCTCATGGCCAAACGGCTCACCTTGCCCCGCGGTCAAGGCTATGCCCAATCAATCGGACCTATGAGTAGACTCGGCATCTACATCCGACGGGAGCTCGGCGTAAATGGCAAAATGAGTACCCAGGAATACCGGGAGTTCATCGACGAGGCGCTCGGCATCATGACAAGCGCTGGCTGGCTAAAGAGCGTGGTGGTCCAGGGTAGTGAGGACGGGCAGGCATACCGACTTCGCGCCGATCAAATCGTGTGGACGCTCGGAGATGGTACTGTCCCACCAGACCCGGTATTCAAGCCCAACCTCCGGGGACAAGTACGCAAAGCCAACGCGTATTTCCGCACGATATACAGGACATCCATGTACGAGGGACGTATCAAGTCCAGAGAACACACGGGGCAGATCGACAAGGACGTCCGCAGGGCTCGGGAGGACGCATTTCGCTCTGGAAAGCTTGCGGCGCTATTCTGCTCGCCAACCATGGAACTCGGCATAGATATCTCAGATCTCTCAGTGGTGCACATGCGCAACGTGCCCCCGAATCCAGCCAATTATGCCCAGCGGTCTGGACGGGCCGGGCGAAGCGGGCAACCTGCCCTGATATTCACGAGCTGTAGCCGACAATCGGCTCACTACACCCACTACTTCGACGATCGCAACGGCATGGTGAGCGGATCGGTGACCGCACCGCGCATCGACCTCCTCAACGAAGACCTGCTGCGCAGCCACTTCAACGCCCTCTATCTTTCAATAGCCGGCATCCAGGGAGTGGAGCAGGGCCATCTCAACGACGTCCTCGATATTGATGCTCAGGATCTGCCGCTCAAGCCTGAGACGAGGGCATCCTTCGCCAATGCGCCTGCGTACCTCGACAAGGTCTTGGAGAAATGGGGCCTTGTCGTGGGCGATTTCCACCTTCGCCTCTCGAAGGCCTCTTGGTACTCTTCCGGCTGGGCAAGCCAGGAGTTTAGAGGTATGGAGGGGCGCTTCACCCATGCTCTGGATCGGTGGAGAAACCTCTACAACCAGGCGAAGCGCCAGATTGAGAGCGCCCGACGGATCATCGACAATACCGCAATAAAGGACAAGAGCCCCGAGAAGAGGGAAGCGAACAGGAATGAGATCCTCGCCAAGAACATGAAAAGCCTCCTCCTCAACCAGTCGAGCGACGACTCTTTCTCTGAGTTCTATAGCTTCCGCTATCTGGCAAGCGAAGGTTTCCTGCCAGGATACAACTTCACCCGCCTGCCCGTGCGGCTCTTCCTGGATGTGGACAAAGGCTCGCAATCAATAAGCAGGGATCGCGTCCTTGCTATCAGGGAAATGGGGCCTGAGAACCTGATCTATCATAACGGTTCCAAGTACAAGGTCACCCGCGCCCAGATCCAGGAGACGGCCAACGAGACGGAGGAGGCCACGGTATGCATGGCATCCGGCTATATCCTCATGAATGCCGAACAGGCACGAAATACGGACCCTTGGACCAGCGCCCCTCTCGAAGGCTTCACTACCCATGTGGCCAACCTGCTCGCGCTACCTGACGGGATAGCCGAGAATGTCCAGCACATCACGTGTGAAGAGGAGGAGCGCCAGCGTCTCGGCTACCAGATAGACACCTGGTTCCGCTACAACGGCGATGTGGGAGAGCTCAGCGAGATTCGCTTGATGGGAGGCGACGATGTCCTGCTCAGGATGCGTTACATACCCTCGGCTGAGCTTGTCTACGTGAACTCGAAGTGGCGTATCAACAAGGACGAAGGCTTCGTGCTCAACCGGGTCTCTGGGCACTGGAAATCCCATGGATTCCGGCAGAGCCTCGCTGACGGCAAGGAAAAGAATACCAAGATGAAGCTCGATGATCTCAAGGTCGTCAAGTTGTATACCACCGACACCGCAGACGCCCTCTACATAGAGCCGCTCAAGGTCCTGGAGCTCGACAGCGATGGGCGCATCACCCTGCAGTACGCACTCAAGACGGCGGTCGAACGAGTGTTTCAGGTGGAAAGTTCGGAGTTGGGCATAACACCCATTGGTGATCCCGACAGTCCCAACCTGCTCATGTACGAAGCCTCGGAGGGCAGCCTCGGCGTGATGGCCGCCATGGTTCGGGAGAAGGATGCATGGCAGCGGGTCGTCGACGAGGCATGGAAGCTATGTCGCTTCGACGATGAAGACTACCGTGACAAGGCGAGCTATAAGGATCTGTTGAGCTACTACAACCAGCCCGACCATCCGGTGATCGACCGCTTCCTCATTCGACAAACCCTGGAAAGGCTCCGAAGCGCCCGGGTAGAGGTAGGCGCGAGTGAGGCCGGCACCTACGAGGAGCAGTACAGAAGATTGCTCGAAACGTATGATAGCTCGAGCTCGACCGAGAAGAAGTTCCTGGATTACCTGCATGAGAGGGGACTGCGCTTACCCGACGAGGCGCAGCGACGTATCGAAGGCCTGTATTGCCAGCCCGATTTCTACTACGCTTCTGGTGCAGGGAAGAACGCCCTCCCCGTCCACGTCTTCTGCGACGGCAGGCCCCACGACAGGGATTCGGTGCGGAGCAGGGACGACAGTCAACGCGAGGCCATACTCGACATGGGGCAGGATTTTATCGTCTACCATTATCTCGATTCCCTCGATGGGCTGGTCGCCAGGCGGCCGGACGTCTTCAGGAAGGTGCGGTAAGGCCATGAGCAACATGCTGGAGAACAGGGTCCGGGCCTTGATCAAGGAGGGCGAAGGCCTGCGGGTGGAATTCAAGACCTGCAAGAACGCGATACCCAAGAATGTCTACGAAAGCGTCTGCGCCTTCCTGAACCGCTACGGCGGGGAGATCCTGCTCGGGGTACATGACAAGGGCCTCATTTCCGGCATTGATCCTTCGGCCATCGACCAGATCAAGAAGGATTTTGTCAATGCGGTCAATAACCCGACAAAGATCATACCATCTGTGTATGTATCCATCGATCAGCTCGAGCTGGACGGCCAGCAGATCTTGTACATTTTCGTTCCCCAGAGTTCCCAGGTTCATTCCTGCAATGGAAGGATATTCGACAGGAACCAGGACGCCGACCTGGACATTACGGGAAAAGACTCGATGGTCTCGACGCTCTATCTCAATAAGCAGGCTTTGTATAACGAAAACCGGGTCTACCCTTATTGCACAATGGCGGACCTGCGGCCGGAGATGATCGAAAAAGCCAGACAGATGGCCAACTTCGAACGCCAAGGACATCCATGGAAGAGCATGGAGGACCTGGACCTGATAAAGAGCGCCCAACTCTTTCTTCGGGACCTCGAAGGCGGCAAGGAGGGTTTTACCCTTGCGGGGATACTGCTCTTCGGCAAGGACACGACCATTCTGTCGGTGCTGCCCCACCATCGCACCGACCTCATTTTGCGCAAGCAAGACCTGGACCGCTACGACGACCGGGACTTTGTCGACACCAACCTGATCGACAGCTATGACCGAATCATCGCCTTTGGGCGAAAGCATCTTTCCGATCCCTTTTATCTGGAAGGAACCCAGCGAGTCAGCGCGCGGGACAAGGTTATGCGGGAGATCGCCTCCAACATCCTGGTCCACCGGGAATACATGAAGGCCTTTCCCGCGAAGATCATCATCGAAAGAACAAGGATTCTGGCAGAGAACGGCAACCGCGCCTTGAGTCACGGTCTGATCGATCCGGAAAACTTTACGCCCTGCCCCAAAAATCCGGTCATCGCCAGGGTATTCAGGGAAATCGGCTTGGCGGATGAACTGGGTTCGGGCGTACGCAACCTGTTCAAGTACACTTCTGCCTTTTCCCCATCCAGCCCCGAAATGATCGAAGAGGATGTTTTCCGGGTGGTGGTGCACCTTACCGGGGCCTTTGATGAGGGAGATACCGCACAAGTCACCGAACATGTATCCGAACAAGCTCCCCCACGAGTCATCCCGCAGGATACCGCACAAGTCACCGCACAAGTCACCGCACAAGTCACCGCACAAGTCGGAAACTATTGTCGCGAGCCAAAATCGGCCAAAGAAATCATGCACAACTTGGGGCTGAAACACTGGAAAACCTTCCAGGAAAATTATTTAGGCCCCTTGCTCGCCGCTGGCTTTTTGGAGCGAACCATTCCCGACAAACCGCAGAGTCGTCTGCAAAAGTACCGCCTGACGGAAAAAGGCAGGCAGGTACTGCAAGGAAAGGCACATGCCTAAGCCTGCAAAGGGAATTGATCCTCGCCAATTGGCCAAGAGCGATACCTATCAGCCGCCATTCAGCATCACTTCTGGCATCGTGTCTTTGGTTGCCGAGATATCGGAGGCCATTGGCCGTCTTTCGCTTGTGAAAGAGCCTGCGATGTCGGTCCGTTTGCGGCGTATCAACCGCATTCGCAGCATCCAGGGTTCGTTGGCGATCGAAGGAAATACCCTTAGTGAGTCGCAGATAACGGCACTACTGGAAGGAAAGCGGGTCCTGGCTCCTCCCCGTGAAATCCAGGAAGCACGCAATGCCCTCCTTGCTTACGAACAGTTTGGCTCCTGGCTGCCGCACAGAAAGACGGATATGCTTGCCGCCCATGCGATACTGATGAAGGGGCTTCTGGATCATCCTGGGAATTTCAGGACAGGTGGCGTCGGTATCATGAAGGGGCAAGACGTCATCCATCTGGCACCGCCGGCCGAAAAGGTGCCTGCGCTTGTAAAGGATTTGCTATCTTGGCTGAAAGCTAGCAAGGATCATCCCCTGATTGCCAGTTCGGTCTTTCACTACGAGTTCGAATTCATCCACCCATTTGCCGACGGTAATGGCCGGAT
>JBAXTA010000019.1:0-26790 GCA_037130415.1 Spirochaetota bacterium
CTTGCTGGCGCAGGCTGAGGCTCTCGGCCTTGAGGGAGGAAATGAATCCGAGGGCCGTGGCGGAAAAGCCACGGGGGCTGCGGTCCACGAGGCGCATGACGAGGTCCTGTTCCTCGAGGATGGCGGAATTGGAGGAGCTCACCAGCGCGGACAGCCTGGCAGCCTGCACTTCGTCATCGGCCTGGCGGGTGGACATCTTCGTTGCGAGATCGCCGAAATAGGGAACAGAAAGCCAGGAAAGGGCTTCGGCCTGTTTGCCCCGGATGGAGCGGGCCTTGGACAGGGCCGCCTCCCCCTGCCCGCGCCTGAAGGACTCGGCGAGCCATGCCAGCAGAGCCTGCTCGGAGAAGCTGGCTGCGCTGCCCTTCGCACTCCAGGTGATGGCTTGGGGGTTGAATCGGGATTCGCTGAGCCCAGACCAGGCTTTGTCAATCCAAGCGAGGATGATCTGTCGGAAATCGAAGTCGCTCTTTACGACGACAATGGTCCTGGCTACAGGAGCTGATTTGTGGATCGAAACCACGACCAGGGGGCTCGCGATAGGGATAGTCAGGGTATCAGCGCCAAAATATTTAGCAGGCAGGTCGGTGTTCCAGTACTCGCTGCGGGAGCTAATGGCCGACCCGGATTCACCGCGAGAAAGGGTTGCTCCTGCGAGGAGCTGGCTGCGGAGGCGCAGGGCGACCAGCTTGGCGTCTCCCGATTTGACGGCCAGCGAGGCGGAATCGCCTGAGAAACGGAGGACGAGTGCCACATCATCGGTGAAGGTCACCGATACGCCGTTTCGGCTGGTTTCGGTTCCTGCGAGCCGGAGTTGCAGTTCGTCGCCGTTGGATAATACAGCAAAGGCGGGCTTTTCCGCATCGACCGCAAGGAGGAGCGCGCCCAGGGTTATGGCCACTCCCTCGACGCGTGCAGGCTTTGTGTGACTGGAGGTGGCATGGAACGCCGCAAAGCCGGACTTCCAGTTCGCTCCGCGCGGAGACGAGAACTGAAGCGCGACGATGCCGACAAATATGCAGAAATACACGAGCCCGGCGAGGAGGGTCCGGCGGAAAAATCCCGTCTTCATTGGGCCAGACTATAGCTGAATCGCCCTCGGGACACAACCGAGTCAGTTTCATGTGCAGCCCGAAGCTTGTGCAACACGCGGCGAGAGTATAGGATTCGCAAGCATTTTTCCTATCCAAGGAACAACCAGACCCTGATGAGGAATCGGAGACACGGATCGATGCGCTCCCGGAACCTGGCCAAGACTCTTTCAGCTATCCTCCTCGTCGCGGCCCTGCTCTCGGTCGAGTCCTGCGTATCTGCGCCGAAGAAGCTGACGACCACGCCTCCCGAGCCGATTCTCGAACCGACTACTGAGCCAACGCCCCCTGCCAAGCCGATTCTCGAAGCTACGCCTGAACCGACCCCTCCACCCGAGCCCCCCGTCGTAGAACCTCAGGCACCCATCGTTGTCCCGCCTCCGCCGGAAGTCGTCGATCCGAAAATCGAAGCCATCCGACTCGTTCAGCAGCTCCTCGCCAAGGGTGCCGCCGATGAAGCTGCTTCCCGACTTGCCGAGCTGATTTCTGACTATCCAGACGATCCTGCCCTGCCCATGCTCCGCGCAGGCGCCCTGGCTTCTGCGGGTAGATTCCCTGAGGCGCGCACGGCCCTCGACGACATCATCGCATCCAGGCCCGCGGATCTCGATGCCCTCGACATGGCTGTGAGGATCGCCCGCTTCCAAGGCGATGCCAAGGGTCGGAAGGCTTACCTCGAGGCCGCCCTGAAGGTCGCTCCCCTGGACGCACGGGTCCTGGTCGGCTGGGGTCAACTGTGGCTCGAAGGCTCTTCGTGGGCTCAGGCTGAAAAATCCTTCCGCTCGGCGATTGAGTCCGATAGTCAGAATGCCGAAGCCGAGCATGGACTCGGATTGGCGCTCTACAAACTCGGCAACTACGGCGACGCCACAAAGGCCCTTGACGCAGCCCTCGCCCTGGAACCCAAAAACGCCGTACTCTGGGCAGACCACAGCCGGGCAAGGTACCAGCTCGGCTACATCAAGGAAGCGGAGTCCGACCTTGGCAAATCCATCGAACTCGATCCTGGCTCGGCCTGGTCCTGGTTCGACCGGGGAAAGCTGCGCTACGATGACGGGCGCCTCGAGGAAGCCGAGCGCGACCTTGACGCCGCCATCGAGCGACAGCCTGACTACTTCCTGTCCTACATCTACCGCGGGGCCATCTACGAGCGGACCGAGCGTGACCTGGCCGCGATGGCCGATTACGACCGGGTCATCGTAACCAACAAGGATTACTGGTACGCCTACGAGTCGGCGGGGCTCTGCGCCTTCAGGCTGGGACGCTGGGCAGAAGCCGCCGACCGCTTCCAGAAGGCCTGGCCCCATGCGCGCACCCGCTACGACTACGCCACCATGGCTGCCATTGCCCTCTTCCGCGACGGCAAGACCGCCGTCGCAAAGGCCTGGGCCTCGAAGATAGCCGCCGGGATCGATCGTAACAAATATCAACAACAATGGCTTGTCCTGAGGCTTCTGGCAGACATGAACGACATTACAGGCGAGCTCGAGGTAGCCATCCAGAACGAAAAGAAACTCGACCTCAAGGCGTCGATGCTCTTCGGGCTGGGGGAATACTGGCTTATCCGCGGAAAGCCCGATCTCTGCCTGAAATACCTTGTACTCGACCGGAGCCTCAACCGCCAGCACAACCTCGAATTCGGACTCCTGGACAACGAGCTCAAACGGCTCGGAAAAGACGGCTGAGCGGCTGGCGACAGCAGCGCATGCCCCATCGCGACGCAGCAAGGAATACGCATGTCACAGACAACCCGTAGCCTCGAAGTGGCAGGAAGGCCGGTAATACTAGTCGGGACGGCTCATATCTCGCGCGAGAGCATCGACGAGGTCGCCAGGCTCATCCGCGAGAGGCGACCCGCCCGGGTCTGCGTGGAGATCGACGCGGCCCGCTACCGTTCCATGAGCGAAGGAAGTAAATGGGAGAGCCTCGACATCATCAAGGTTCTCCGCGAGGGCCGTGGCTTCCTCCTTCTGGCCAACCTCGCGCTCGCGGGCTTCCAGCGGCGAATGGGCAGCTCCGTCGGCGTCAAGCCGGGCGAGGAGATGCTGGCTGCCGTTTCAACGGCCGAGGAGCTCGGCATCCCTTACGCCTTCTGCGACCGCGACGTGCAGGTGACGCTCAAGCGTGCCTGGGGTCGATCCAACCTCTGGAACCGCTCGAAACTTCTGGCGACCCTCGTCGAGTCCGCCGTGTCGGGGGAAAAGCTCTCCGCCGAGGAGATCGAACACCTCAAGGAAAACAACGAACTGGAAGAGATGATGGGAGAGCTCGCCAAATTCCTCCCCTCGGTCAAGGAAGTCCTCATCGACGAGCGCGACCGCTACCTCGCGGCGCGGATCTATGAGGAGGCGAAAGCCGTCGCGGCCCTGCCGATGCCACCCGCGCCCGCGGCAACGCCCGAGATCGCGCCCGGGCCCGGGTCCACAGAGGGTGCGGCAGCTGAAGACACCGCTCCAATTGATACAGCCTTTTCTGGGCCGGCCCCCGTCATCGCAGTCGTCGGAGCCGGCCACCTTCCTGGCGTCGTCTCCTGGCTCGAGCGCCTGGAAAAGGCAGAGGTCAGTTCCGATGTAAGCGAGATCGAGAGGCTGCCAGCCCCCTCCCCCTGGGCCAAGATCGCGGGATGGGCCATCCCCGCTGCGATAGTCATCTTCATAGCTCTTGGCTTTTTCAGATCGGGCACCGAGGCGAGCCTGGGCCTCCTCCTCCGCTGGGTGTTGCTCAACGGTTCGCTGGCTGCGCTCGGCTCGGCCCTATGCCTGGCCAATCCCATCACGATCCTGGTCTCCTTCGTCGGTGCACCCATCGCGACACTGAACCCCTTCGTTGGAGTCGGCTTGTTTGCCGGAGTCACGGAGGCCTTCCTTCGCCGCCCCCTCGTCTCCGATTTCGAGAACCTCGCCGACGATGTCACGAGCGTACGCGGCTTCTACCGCAACCGCGTCACGCGCATCCTCCTCATCTTCGTTCTTTCGAGCCTCGGCGGCATGATGGGGAATTTCATCTCGCTTCCCTTCCTCGCCACCGGGGCACTGGGAAAGTAAACCTGATCGGATTTTTGACGCGCCTTGGGTGCGCCTGCACCTGCTTGCCTGCGCGCCTGCGTAAAGGAGTCAATTGTGAGTAACTGTCCCTGCGGTTCAGGCCTGGACTACGCCGGATGCTGCGAGCCCGTCATCACCGGAGGCAAACCTGCCCAGACGGCCCTCGCCCTCATGAGGAGCCGCTATTCGGCCTACGTGAAGGGAGCCTTCGACCACCTCGTCGCCTCCTGCGTCGGCGGCGAGGAAGGGGTAGACCGCGAAGCCACGAGGCGCTGGGCGCTGGAATCCCAGTGGCTCGGCCTCGAGATCGTATCGACGGACCTGGGCGGACCCGACGATGACAAGGGTAGCGTCGAGTTCATCGCGACCTTCATCCAGGGCGGCTTCAAGGACCGCCACCATGAGCGTGCTGGCTTTGTGAAAAAGGACGGCGCCTGGCTTTACGAAGAGGGCGATGTGATTCCGGAAACGATCATCCGCGCAACGCCCAAGGTAGGACGCAACGATCCCTGTCCCTGCGGAAGCGGCAAGAAATACAAGGCCTGCCACGGAAGATAGGCGGCAGGTAGCCGCCGGTCAGGCGGAGCCGCCTGACCGGCTCAGCCCTCCGTCGCCTTTTCCACCAGCTCGATGATCGCAGGCATGAGTTGCTTTTTCCTCGAAAGGATGTCCTTGAGCACATAGACGCCGGCCTCGCTTCTCGGATAGCCGATGAGGTGCATGACCTCCTTCTCGGCATCGATCATGAGGAGGCTGGTCAGTGTAGTTATGTCGGTTACCATGAGGGCCGATAGATAGCAGCCCTTTTCAGCCCGCACGGCCTTGATCGCCGCCAGGATCTCCGCCTTTTTCTCCAGGATCTCGTCGGTATCGGTGACCTCGACCTGGCTGACGGTGATCTTCTTGCCGGAAGTCGTGTATTCCTTGAGGTCGAGGCGCACGATGTCCGCCGCAGGGCGGGAAGAAACGGCCGAGGCTGCGCCCATGATCGACTGTCCGAGTTCGCCCACTTCAAGGTCGGTGATGTTCGACAGGTACTCGGCCATATCGCGGTCGATGTCGGTCGTCGTGGCAGAGCGGAGGATCAGGGTGTCCGAGAGTATGCCGCAGAGCAGGATGGAGGCCATGGGCCTGGGAAGCGGAATACGGGATTCGCGGTACATGGAGGCGACCATCGTGCTTGTCGAGCCGACGGTGCGGTTAATGAAAGTAATTGGGTACTTCGTCTGGAAGGTGCCCAGGCGGTGATGGTCGATGACCTCCAGGACATGGTAGTTCTCGGCTCCCTCGACCGCCTGCGAAAGCTCGTTGTGGTCGACGAGGATGAGGTCGACGTGGGGATCGTTGGCGAGGTCCCCCTCGGCGAAGATGCCGATCACCTTCATGTCCTCGTCGACGACCGGGACACAGCGTATGGGCGAGGCAGCCAGGGCCTTCCTCGCAGACTTGATCCAGTCCTTCTTCTGCAGCGGCGCGATGGAAGAATCCCCCATCATGCCTACAGGGGTCGAGTAGATGACCAGGAGGGCAGTGCTCGAGGTGTCATAGGGCGACACGAGGACGGACACCCTGTGCCGCTCCGCAAGCTCGCGGACCGGCTTCGAGACGATCGTACCATTTGTGACGATGAGCACGCGGACCCCGGCTTCTATCGCCAGCCGCTGCACGTCCTCGCGGTCACCCACGAGGACGATGGTGTTTTCCGCGGGCTCGGCCCTGAGGTGCACGAGGAAGCTCTGCGTCTCGAGGGCGGCCACGGCGATCCGGGCCTTGAAAAAGGCTGCCTCGTCGAAGACCAGGAGGGGCTGGGCCTTCGCCGTCGCGATGAGGTGCCCGACGCTCGTCGTGATGATGGCCTTCGTGTGCGGGTTGATCTTGGTAAGGATGTTCTGGGCGAAGGCGCCGTAGTGGAGGAGGGCCTTGTAGCGTCCGTCCTCATCGACGATGGGCAGGACCCTGTTCTCGGCCTTTCCCATCAGGGAGAGCGCCTCCCAGAGAGGACTCGTTTCCTTTACTGTCGGAACGGGGTCACCGAGCCAGTACTCAACCTTGGGAATGAGATCGGGGAGGAACTCAGGGAGAGGAACCTTGAAGCGCTCGAATATGTATTCAGTCTGGGGATTTACCGCTCCCGCGCGCGCCGCTCGGGCTTCCTTCATTCCGAGTTTGCGCTTGAGTTCGGCATAGGCGGCTGCCGAAACAACCGAATCGGTATCAGGATTCTTGTGCCCGATCACGTAAATACTTCGTTCCATGGTATTAGAATATTCGCAATAGTCAGGCCAAGGTCAAGGACCGCCCTCCGACCCGGGTTCCTTCGATTCTTGTCCTTTTTCCGATTCGGCGATGATGTGGTCGTACTTACGGTTTTCCTCGGCCAGGGTACGGGCCCGGGCGTCCTGCATTTTCACCTCGGCCTCGAGCAGTTCCTTCTTCGCCTTGAGCCGCTCCACCTCGGTTTTGTCGCGCAGGATGAGACGCACGAAAAAAAACACGACAGCCGGCAGCCCGACAAAGAAGAACAGGTTTCCGACAATTCTCTCAAGAAGCGGCATGGCAACCCTCCCTTACTCCATCATGCACGCTAGGTGGCCCCCTCGCCAACGGCAGACCGCCGGGATCCCGCCGAATCGAGGACATGCATGAGGGCCAGCCAGGGATGCCTCAGCAGCATGCGCGGACCAGCGTAGCGCATTACGATGCGGATCGCATCACGCATGGCCGGTTGGTAGCAATGGATGGGGCAGTTGGCACAGACAGGTTTCCCGGCCCCGAAGCGGCAGGTACCCACCCGCGCGAGGGCATAGGCCCGCAGTGGGGCGCAGCCCGCGCAGAGCGTCTCCGAGCCGCCATGGAGATCGTGGCAATAGAGGGAAATCATCTTGTCTATTGTGAGGGCCTCTCTCTTGAGCCTTCCCTTCATGACAGCCTCCAGCCAGGGGATGTTTGGGCGCCGGGAATCCCCCATGAAGGAAGAATATCCCAAGCCGCGGCGCCTATCCAGAACAGATATGACCGTAGCGGATTTCACTTTTTCTTCCGGTACTCCCAGGGGGGGACAGGCTTTGCGTCCTTCCAGAGTCCCTTTCCGAGCATATGCGCTTCGGCCTCGAGGGCAGCCAGGCTTCCATCCTTGGAATACTGCTTGTAATGCCAGGCCAGGCCTGCGCGGACGATCTCACGGTTGAGCGAGCTGCCATCCACAAAGACCTCTCCCAGGAAGCGCCCGTAGCGGTCCTTGCCGCTGACCTTGACGAGGGCAGTCTTTCCGAAGGCGAAATCGGAGGCAAAGGCCTTTGAAACCTTGCCGTAAGCCTGGGACAACTCAGGCGCATCGATGCCGTCGAGCCGTATCTTGTACTGCGTCGTACCCTGCAGCACGGTAATCGTGTCGCCATCGTGGACAGCCACGACGCGGCCCTCGATGGTAGCCGGAGGCTTTTCCGCGAAAACAGCGAGAGACGCCAGGGTGAGCGCGGCAAAGAGGCGCATTTTCCGATCAATTATCATGACAAACCCTCTCCGCCGGGAAGGAACGAATCGCAGGAGGGGCGACACGTGATTGCGGCGGAGCGATAACCTGGATCATCCCTTGGGCCTCCTGGGCCTGGCTGGCCCCGCCCGCTTCTGCTTCGGTGGCCTTCCTGCCGTACCGGGCGCAGTGCGCTCTGCGCCAAAATATTTCTCGCTGCGGTAGCGGAGCCAGACCAGAAGAACCTGGGGGATCTTTTTCTTTTCCTCGGGCAAGAGGCGCGCATAGAGGAACAGGGCGCGGTCGCGCTCCGCCCGGCACGCTGCATTCTCGTGTGCATCCCAATGGGAGCGCGCAAGACGGATCAGTCGAGTGGTCTCCTTGACCAGGGCCTCGCCGGTGAGTTCCCCTCTGTCTGCGCCAGTCATGCAGACAGGACCTCAGGCATTGTAAGCACCCTCAATTTATCCTGGGCCATAATCGCAGCGCCACCTTCCTGTCCAAACGCATCGCAAGAGGAGAAGTCCATTACCTCGATTATATGCTATCTTCAAACATCCCGCACCGGGCGCAAGCGCGGCGCAAGCGCCGTGGCTCCCGGGCATTGGAGTGTAGCGGCCTGCCAGACAACAGACCCAACCGCTTCGTCGCCTCCATCCGCTCGGGCGACATCGAGACCATCGAGGACCTCAAGGCTGCCTTCCGCGAGCGTGCACTTGTCACGCATCCTGACCTGGCGGGTCCAGCCACCGAAGACGGCGCCTTCATCGCAGTTCGCTCTGAATACGAGGCTGCCCTCGCGAACTTCGAGCGTCACCGCTTCGGGGCCCGGGTGAAGTCCCCAGGCCCGGGCGGCGCGCGGGAATTTAGCCCAGGCAGCACATCGACAGGATCCGGCGGGCTCTGGGCCTGCCTCGCCCTCCTGTTGAAGCGAGGTTTTCCCAAGGAACCCCGCCACGAAAAGGAAGGCCTCCGCTACGCCTATGCCCTCTGGCGCTTCAGGAGAGCCCTGCGCACCCTCGACGCTGAAGGCGAGGCCCTCGCATCCTTTGACGCCGCTGCTGCGCCCTTCCTGGAGCTAGGGAATTCCGACAAGGCGACACTCAAGCTGCTACGCAACTTCCTCGGTGAACTCATCGACTACGCCTCCCGCGGTTTACCGGTGATGCGCGTCGCCCTCGTGCGAGAGCTCGATACCCTCGGCGCAGCCCGCATCCTCGCTGCGGGGCCCTGCTACCCGGCATTTCTGTTCGCCAAGACCCTTGCAGCTGCACTGGGCATAGGCCCCACCCTCGCCTGAACGACCATCCGCATGGAGCCTTCAGCGAAAGATAAACCGTCCAGGAATCCCCCGGACGGCAGCTTGACAAACCATCAAGAGACTATGAAGACAGCGTTGTGAGAATATTCCTGATATATCCCATCACCGGTCCCGGCAGTACTCCCAGCAGTATCGTCGAGACCGCGCTCACCAGCATCACGGCGCGGAGGGACAAGGGAATATCAACCTTGGATGTCTCGCCCTCTGGCGCTTCCGAAACCAGTGCCTTGATTACGCTTACATAGTAATAGAGGGAAACGACGCTCATTACGAGGGCCAGCGCGACGAGCCAGAGGTAGCCCTTGTGGGCAACCTCCGCGAAAAGGAAGAACTTGCCGATAAAACCCGCCGCCGGCGGGATTCCCGCGAGCGAAAGCAGGCTTACGATGAAAACAGTCGATATGAGGGGCGATTTCTTCCACATGCCTTTAAAGGAGGCAATCTCATCGGAGCCAGATAATTCGGACCAGGCCGTCACCGCGGCAAAGGCTCCGACGTTCGCGAAAAGATATACCAGAAGATAGTACACCAGGGCCGCAGCCCCGGCAAAGCTCGCGACCATGACACCCAGGAGCATATATCCGGCATGGGCGATGCTCGACCAGGCGAGCATGCGTTTTACATTGGTCTGCGGGATCGCCGTCAGGTTGCCAAGAATCATCGACAGCGCAGCTATCAGCACGATGAGGGTGGTCATCCCCAATCCCAGCGGGACGAGGACGACAGGGAAAAACCTCAGCAGAGCGGCGAAGCCAGCTGCCTTGGATGCCACGGCGAGGAAGGCGGTGACCGGCACAGGCGCGCCCTCGTAGATGTCGGGGGACCACATGTGGAAGGGTACGGCGGCCACCTTGAAGGCAAGTCCGGCAAGGGCGAATATACCGCCAATTACGACGAGTGATCCGCCTTGACCGGCGGTCAGCGCCGCCATGACTGCCCCGTATCCCAAGGAGCCGGCGGCTCCGTAGAGGAAGGAAAGCCCAAACAGGAGTATGGCGCTCGACATCGCCCCGAGGAGGACATACTTCATTCCCGCCTCGGTGGAACGCATG
This sequence comes from Spirochaetota bacterium, assembly GCA_037130415.1. Taxonomy (GTDB): domain Bacteria; phylum Spirochaetota; class Spirochaetia; order Treponematales; family Rectinemataceae; genus CAIJMU01. The sequence continues at coordinate 9,981 of JBAXTA010000019.1, forward strand.
CTGCCCTTCTCGAAGGCAGTCAGCACGACCAGGGGTATCGACATGAGTTCGAGGGCGATATAGAGGGTGAGGAAGTCGGTCGCCCCGGCCATGCCCATCATGCCAACCAGCGAAAAGGCCATTAGCACATAGAACTCGCCGCGCGCGTCCTCGAAGCGCTTCGAAAAGCGAAGCGACATCAGCGTCACCAATAAAGCACCAAGTATGAATATCTGCTTGAAGAGGACGCCAATGCCGTCGTTCAGGTACTGCTGCATGAAGAAGGGACCCTTGCCGCCAGGTGCCAGGAAACTCATGGCCAGGAGGACCGCAAAGCCCAGGGCGGCGACGATGCCGACCCGGTTTTTCTTTCCGTCAGGCAGGAACAGGCCCAGCAAAAGGAGGACAAGAGCCAGGGCAGCAGCCCCTATTTCAAGGTTGAGCGTGGAGAAGTCCATCAGAAGATCCCTCCCATGGGCGCAGCGACAATGCGGCCTACGATCGGCATGATTCCGCCGGACACCATGTCCATGAAGGGTCCCGGCCAGACACCGAGGACCAGGAGTACTCCCCCGAGGAGGACTATCGGCACGAGTTCGATGCCCCTGGCATCGGAAAGGCCTGCCCAGCGCTCGTTGGCTGGCCCGAGGAAGACGCGCTGATATACCCACAGGACGTAGATCGCCGTAACGACCACTGAAAATACCGACACAATAGTGAGGACCGTGAAGCTCTGGATCGAACCGGCAAAGACCGTGAACTCGGGCACGAAGTTGAACAGGCCGGGAAGCCCGAGCGAAGCCAGGCCAACGACCAGGAAGGCGGCCGAGGTCCTGGGCATGTACTTGGCGAGGCCTCCGAAGTCGGCGATGATCCGCGTGTGGGCCTTGTCGTAGACCTGCCCGACCAGGGCGAAAAAGAGGGCCGCCATGATTCCGTGCGCGAACATCTGGGCAGCCGCGCCGCTCAGTGACACCGCATTCATGGACGCTATCCCGAGCAGGACAAAACCCATGTGGCTGATCGAAGAGTTGGCCACGACGAACTTCATGTCCTTCTGCGCCAGGGCCACGAAGGCAATGTAGATGACGTTGATGGCCGCAAGGATTGCCACAACGGGAGCCCAGTACTGCGCACCCATCGGGAAAAAGCCCAGGCCCACCCGGATGATCGCATAGCCACCTAGCTTCATGATGACGCCGGCAAGGAGCATCGAGATGGTGGTCGGCGCTGCCGAGTGTCCATCCGGGGTCCAGCGGTGCAAGGGGAATATCGGTACCAATACCCCGAATCCCACAAGGATCGCCAGGAATCCCCATTTCTGGAACTCGGGCGAGAAGTTCACCTTGGCGAGTTCGGCTAGGCTGAAGGTCCCGTAACCCAGGCCGGTATGCGGGCTGCCGACGTAGGTGTACACCGCGAAGAGGCCGACGAAGGCGATGGCCGAGCCAGACAGGAGGTACAGGGTGTACTTCATGGCTGCGTAGTCCTTGCGCGTGGAGCCCCAGACGCTGATGAGGACATACTTGGGTATGACGGCCACCTCGATGAACATGAAGAGCACGAAGAGGTCAGTCGACATGAAGACGCCAAAGACGCCACCCACAAGGAGAAGCGTATAGATGAAGAACTCCTTGGCGCGGCTCTCGAGCTTCCAGGAGACGAAGACGCCGGCGAACAGGATGATGGCCGTGAGCAGCACGAGGGGGAGGGACAGGCCATCGACCCCGAGGTCGAGGCTGATGCCGAAGGTCGTGAGCCATGGAACATGCTCCACGAACTGGAGTCCCTTGGAGGCATTGTCGTAGGTGAACATCGCGAGGGTGGCCAGAGCGAGGGAGCAGCTCGCCGCCGCAAGTGCGATTCCACGGATCGCGTTCCTGGCAGTCGAAGGAATGAACAGCAATATGAGGACCGCCACAAAGGGCGCCAGGATGATGCCGGGAAGGAGGTGGAGTCCGTTCATCGTGCGAACCCTCCTATCAGGTTGGTCGAAACCAGCACCACAGCCAAAGCCACCGCGCCGAAGATCACCAGCGCATAGGATTGCAGGCGGCCGCTCTGCAGGAGCCTGAGCTTCCCGCCGGAGGCCCTGGTCGCCGAACCGAGGCCATCGAAGGTCCCATCTATGACCCTGTGGTCGAACCAGTCGAAGATCCTCCCTCCCAGCATCATGACCCACTTGAACACGAGGGCATAGAACTCATCGATGTAGAACTTGTTGAGGAAGAGAGTATGGATCGGGCGGAAACGCTCCGCCAGCGCCTCATGCCTGACAAGCTTCTTTCCATAGACAAGCCAGGCAATGCCGATACCGAGTATGGCGACGATCGTAGCTGGCAGGGCCACCGCGAGGTCGAGCTGCGGCGCCTCAGGCTCTCCGAAAAAGATGAAGGAGCCGAAGGAAGATCCAAACCAGGCCTGCCACCAGGGCGAGCCAACGAGGCCTGCGACCACCGCAAGGACAGCAAGCAGGATAAGCGGGCCGGTCATGGAAACCGGACTCTCATGTGCATGGCCCTCATGGCCGTGCCCGTCTGTCACCGGGTTGCCGAAAAATACCGAGAAGATCAGGCGGAACATGTAGAAGGCCGTCAGGAATGCGGTGACCAGGCCAATGACAAAGAGGGCAGTCTGCCCTTCCCTGAGGGCAGTCAGGAGGATCTCGTCCTTGCTCCAGAATCCCGCGAGGGGGAAGAGTCCGGCCAGCGACAAAGAACCTATTACAAAGGTCCAGGTCGTGATGGGCATCTTCTTGGAGAGGCCACCCATCTTGAAAATATCCTGTTCGTGGAGGGCATGTATCACCGAGCCCGCCCCTAGAAAAAGGAGGGCCTTGAAAAATGCATGCGTCGTGAGGTGGAACATACCCGCGCTCATGGAACCCGCCCCGAGGGCAAGGAACATGTAACCGAGCTGCGAAAGCGTCGAGTAGGCCAGAATCCGCTTGATGTCCCGCTGCACAAGTGCGATGAGGGCCGCGAAGATCGCCGTGAAGCCGCCGATCCAGGCGATGAGCTCCATCACCTGGGGCACTGTGTGGAAAAGCACGAAACCGCGTGCCACGAGATAGACACCGGCCGCGACCATGGTCGCAGCGTGGATAAGTGCCGAAACGGGGGTAGGGCCCTCCATGGCATCCGGCAGCCAGACGTGGAAGGGAAACTGTGCCGACTTGCCCATGGGTCCTGTGAAGACCAGGACTGCGATGAGGGCCAGAAGGCCAAGATGCTCGTATGCCGGAATCTCCTTGGCCAGGGCCCCGAAATCGAAGGTGCCGAAAATCGTGAACAAGAGGAGGATACCGACAAGAAAGCCGAAGTCCCCCCAGCGGTTGGTCACAAAGGCCTTCTTGCTGGCCTCGGCAGCCGAGTCCTTGAGGCGCCAGAAACCGATAAGGAGATAGGAGGAAAGCCCCACCAGTTCCCAGAACACGAAGGTCTGGAAATAGTTGTCAGCAATCACAAGTCCCAGCATCGAGAAGGTGAAGAGCCCGAGGTATGCGAAATACCTCGAAAATCCCCCGTCCCCCTTCATGTAACCCAGGGAATACACCATCACAAGGAAGGCTACAAAGGAAACAATTGTCATCATCAGGGACGAGAGCGGGTCGATCAGCACGCCCATGGAGATGTCAAGGCCCCTGATCCCGCCGAGGTGGGGGATCGAAAGCCAGCTCATGGAAACGTGCACCGGGGTGGGGTCTCCGATCATGCCCAGGAGGAGCCAGATCGAGAGCGCCAGGGAGGTCCCCGTCGCTGCGATGGCGATGCCTGCCGAGAGCGCCTTCCAGCGTGAGGTGAAAAATACAATGACCGCGTAGGCCGCCAGGGGCGCTACCGTCAGGATTATCGCAAGTGTGCTCATGTGCGTTCCTGCCTAGCCTTTCCCGTTACCATTTCAGCATGTCGAGCTCGTCGACGCCCGTGTTCGCGCGGCGACGGTAGAGCGCGAGGATGATTGCCAGCCCAACGGAGACCTCGGCAGCCGCCACGACTATCACGAAGATCGCGAAGGCCTGCCCGGCGAGGAACTGGGGATGGAGGAAATGGTTGAAGGCCACGAAATTGATGTTGACCGAATTCAGCATGAGTTCAATCCCCATGAAGACTGAAATCGCGTTCCTCTTCGCTATGGCGCCCAGAAGGCCGATACAGAAAAGCAGGGCTGCGAGTATCAGGTAATGCGTCAATCCGATCATGCCTTCCCCCCTTCGGCGGGGCTGGCAGCCTTGGGACCGATCCTGCGCCTGGTAAAGTGCGCCTGGCCAATCACGATCGCGCCGACAAGCGCTGCCAGCAAGAGGATGCCTGCAAACTCAAAAGCAAGGACATAGTCGTTCAGGAAGAGATTGGCTATCGTCTGGATCGTCGAGGTTGTTTCGGCTGCTGGCACTGTATTGAACGCGGTACCCATGGCCGCCAGCATGATGCCGATGAAGAGCAGGACGGCTACGACAGTCGCGGCAGCTCCGTAGCGGTTGAAGCGGTTGGAATCCTCGATGCGGTCACGCTTCGTCAGCATTATGCCGAATACAAAGAGGATCGAGATCGCGCCGACATACACAAGGATCTGCACTGCGCCGACATAATCGGCACCCATCAGGATGTAGAGAAAAGCGATCAAGAGGAAGGTACCTGCCATGAAGAGGGCCGCGTGGACGAGGTTCCGGGTGACTACCATGGCGACCGCCGCCACGACGGCGAGCGCAGCGAAGAAGTAGAAGAAGATGACTCCGAGCATCTCGTTACGCTCCTTCCGTGGCGCTGGCCACGACCGGAGCTGCCTCGGGCAATGCCTCCGCTGGATGCTGCTTTTCCCAGATCCGGTAGATGTCTTCCTTGCGCCAGCAGGCCAGTTCGAAGAATGTCTTGAACTGGATGGACTTAATGGGGTTGGACGGCGTGACCGGGCAGGCCTCGACGCAGAGCCCGCAGAACAGGCAGGCTCCGAGGTTCATGCGGTAGCGGTCGAGGCGCTTCCTGCCGTCCGCACCCTTGTGCCACTCAACCTTTATGACGCCGTTCGGGCAGGCCATCGAGCAGAGCTCACAGGAGGTGCAGGTATCCTTGTTGAAGGCAAAGGAACCCTTGCTCCGTGGCGGGAGGTCAGGTTTTACCTCGGGGTATTTCTGCGTGATCTTGGGCATGAAGAGCCGTTTCGCCGTGACGAAGAGGCCCTTGAATATTCCTGATCCATACACGGTTAGATACTCCTCTCGACGAAGTGCTGCCAGAGCTTGATGCCGACGCCCGTGAGAAGGAGGTTGGCCAGCGCCACGGGAATGAGGAACTTCCAGTTGAACTTCATCATCTTGTCGACGCGGATGCGGAGGAAGGTCCAGCGGATCCACAGGAGGAACAGGATGAATACGTAAGTCTTTCCGATAAACCACATCCAGGGCGGAAGCCAGGGACCGCTTGCCCCGCCGAAAAAGAGGACCACGCCAAGTGCAGCCATTGAAAAAAGGTTCGCGTATTCTCCCATGAAGAAAAGGGTGAAGCGGATTCCTGAATACTCGGTATGATATCCGGCGACGAACTCCTGCTCTGCCTCGGTCATGTCAAAGGGCGACTTTGTCAGTTCCGCGAGGGCTGAGATCGTGAAAATGATGAAGGCTACGGGCTGGATGAAGACATACCACACATGGGACTGGGACGCCGCGATCTGGCCGAGGTCGAGTGATCCGGACAACATGACAATACCTATGATCGAGAGCGCCATCGGGATCTCGTAGCTGATGATCTGGGCCACCGTTCGCATGCCGCCGAGCAGCGAGTACTTGTTGTTGGAACCCCAGCCGGCCATGAGCACCGAGATCGTGTTGGTGGAGGAAACTGCGAGGAAGAACAGGATGCCTACATTCAGTGTTACGGGGGTTATTCCCGGTCCGTAGGGCAGGAGGCCGTACATCGTCACGGCTACCGTCACGATGAGGAGTGGCGCGATCAGGAACACCATCTTGTCGGCCGAGGCGGGCATGATCCACTCCTTGCCCAGGAGCTTGATGGTGTCATTGACCGTCTGAAGGAGACCGAAGGGACCGACGCGGTTCGGGCCGACACGTTCCTGGAAGAAGCCCGCAGCGCGTCGCTCGATCCAGATCAGCATTATGACGTTGATGATGAGGAGGATCACCGCACCGACGAAGTACACAAAGGCCCAGAGGATGTCCATCCAGGGAAGGGCTTCTGCCAGCGTGGTGGGTGCCACGCCCAGGATGCCTTGTATCCAATTAAACACAGTTGTGAGGAACTCGGTCATGTGCCCCTACCTGTCTATGTCGCCAAGGACAAAGTCCAGCGACGCAATGAAGGAGATGAAATCCTGGAGCGTGAGGCCGGGCGCCTTCTCCGGAATTATGCCTATGTTGCAGAAGGAGGGAGAGCGCATGTGCACACGCCAGGGCTTGGTCGTGCCGTCGGATACCACGTGATAGGCCTGGACACCCCGCGCTGCCTCGATCATCGTGTAGGCCTCTCCGGCCGCGGGCTTCCAGACCTTCGCCACCTTGGCGCGCCAGTCGCCTTCGGGGAGCTGCTTCAGGGCCTGCCTGACGATCTTGATGCTTTCCCGTGTCTCCATGATCCTGATGTAGTAGCGGTCCCAGCAGTCGCCCTTGTGGAGCACTGGAACATCGAAGTCGAAGCGTTCATAGACCGAGTAGGGTGAATCCTTCCGAAGGTCGAACTTCACGCCCGAGGCGCGGAGGTTGGCGCCGGTCAGCCCGAACTCGAGGGCTTCGTCCGAATTGATCGCTGCTATGCCCTTCGTGCGACCGAGGAAGATCTCGTTGCCTGAAACCAGCATGTCAAAGTCATCGAGGCGGGCGATGATCTTGTCCAGTTCGGCCTCGGCCTTCGGGACCCAGCCCTCGGGAAGGTCGGCCCAGACGCCGCCGTTGACCATGTAGTGCATGAGGAGCCGCGATCCGGTTACTGCCTCGAGGAGGTCGAGGACGCCTTCGCGGGCATTGAAGGCGTAGGTCCAGGCGGTGATCGCGCTGAAATCAAGGACCATCGAGGCGACCATCAGGAGGTGGCTGGAGATCCGATTGAGTTCTCCGACAATGACGCGGATGTACTCGGCGCGTTCGGGCACGACAATACCCCCGAGCTTTTCGAGGCCGATCACGTAGGCCCAGGATTGCAGGGCACCGGCGCAGTAGTCGAAGCGCGAGGTATAGGGGGTGAACTGCGAGTAGGTAAGACCCTCTGCCAGCTTTTCCATGCCACGGTGCAGGTAGCCGACCTTGTTTTCGGCCGAGACGACGGTCTCGCCGTCCATGATCAGGCGGGCACGATAGACACCGTGGGTCGAGGGGTGCTGGGGTCCGAGATTGAGGATGAACTCCTGGGTCTCGAAGCCATCGGAGTTGAGGTTGGCGCCATCGAGGTTGTCGCCCATCACTGCCCTCCCTCGGCGGCCTTCTTGTCCCAGGATGCTGGCGGAAAGCGGTCGCGTTTCGGCATGACAAAGTCCTTGCGGAGGGGATGTCCCTCGAAGTCGGCGCGGTTGAGGACGCGTTCGAGCTGGGGTCGGCCGGTGAAGCGGATGCCCATGAGGTCCCAGACTTCCCGCTCGAGCATGTCGGCCGACTTCCAGACTCCCATCACGCTCGGGGCCTCGGGACTGTCATGGTCGATATAAGACCTAATTGTGAGTATATCCTTCGCGCCTTCGGACAGGTCCCAGAGCCGCCACGCCAGCTCAAAGCAAGCCGGGTAGGCCGGGGCGGCACCCGTGGCCGTGGGAGTCGCTGCGGCCGTGGCCGCTGCGGCCGTGGCTGTGGCGGCCGGGCGGTCGATGACCGTGATGTCGAAGAGGACAAAGCCCCCGAGGGCCTTCACCGCCGCAAGCGACTCCACCGCTTCGGAAGCCTGTATCACGAGGACGCCGTCGCGGACTTCGGCCTTCGGCAGGACTGCTGCCACCTTGCTGATATCACGCATTGAAGTGGACCTCCCGGAGTTCGGGATGGCGGAGCATCGCGCGGATCTTGAGGATGCCGTCGATGAGGGCCTCGGGCCTGGGCGGGCAGCCTGGGACGTAGACATCGACAGGCACAATTGTGTCGACTCCCTGCACGACGCAGTAGGAATCGGTGAAGGGGCCGCCGCAGATCGCGCAGCCTCCCATCGCGAGAACATATTTGGGTTCGGGCATCTGGTCGTAGATGGTCTTCAGGAGGGGTGCCATCTTGTCGGTGACCGTGCCTGCCACGATCATCAGGTCGGCCTGGCGCGGCGAGGGACGGAAGACCTCGTAGCCGAAGCGGGAAAGGTCGTAGCGGGCACCTCCCGCCGACATCATCTCGATGGCGCAGCAGGCCAGGCCGAAGGTGACAGGCCACAGCGAATTGCCCCGGCAGAAATCGAGGACAGCCTCGATTCCGTTGTGCAGGGGCCCCTTGATGAGAGTCGTCGGCTCCTTCGATCCGTGCCCCGGGGCACGGGGGTCATTGTGATTCAGTTCCATTCAAAGGCTCCCTTCTTCCACGCATAGCCGATGCCGAGGGCCAGGACGCCGATGAATATGGCCATCTCCACGAAGGAAACGAGCCCCGCGCTCTTGAAGGCCGAAGCCCAGGGGTAAAGGAACACAACCTCGACATCGAAGACGACGAAGATCAGCGCGTAGAGGTAATAGCTGATCTTGAACTGGACCCAGGTCGGTCCCTCTGTCTCGAGTCCGCACTCATAGGTCCGGGCCTTCGCGGAGCTCGGGTTTCGCGGACGCAGCAGCCAGTTCACGAACACGATGACGAGGGACAGGACAAAGCCCCCCGCGAGAAAAAGAAAGAGAGTTCCGAATTCCTTGGCCATCACACTCTCCTTGTATCGGGACCATCCTGAAAGGATGGATGAAAGACCCGCAAAGGCCCGTTACGCCGCGTGTGCGGACGAAAAAATGGGCACCGCGGATGCAGTCCGTGATGCCCTGCTGCAACAGACACGGACCCTGCGATCAGAAGGCCCCGAGCACCCAGGCTGGTGCTGCGGCCAGTGCCACGAGGACCAGCATGCAGAAACCGACTACCGTCAACTCGGCAGCCCTGAGCGGCAACTTTGCCACGACCTTGGGTTCTTGGAACCAGGCCTGGATGAGGGGTCGGAGGTAGTACACCATGCCGATCGCGCTCATCACGACGGCAAAAACCACGAGGGCGATCTTCCCCTGCCCGACAGCGTTCCCGAAGACAAAGAGCTTTCCGAAAAAACCGCCCAGGGGAGGTACGCCAACGAGGGAGAGCATGGCCACCGCGAGTCCGACTGCGAGGAAGGGCGACCGCGAGCGAAGGCCGGCGAAGGCAGCGATGGCATCCCCTTCTCCACCCTCTTCGACGCGGGCCCAGGCGACAAAGGCTATCATCGTCGCAGCTGCGTAGGCAGCGGTGTAGAGCCAGAGGGCGCCCGTGGCCATGGAACCAGTCGCCAGAAGGGCGATCAGGAGGTAGCCGGCGTGCGAGATGCCTGAGTAGGCCATGAGTCTCTTGAAGCCGCCCTGGGCCAGGGCCCCGAGGTTGCCGACAAGAAGGGTCAATACTGCAAGAAGGGCGATGATCCAGCCCCAGCTGTCAGCCGCCATGGGAAAGGCACGGTAGAGAAGGCGGAAGAAGGCCGTAAAGGCCGCGATTTTCACAACTGTGCTCATGTAGGCGGTTACCGCAGTAGGCGCTCCATCGTAGACATCGGGAGTCCAGAAATGGAAGGGAGCGGCGGAAACCTTGAAGGCCAGGCCAAAGAGGATAAAGAGAAGTCCGAGGTGGAAGAGGGGATGAATGCCACTCGAGTTTGCCTGGGTCCACAGGAGGATGCCTCCCAGCGAGAACTGCCCCGTTCCGGCATAGATGAGGCCGATCCCGAAGAGGAGGATGCCCGTGGCAAAGGAGCCGTTGAGGAAGTACTTCAGCGCTGCCTCGTTGCCCTTCACATCGCTTTTTCTCGTTCCAACGAGGACATAGACGGGAATGCTCAGGATCTCGATCCCGAGGAAGAGCATCACGAGATTGGTGTAGCTCGTGAGCATGACCGCCCCGGTCAGCGCGAAGATGACAAGTGCGGCCTTCTCGGCGCGGGGCACCTCGGTCCTGCCCGAGGGGGAACCCAGGAGGAGGACGACAAGGATTGTCAGTACTATGACGAGGAGGCTGAAGGCGGAGGCAAAGCCGTCGAACTCGGCCATGCCCCTGAGGAGGCGGTGGTCGAGTCCGATCTGGAAGCCTGCAAGTACGGCCGCGGCGATGAGTCCGATGACAGCCAAGGGAAAAGCCAGGGGCTTGAGCCGCCCGAGGTTGGCGAAGAGCACGATGACGGCGAGGATGGGAAGCAAGAGGTACAGGCTCATGGTTTACTTCGCCCCCATGATGTGGAAGATCGCTTCGAGGGCCGGGGCGGAAAGCTCCAGGAGGGGCTTGGGGTAGATTCCCAGGGCCAGGCCACCGAGGGCAAGGACCGTGAGGGCGCCGGCTTCCGACGGCTTCATCCTGAAGGCTGTCACGTTGGTCGGCACCGCTCCAAGGAGGCTCTTCCTGATCCACTGGAGGTAGAGGACTGCGCCGAGGATTACTCCCAGGCCTCCCGCAAGGGCCCACCAGAGTCCGAGCTTTGACAGGGAAAGGAGGAGGAGGAACTCGCCCACAAAGCCGCCGGTGAGGGGCAGGCCTATGGCCGAAAGGGCGAGGAGGACAAAGAGCGTGGCAAAGGCCCCGTTACGGTGGGCAAGGCCGGAAACAGCGCCTATTTGCCTGCTTCCCGCCTGGCTCTCGAAGATGTCGACTGCCAGGAGAAGGCCCGCGATCGAAAGCCCGTGGGCTATCATCTGCACGATACCACCCTGGAGTCCGAGCATGCCGAGGGAGAAGACACCGGCAGCCATCAGGCCAGTGTGCGAAAAGCTCGACCAGGCCAGGAGGCGTTTCATGTCCTTCTGTGCGAGGGCCACGAGGGAACCCCAGACTACCCCGATAACTCCAAGGCTAATAAATATCGTCTGCCAGGCGGCGAAGGCCGTGGGAAAGACGGGAAGCATCCAGCGGATGGCTCCGTAGAGGCCCATCTTGGCCATGAGGGCCGCGAGGAGGATGGTACCAGCGGCGGGAGCCTCGTTGTAGGTGTCGCTCTGCCAGGTGTGGAAGGGGAAGAGGGGCATCTTGATGGCAAAGGCCAGGGCGAAGCAGGCGAGTATCCAGGGCGAGGCTGCCTCGGGAAGCTGCGCGGAGTAGAAGCTCGAAAGGGCGAAGCTGTGGGCTCCTGGAGTGAAGCCATGGATATAGATGATGCCGAAAAGCATGAAGAGACTGCCCACGACGGTGTAGACAAAGAATTTGAGGGTGACGGGGACGCGCTTTTCGCCACCCCAGAAGGCTGCGATGAAATACACCGGCACGAGGGCCAGTTCCCAGAAAAGATAGAATACGACAGCATCACGGGCGGCGAAGACACCAACGAGGCCAGCCTCCATCGCAAGGATGAGGCCATAAAGAACCGGGCTCCGTCGCTCGTCGCGCCGCATCGAAACAATGAGGGCCACAGGGGCCACCACAATGGTGAGAAGGATGAGCGGAAGGCTCAGTCCGTCGAGCCCGAGGCTGAAGGAGAGGCCCCAGGCGGGCACCCAGTCGAGAAGGAAATCGAAGCTCGCGGCTGGCAGGGCTGACCAGACAGACGCGACTCCCAGGGCCACCAAGGCGGTTATTCCCGCGACGAGGGCCGCAACAACCCTTGCCCCCTTCTCGGGAAGGGCCATCACCATGAGGCCGCCCACGAGGGGGATCAGAATCAGAAGTAGTGTGACCATTGCTTATCCCAGGGCCGCGACGGCGGCTATGACGATGACGCCGAGCGTCATGGCAAAAAGATAGAAGACGATATTCCCAGTCTGGAGAAGGCGGACCCTGCCACCCACCCAGGCGACAAGACCCGCCGTTCCGCGGACCACTCCATCGATGCCACGATCGTTGGCGGTGCCGAAGAGCCAGGCGGAAAGCGCAAAAAGGGGCTTTACGATGAGCGCGTCGTAGAACTCGTCCACACGGAACTTCCGGAGGGACCAGCGGACGGGACCCCTCGCCTTTTTGTCTTCAGTTGGTACAACCTTGCCGGGGCCGTACTTCAGGACGGCGAAGATGAAACCGGCCAGTACCACGACTGTCGAGATCCCCATCAGGAGCCACTCGGTGCCTTCCTCGAGGCCGGCCGCGTACTCGCCTGCCGAGGGAGCCAGGAAGCCAGCCATCCAGTCGGGGACGCCGAAGACGGCAGGCATGCCAAGGAAGCCGGCAGCTGTCGAGCCAAGGGCCAGCACGATCAGCGGAACCGTCATGGTCCAGGGTGACTCGTGGGGATGGACGCTCTTGGCGGTGCGGTCCGAGCTGTGGAAGACGAGGATAAAGAGCCTGCCCATGTAAAAGGCAGTAAGGAAGGCTGCGAAGATGCTCAGACCCCAGAGGAGGGGAGACCGGGAGTAGACTGCGGCGAGGATGGCGTCCTTCGAGAAAAAGCCCGCGAAGGGAGGGACGCCCGAGATGGCCAGGGTACCCACCAGGAAGGTGATGTAGGTAATTGGGAGTTTCTTGGCCAGGCCACCCATCTTCCTGATGTCCTGCTCGCCGGAGAGGGCGTGGATGACGGATCCCGCGGCCAGGAATAGCAGGGCCTTGAAGAATGCGTGGGTAAAGACGTGGAAATAGCCCGTCGAGTAGGCGCCGACACCCAGAGTCAGGAACATGAAGCCGAGCTGGCTGACCGTGGAGTAGGCCAGGACCTTCTTGATGTCGCGCTGGCTGAGGGCGATGAGACCGGCCCAGATCGCCGTGGCCAGTCCAACAATGGAAATCACCGTTAGGGCGATCGGAGCCAGGTCGTACAGGACATGGGAGCGGATAACCATGTAGATGCCGGCAGTCACCATGGTCGCGGCATGGATGAGGGCGGAGACCGGCGTGGGTCCTGCCATGGCGTCTGGCAGCCAGGTGTAGAGGGGGATCTGTGCGCTCTTGCCCATGGCGCCTACAAACAACATCAGTGTTATGAGGGTCAGGGCGGGAGTCCCCGCAGCCATGCTGCCGGCCTTGGCGAAGACCTCCCCGAAGGAAAGGCTGCCGAAGGTGGCGACCATCGCAAAGAGGCCGAGGAGGAAGCCGAGGTCGCCGATGCGGTTCATCACGAAGGCCTTCACGGCGGCGGCATTGTACTCGTCCTTGGTGAACCAGAAGCCGATCAGGAGGTAGGAGCACAGGCCCACTCCCTCCCAGCCGACGAACATGAGGGCATAGTTGTCAGCAAGTACAAGGAGGAGCATCGAAAAGACGAAAAGGTTCATGAAGCTGAAGAACCGCGGAGCGCCTTCGTCATGCTTCATGTACCCGATGCTGTAGAGGTGGATGAGGAAGCCGATGCCCGTGATCACGAGGGTCATGATGAGTGCAAGCGGATCGAGCATCAGGCCGAATGCAATGTTCAGCCCGGCAGCGGGGATCCAGTCAAAGAGCTGGATGCTCAGGCCGCCACTGGAGCTGGCGGCGCCAGCGGAACTGGCGGCGCCAGCGGAGCTGGCGGCGAATCCATCGGGATGGGCAATGAAAAGGATGAGGGCCAGAGCGAAGGAGGCGGCCACCACGAGGGTCGCGAGCCAGCCGGAAATCCCCCTGCCGATCTTCTTTCCAAGGAGCCCCGTAATGAGGAAACCGACGAGGGGGAGGGCCGGGATCAGGCAGAGTAGTACTGCTTCGTTCATGCGCTGCTCCGTCAGCCCTTGAGCCGATTGTAGTCTTTGACGTCGATGGAACCGGTGTTCCGATAGATCATGGTGATGATGGCCAGGCCCACGGCGATCTCGGCGGCGGCGACCAGCATGATGAAGAACACGAAGACCTGACCGGCGCTGTCGCCGTTGAAGGCCGAGGTCGCCGCCAGGAGGATGTTCACTGCGTTGAGCATGAGCTCGATGCCCATCATCATGATCAGTATGTTACGCCGGATGAGGACGCCGACGACTCCCACCGCGAAAAGCGCGGATGCGAGATAGATGTAGTGGTCGAGGGTTATGGTTCCCATGTCAGTCACTGCTCTCCTTTTTGCCAAGAGCCACGGCCCCCACGAGGGCCGCGAGGAAGAGTGCGCTCGAAAGTTCGAAGGGCACCAGGAAATCCCGGAAGAGCGCGAGCCCGAGTGGCTTGACGAGTCCGACCAGGGAAGTGGCCCCGACCTGGGCCAGATCGCCGACTGCGGCGTCCGTGGAACGCCTCAAAGCAGCGATGAGGACCGTGAGGAGAAGCCCTCCGCTCACGATGCCGGCCAGCCGGACGAGGAGGGAGGCCCTGCTGTCGTTCTCCTTGCTGAGGTTGAGGAGCATGACCGTATAGATGAAGAGGACCATGATGGCCCCCGCGTAGACGACCATGTTCACGACGACGAGGAACTGTGCGTTGAGAAGGACATAGTGCCCCGTGATCGCGAAGAAGGCCACCACCATCCAGAGTACGCTGGACATCGGGTTCTTCGACAGAATTACCATGAGAGCCGCGCTGAACAGGAGGGCGGTGAGAAGGTAGAAGGCGATGGAGATCATCGGTGGCCTCCCACCGGGGCGGAATGGTTCAAAGCTGCCCCGCTGCGGTTGTGGTCGTGGTGCATGTCCTTCTTGAACTCAGCGACAGCCTTGGTCTGGCGACCGCTCACGTCGATGGCGCCCGGGCCTGATTCAACAAGCCTGTCCTTGCCGTAGATGAAATTCTTCCGGTGGTTTTCGGCGGGCACAAGGCGGCTGGTAAGGAAGATGGCCTCCTTGGGGCAGGCGTCCTCGCAAAGTCCGCAGAAGATGCACCTCAGTGTGTTGATCTCGTAGACTTTGGCGTATTTTTCCTCGCGGTAGAGCTTTTCTTCTCCGGGCCTGCGCTCGGCAGCCTGCATGGTTATGGCCTCGGCGGGGCAGGCCAGGGCGCAGAGCCCGCAGGCAGTGCAGCGCTCGGCACCCGCATCATCCCGCTTGAGGACATGCAAGCCGCGATAGACCTCGGGACGGGGGCGAAGCACCTCGGGATACCGGTAGGTCACCTTCTTGCTGAACAGGTGCTTGAGGGTGATCGAAAGGCCCTTGGCTATGGCGGGCAGGTAGATGCGCTCGACCCAGGTCATGCGGAGCTGCGTCACCTGCTTCGAGCGATTGGTCAGGGGAGTCATTGCCATGCCGACGTCCTACACGAAGCCGCGGACCGCGATGAGGCCGGCGGTCCAGAGCATGTTGATGATGGCGAGGGGGAAGAGGGCCTTCCACCCAAGATTCATGAGCTGGTCGTAGCGGAAACGGGGGAGGGTCCAACGGACCCACATGAAGACGAACATGAGCAGGAAGATCTTGATGAAGAGGACGAAGGTCCCGATGAGGGTCATCACAATGGGATTGAGTCCCAGCATGTCGAGGAAGGGAACATTGTAGCCACCGAAGAAGAGGGTCGCCATGATGGCAGAGGACACGAACATGTTGATGTACTCGGAAAAGAGGTAAAAGCCCATCTTCATGGAGGAGTACTCAAGATGATAGCCGACGATCAGCTCGGCCTCGCACTCTGCCAGGTCGAAGGGATGGCGGTTGCACTCGGCGAAGGCGCAGATGATGAAAACCAGGAAGCCCAGGGGCTGGATGAGGATATTCCACTGTGCGCCGTGCCAGCCGGACTGGACCTGGACGATGTCGCGGAGACTCATGGAATTGCAGAGCATGACGACAGCGATGACTGCCATGCCCATGCCGAGCTCATAACTGATCATCTGGCTCGAGGCGCGCAGCGCTCCCATCAGGGAGTACTTGTTGTTGCTCGCCCAGCCTCCCACCATGATGCCATAGACCCCGAGGCTGACGACAGCGAAGACATAGAGGGTGGCGACATTGAGGTCAGCCATCTGCAGGGCTATCGTGCGCCCGAAAACGGTGATGTCGCTGCCCCAGGGCACCACGGCGCTGGTGAGGAGGGCCGTTCCCATCGCGATGGCGGGGCCGAGGATGAAAAGGAACTTGTTGGCCCGGGCAGGGATCATCTCTTCCTTGAAAAAGAGCTTTCCGCCGTCAGCCACGGGCTGGAGGAGGCCGAAGGGGCCGTTGCGGCTGGGACCGTAGCGGTCCTGTATCCAGCCCGCCACCCTGCGTTCCGCCCAGGTGGCCCACATGGCGATGATAAAGCTCACGGCGAGGATGAAGACCCCCAGCACGAGCTTGATAATGAGATCGATCACATCCATCGCGTCACCCCGAAATCAGGGCAGCTGGATCTGCCCCGTAGCCAGCGGCTTCGTCCGCGGCGGAAACGGCGGCACGGGCCGCGATATGCTTTTCCGTCACAGCGAGAAGCTGGCGAAGCCCGGTGTAGTGGTTCTGTCCGATGACGGAATTGCGCTCAACCCTGCGCGGGGCCTCGATGGTCCAGGCAGCCTTGTCCTTGCGCTCGAAGCGGCATGTATCGCAGATCCAGCCCTCCACCTCGCCGTAGGCATCGCGGCGGGCAGTGACCCTGACCACCTGCTCCCCACGCATCCAGGCCACTGCCTTGCCGGAGCATGTATCACAATTGCAATGAACATCCATGGGCTTCAGGAACCAGACCCTCGACTCGAAGCGCGCCGTCTTGTCGGTGAGCGCGCCTACCGGGCATACGTCGATGACGTTGCCGCTCATGTCGCTGTCGAGGCTGTTGCGGATGTAGGTGCCGATCTCGGCATGGTCGCCCCGGCCCAGGACGCCATGCACACGCCCACCTGCGACCTGGTTGGCGGTGTAGACACAGCGGTAGCACAGGATGCAGCGGTTGCGGTTGAGCTCTATCCTCTCCCCGAGG
>JBAXTA010000190.1:0-9131 GCA_037130415.1 Spirochaetota bacterium
GGCCCTCCTGCCAGAGGAACTCCGAGGTGCGGAGGAAGAGCCGTGTGCGCTTTTCCCAGCGCATGACATTGGCCCACTGGTTGTACAAAAGCGGGAGGTCGCGCCAACTCTGGATCCAGTTCTTGTACATGGCCCAGATGATGGTCTCGGAGGTTGGCCGGATGCAGTAAGGCTCCTCCAGCTCCTCGCCCCCTGCGTGCGTGACGACAGCCAGTTCGGGCTTGAAGCCCTTCACGTGGTCAGCCTCTTTTTGCAGGAAGCTCATGGGTATCAGGAGGGGAAAGTAGGCGTTCTCGTGGCCGGTTTCCTTGAAGCGGCGGTCCATCTCGGCCTGGATGCGCTCCCAGATGGCGTAGCCCCGCGGGCGGATGACCATGGAACCCTTGACGGGGCTGTAGTCCGCGAGCTTCGCATTTAGGACTATATCTATGTACCACTGCGAATAATCAGTGGCGCGGGGAGTGATCTTGTCTGCCATGGACGACCTCGGGACGAAAGGATTGGCCATAGTAGCGAAATTCGCGGCCGTCGTCAAAAGGGCAGGGCCAACCTCAGGGAGCGCGCCGCGACGATGAGGAGGAGGGGGATCAGGCGGCTATCCATGCCCTGGGGCCAGAAAGGCCAGGCGACGAGGGGGAGCAGCGCGGCTATGGCAGCAAGCCCGAAGTAGATTGTCCGCAGTCGCGAGGGTCTACGCGAGAGACACCACCAGGCTGCGAGGAAATGGAAGGGCCAGAGCCAGATGAGGTTGAGGTTGCCCTTGGTCGCCGAATGGACCGACAGGAATTCCAGGTAGAAGCAGATGGCGCCGGCCAGGCCGATCATCATAAATAGGACTAAGTCGGCGGGGACAAGCCTGCGCCGCGCTGTCCGGCCCTTGCGCCAGCCCAGGATCGAAGAGCCGGTCAGGATGAGGACCACGAGGGCGAGGGGCCAGAGCAGGAAGCCGGGGTCGATCCAGGGTGTGGAGAAATCCGAGAAAGCCTGGGGCTCATAGAGGCGCGACGACGAGCGCACGAGCGGTCGGGTCGAGCCTCCCGCTTCCAGCGTGGCCGAATCGAGGGCCTTCATGAGGTGGATGGGCGCGAAGGAGGCCTCCCTCGTTGTTGCGACGTGGTCCGAGGCACGCCCGAGGACGAAGGAGAAAAGGAAGAGGTACAGGGGCCGGCCTGCCACATATTCGTCGATGAGGTCGCGGTAGGTCGCCCCCGGCCCCGTGACCGGATCCTTCCCCAAGGCATAGGAAGGACCGAGGGCCTTCGCAAGGGCATCGTCGATCCTGGTTGCGCAGTTGTCCTTGATGAAGTCGTAGCGGTAGTAGCGGTTCTCGGGAAGGGCGTTCTTCGTGAGGAAGCGGTAGAGCGCATCGGCCTGCCCCCGATCGAGATCGAGGACCTGCTCTTCCCAGCGACGCTTTTCTGTGGATACGTTGAAGTCGTAGTAGGCCTTGTAAGGGTAGACGCTCAGGCAGTAATTGAGCTCGCCCTTGATGAAGCGGGGCACGAAGAGCGGATCTTCGAAATCGAAGGTGCCATAGTTGAACAGGAGGTCCATTCCCAGCCCGGGATCCTGAACCCTGAAGGCACTGTGGCCGAAGGCACTGTAGATCTCAGCGCCCGGCCACATGGTGACAAGGGACACTTTCGCCTCGGCGGAGAGATGCGGAACGGGGCCGGATTCGGCACTGGCGAAAAGACAGAACGCGAGCATGAGTAGGATGAAGAGTGGGCTGCGCCCGACATTGCTGGCGGCTTTCATGGCAGGCCGCAGGCTAGCATGGAGGACCGGACTGCGCCAACGGAGGCCGCAGGACAATCTGAAGCCCGCAGGGGACGAGGCGGATGAGTCAGGCCTCCAGCGCTTCCAGCCATGTAAAAAGGCTGCGCACAGAAAGCCCATCCCTGTCGTAGGGTGCCACAGAAGCTGCGACGAGCTGGATGCCCGGGAATCCGGTCCTTCCGTGGAAATATCGAAGGCCGGGGGAGAGCGAACTCTCCGGGGATTTCCAGATGGTGGGCGACTGTATTCGGAGAAACATGAAGATCCTCGGGGAGAGCCTGGAAGCTCGGAAGCGAACCGATCCGTTCGCGAAGCAGTCGCACCAGGGAGTTCATTGCCTTGAGTTGGTGGATGTTGCTGAATTCGAGGATGTCCTCCCGGATAAGCCCATCGAGATACTGATTGCGCCAGCGTCGGATCTCGGCCTCGCTTGAGGCAAGCCATGGTTCCGGAAATCCACCGGCTGCCAGATGCCAGGAAAGATCGCGCTTTTCGCCTGCCGCACGCGCTTCCGCGGGGCTGATTGGCAGGAGACGATGGGCAAGAAACCGCCCTGCGAGGCTGTCGCCGCCTTGGCGGAAAGTGTCGAGGCGAGCGCTGCCGGTGACGAGGATCCGCAGGCCCCTCGCCTTGGTATCGAAAAGTCCCTTCAGATAGTTTTTCCAGTCCGGCGTCTTGTGGATTTCGTCCAGAACCAGGAGGTCGGAGAATGGGGGCCAGGATTGGGAAAGGATGATGTCTTGATTGCGCGACTGATCCCGGTTGAGATAGAGGGGGCTGCGATAGGCTTGCATGGCTGCCTGGGCAAGCCAGCCTTGTATGGCTGTTCCTGAGGGAAGTCATGTGGGCCTCGGATCTTCCATTTTTGACAGGGCCCCTCCCATCCACTAGGCTCCATGAGGATTGACGCAGCATTCGGAGGGGAAGCGTGAGACGGTTCAGCGATTGGAACATGCGCGACAAGATATTTCTTTTGTTGTTGCTCTCTGTATCTGCCCTTGCTTTGAGCCTTTCGATATTCAACATCCTCGGCATTGTCTCAGAAAGTGGCCGGACCATCGGTTCCTTCCGCGTCGATGAGAACGGAGCCGTTGAAAGCAAGCTCACCAATATGGTCGATGTAGCCTGGGAAGTTGTCGACGGAGCGTACAGGAACTCCGCTGATGAGTCATACCTGTCGAGGCGCTATGGCCCGAAGCTCAAGGCCATCATCGATGTGGCTGAATCCATAGCCAAGGAAGGCATGGCCGATGTCGCCTCCGGGCGCACAAGCAAGGGGGAGGCCCAGCGCGCCACACTTGCGAGGATCAAGGCCCTGCGCTACGACTCCGGGACGGGCTATATCTGGGTCAACGACACAGGGTCTCCCTATCCGAAGATGATCATGCATCCGACCTCGCCCGCCCTCGACGGCAAGGTGCTGGACGATGCGAAGTACAATACTGTCGGGCCGGAAAAAAAGAATCTCTTTTCCTCCTTCGTGGAAGTCTGTTCCCGCGCAGGCGAGGGCTTTGTGAAGTATCTCTGGCCCAAGCCGGCCAAGGACGGACTGACCGAGCAGCAGCCCAAACTCTCCTATGTCAGGCTCCTGAGGGAATGGGCTGGATCCTCGGCACAGGCGTGTATATCGACGATGCTGTCCGCGACGCCCAGCTGGAGGCCATGGAGACGATCAAATCCATGCGCTTCGACGATGGCGTCGGCTATTTCTGGATCAATGACCGCGGCAAGCCATATCCGAAGATGATCATGCATCCGACCTCGCCCGCCCTCGATGGAAAGGTGCTGGACGATCCAAAGTACAATACGGTTGGAGCGGAAAAGAAGAACCTCTTTGCGGCCTTTGTCGAGATCAGCGAGACCAAGGGAAGCGGCTTTGTCGAATATCGTTGGCCGAAGCCGACCAAGGAGGGGCTTTCGGAGGAGCAACCCAAGAAATCACGCGTCAGGCTTTTCGAGCCCTGGGGCTGGGTCCTGGGTTCGGGAGTCTACACCGATGGCATCGAGGACTCGGTACGTGCCAAGGTCGTGGCCACACGCCTGAAGGTCCTCGCCACCGCCGGTGGCTCCGCCTTCATCTCGCTCATATTCCTCGGTATTGTGATAATCGTTGCAAGGTTGATGGTGCGTGGCATCACCAGGCCCCTCGCGGGGATCGTCCATGCGACAAAGCGTATCGCGGAGGGGGTCATCGTGGACCGGATCCCGGTGGCAAGGCTTCGCATCCCTGCTGACAGCCTTGACGAGACGAGCATCCTCGCCCGGGACTTCAACACGCTCATCGAGAAGCTCAGGGCTTCGGTGATGGAGCTCCAGTCCCTGTCCGCCCGCAACATCGGGATAAAGCGCGATCTGTCAGCCCAGGCGGAACTCACCTCCTCGTCCCTCGGCGAGATCGCGGCCAACGTCGACGGAATCAGGCAGCGCATAAGCACCCTCGACGGGCAGATCCAGGACTCCTCGGGCGCGACGGAGCGCATTCGCGATAGCGCGAAGCTCCTTGACGGCCAGATACGCAGCCAGTCCGCGATGGTCGAGGAGTCCACGGCCTCGATAACGCAGATGATAGCCTCAATTAGCAACATCTCGAAGGTGACAGAAGACAAGAAGGCTTCTACCGAGAGCCTCGTGGAATCGGCCAAGGTCGGCGGTGAGAGGCTCCAGGGCATGGTCTTCGTCATTGACGAGATCAACAAGAGCATCGACGACATCAGGGGCATGGCCGGCGTGATCACTGGCATCGCCTCGCAGACAAACCTGCTTTCCATGAATGCCGCCATAGAGGCTGCCCATGCCGGCGAAACAGGCAAGGGTTTTGCGGTTGTCGCCGACGAGATCAGGAGGCTCTCGGAGACATCCCTCGAAAGCTCGGATGCGATCAACCGGGTCGTGGATGCCGTGGTGGAACGCATCGGCATTGCCTCGGATTCGAGCATCGAGACAAGTGCGGCCTTCGACAGGATCTACAACGAGATCAGGAGCGTCGCCTCGGCGCTCGGAGAGATCGACTCCAGCCTGCGCGAACTCACCATCGGTGGGCGCCAGATACTCGAAGCGGTTACGACCCTGAAGGATATTTCAATCAGCGTAGGGGAGGCGTCGCTCCGGGTTGGAGGTGACTCCAGCGAGGTTTCGCGGGCGATGAAGACGGTCAGCGACATTTCCAGCGAGGTTGCTTCGGGGATGAACGAAATCCAGATCGGCACGACCGAGATATCCCAGGCCGCAGTTTCGATGCGCGATCTCGCCATCGCCCTCGGGAGCGTCGCAGAGGAACTTGACCGCTCGGCGCGGACCTTCACGGTGTCGGGCGGCGGCGAGTCTGTAGCCTCCTCTGCGCCGAAAGCAAGACATTGATCCAGTTGCCACCACCCGTCGCGTGCGGCAACGACATCTGCCATGATCGCACATCGTGAGTAGACTTGGCCGCCGGGGAATACCTGCAGCATGCGTCGTTTCCCTGATCCTCGCCCTTCCCTTGTGGGCGGAGCCGTTCCCTGCGGCCAGCGATGAGGAGTCGGAGCTGGCACATCTCGCCGAATACCCGGTTCCCGGCCCGAAGCTCAACAACTATCCAGTGATCCTCGTGCACGGCATCGTCGGCTACGGGCAGGACGCGCGCATCCCGATCTCCGCCTGGGGCGGGATGTCGGACTACCGCGCCCTCCTTGTCCGCGAGGGCTGGGATGTCCATTCGGCGAGCCTCGGACCGCTTTCGAGCAACTGGGACAGGGCCTGCGAGCTTTTCGCCTATGTCAGGGGCGGGCGCGTTGACTACGGGGCCGCCCACAGCGCGCGATGCGGGCACGCGCGCTTCGGCCGCGAGCAGCCGGGAGTCCTTGACAATTGGGATGAAAAACGGAAGGTCAACCTCCTCTGCCACAGCATGGGCGGACAGACGGGACGGCTCCTGGCGAGGCTTCTCGAGGAGGGGAATCCGGAGGAGCTGGCGGCCGCACCCGGCGACCCAAGCGAGCTTTTCAAGGGCGGCCATCACTGGATCCTGGGGATCGTCACCCTGGCATCACCACACGACGGATCGACCCTGGCCCTGGTGGCCGACCGGGCGGGAGGGGCCTTCACGCGCTCGGTGGCCCTCATCATTGCAGCCTCGAGTCCTCCCTACGATCCCATCCTTGACCAGTGGGGCCTTGGGAGGAGGGGCGGCGAGTCGGTGGCTGCCTACGCTTCGAGGCTCATGGCCAACGACGCCTGGTACCGCGGGGAGGATGGCTGCTACAGGGAGCTCCATCCTGCGGGGGCTATGGCATTCAACGAGCGGGTCCCTGCCTGCCCCGACATCTACTACTTTTCCTGGGCTGACCGCTCGACCCTGCGGGTGGCAGGCCTTGAGCTCGGGGACCTGGACTTGAATACCCTTCTCCTCCCTACCGCCCTCCTCATGGCTGCCCCGGGCCAGGTCGACGGGGAGCTGCTCCTGGGGCCCGAGTGGGCGGCCAACGACGGGGTGGTCAATACCGTCTCGATGGATGGCCCCAAGAACGGCTCGAAAGACCTAATTGTCAACTACGAGGGATCGCCAGTACGTGGAGCCTGGAACTATATGGGATGCCTGGCCTCGACCGATCATATCGACCTCCTGGTCATGCCTACGCCGCCCTGGTATACGCCTCCGGGCTTTGATTCCTCCGCCGACTGGTACCGCTACAACATGAGGCTCCTGGCCTCCCTCGGGGACTGAAGGCGAATTTCCCAGATCGACAGCTGCTGGGACGCGCTCAGCGCCGTTCCCGAGGCCGAGCGTCGCGGCTGGCTCAAGGACCGGTTCGGGGTTTCGTGGCAGATCGTTCCGACCGCCCTCGGGCAGATCATGGGAGGCGGCGATGCTGCGACCCGCGAGCGGGTTACCCGGGCCTTCCCGACATCGCGAAGCTGAAGGCCATCGCCGCCATGCCTTAGGCGATAGCGACGACCTCGTAGCCAGCATCGACGACGGCTGCCTTCATCGCCTCTTCATCCAGGGAATCGCCCTCGACGACGGCCTTGTTCGTCGCGAGGTCTACCATGACGGAGGCGACGCCGGAAAGATCCGCCAACGCGTTCTTTACGTGGTTCACGCAGTGGTTGCAGCTCATGCCCTCGACCGTCAGTGTCTTCTTCATAATTACTCCTTATGCCGGTTTGAAACGCCTGAGTCTCAGCGCGTTGGTGAGTACGGAGATCGAACTGAGCGACATGGCTGCCGCCGCGAACATGGGATTGAGGAGGGGCCCCCCGAAGGCGTGGAGGATGCCCGCAGCCACGGGAATCCCCAGGACGTTGTAGCCAAAGGCCCAGAAGAGGTTCTGCTTGATGTTTCGCATGACGCGCCTGGAGAGCTGCAGCGCCGTCGGCACCTCGTTGAGGTCGCTCCGCATGAGGACGATGTCAGCGCTTTCCATGGCGACATCGGTGCCCGACCCTATCGCGATGCCGACGTCGGCCTGGGCGAGGGCAGGGGCATCGTTGATGCCATCGCCGACCATGGCGACCTTTCGGCCTCCTGCCTGCAGCTTCCTGACTTCGGCGGCCTTGTCGCCCGGGAGCACTTCGGCGAGTACCCGGTCGATGCCTACCTCGCGGGCTATGGACGCGGCTGTCCGCGCCGAGTCCCCGGTGATCATGATCACCTCGATGCCCATGCTGCGGAGCTTCGCAATTGCGGCTGCGCTTGAAGGCTTGGCGACATCCGCCACTGCGACAATGCCGGCGTAGCGCCCGTCGATGGCAAGGAACATGGGAGTCTTGCCGGCTGATGCGAGTCTTTCGCCTGAACCCCTATCGATGGCAATGCCTTTTTCGGCAAGATGCCTCTCGTTGCCGAAGAGGACTGTGCGGCCATCGACCTTGGCCGATATGCCGTGGCCGGGGCGGGCGGAAAAGTCCGTTGCCTGGAGGAGGATCAGACCCCGTGCCTCCGCCGCTGCGACGATGGCGGCACCCAGGGGATGCTCCGAGCCACGTTCCGCTGCTGCGGCGAGGCCCAGAAGCTCATCTTCGCTGTAGCCGGAAGCGGGAAGGAGATCAGTCAAGGCGGGCTTGCCGGCTGTGATGGTTCCGGTCTTGTCGAACACGATGGTGTCTATGCGGTGGGCTGTCTCGAGTGCGCCTCCCGATTTTACCAGGACACCGAGCTCCGCGCCGCGTCCCGTGCCGACCATGATGGCCGTAGGCGTGGCCAAGCCCAGGGCGCAGGGGCAGGCGATCGTCAGTACTGCTACGAATACAGTGAGCGCAAAGGGCAGGTCCCGTCCGGCCAGGAGCCAGATCAGGGCGGCCAGGAAGGCGATGGCGAGGACCACGGGGACGAAGACACCCGATACGGTGTCCGCGAGCTCTGCGATGGGCGCCTTGGAGCCCTGCGCGTCCTCGACGAGCCTGACGATGCGCGCGAGCACGGTGTCTGCGCCGACCTTGGTGGTCCGGAAGAGGATGGAACCAGTTGTGTTGATCGACGCGCCGATGACCTCCGATCCGACTTCCTTGTCGACGGGCATGGACTCGCCTGTAAGCATCGACTCGTCGATGGAGCTGCTTCCCTCGACGACCACGCCATCTACGGGTATGCGCTGGCCCGGGCGAACGCGGATGATGTCGCCGATTTCGACCTCCGACACCGGCAGTTCGAGGTCCTTGCCGTCCTGCACGACCGTGGCGGTCTTGGGCCTGAGGCCCATGAGCTTCTTGATCGAGTCGGAGGTTCGGCCCTTGGAGACGGCCTCGAGGGTCTTGCCGAGCATTATCAGTGTTATGATAATACCGACCGTCTCGAACCAGAGCCTTTCCACCGCTCCCATGTCACCCGTTGCGACCTGGGCCAGGGATATGAGGCTGTAGGCCATGGCGGCGGAGGTTCCCATGGCGATGAGGGAGTCCATGTTCGGGGAGCCGTGGAGAAGGGTCTTGAGGCCGACCCGGTAGAAGCGGTTGCCGGCGATCACGACGGGGATCACCAGGAGGAGTTCGAAAAGGCCATAGGTCAGGGGATGGCCCATGGGATCGAGGGCCGCAGGCAGGGGCCAGCCAAGCATGCCGCCCATGGCCAGGTAAAAGAGGGGAATCGAGAAGGCAGCCGAGACGGCCAGCTTGATCCACATGGTGCGGATCTCCCTGGCCTTGCCCTCGCGGTGGGCGTCCGCACGCGAGGCAGGATCAGAGGCTGCGTCATCGATGGCCTGGGGCGTGTAACCTGCCTTGGAGATTGCCTTGTTTATGTCCGAGATGCAAAGCGTATCGCCTTCGAAGGAGATGGTTGCTTTTTCGGTGGCGAGGTTGACGCTGGCCGTGACCACGCCCGGGAGCTTTCCCACGGCGCGCTCCACTGCGCGGCTGCAGGAGGCGCAGGTCATGCC
>JBAXTA010000191.1:0-9121 GCA_037130415.1 Spirochaetota bacterium
CCCCTGTCGAAACTGCCCCTCATAGGCATCCCCCTTGCTGCGGGCGGCCCGCGCATGCTGACCACCGCTGGCGCACTTCTCATGATCGCGGGTTTCGGCTGGTCCTGCATCAACATCAACTCCCTCCCGATGATCGTCGACCTCACCGTACCGGCGAAGATCGGCACCTTCACGGGCCTGTACTACCTTTTTTCGACCCTCTCGAACATTGTCGGCCCCAACCTCAACGGCCTGATCATCCAGCTGACCAATGACAATTATAACAATATCATGTTGATTGCCCCCTTCTGCATGCTCGTGGCCCTCGGTTTCATGCTGGGCGTGAAAAAGGGCGAGGCAAGGACAGTGGCATAGTCGCAGGAAGCGCTGCCAGGCGCTGCCGGGCGCCACGCCAGCAGAGCCCTCTCTGGCCCTGGCGCCAGAAGGGCTGTGCCTGAGGTTGCATCACGGTTGATTGTTGCGGCAGCACGCTGCCTCCCCGCCACCCTCGTGGCCTCGTCGGGCTGTCCTCCCCGCCCACCGCCCTTTGGCCATTGCTCGAATGTAGCGCATTTTGGCTTGCGGGGGGTAGCCGCATCGCTTACACCTGAAAATGACGACCATGAGAGCAATTCCAGATTTCTCCCTGCGAGCCAGAACCCTCGCATGCATCTTCCTGGGTTTCGCAACGCTGGCGCGCGGCATGGCTGCGGAGTCGGCACAGAGCCTTGTTTCCGAGTTCCTGGCCCGTGATTCAGGGATCGCGGCGGCCCGCGCGGAGTTGGCCTCGGCCCTTCTTGCAGGTCGGCTGGGACTGGCGGCTGCCTCGACTCCGGCCCTCTCGGCGACAGCCACGGGAGCGAGTGGAAGCTACGGCTTTGGCGATGCGACTGCACTGCTCCGGGCCAGTTCCATCGGGGTTTCGGTCGCAGGTTCCCTGGGTTTTCCCGACGGATCGAAGGCGGCCCTGTCCAAGGCTGAAGAACGGAGGGCCGAGGCGCGGCTGGCCCTGATCGAACTCGATAGGGTCGCCTTCTTCCTCCAATCTTGCATCGACCTTGTCGATGCGCGGCGGCGTACGGAAATCGAGGCCCAGGGAGTCGCGACCTTCCAGGAGCTGGTGAAAAATGCCGAATCGGATCGCAAGGCAGGTGCGGGAACCTCCATCGCCGTGCTCGCCGCGAAGCAGCCGCTCTCATCGGCCCAGATCGGGCTCGAAGACAGCAGGTCCGATCTGGCCAGGAAGGAAGAGATCGTGATGACCCTCCTCGGCAGGCAGCTTAAACCCACGACTGGTTTCGAGGACCTCCTTCTTGCCGCCTCTGGACCATCTGACCCAGGCCCCTGGGCCGCGAGCGCTGCGGCTGAAGCGGCCCTTGCCAATGCATCGCTCGACAGGGCCCGCGCAGCCTTTTCGGTGACAGCCGGAGTCTCGCTATCTGCCAGTCTCAGCCCCTTTGCGACCCAGCCCTTCGGAATCTCTGCAGGAGGAAACATCTCCCTCGCCCTGAACAACCCTGGCGCCCTGGAAGCGGCAAAGGCTGGATTCGAGGCTTCGCGCATTCGAAGCGCCAGCGAGCTGGGGGAAAAAAAGCGCGAAGCCGAGAGGGCAGCGGTGGATGCCGGGCAAGCCGAGCTTCGCGTTGCACGTTTCCGCGACGCCCGTGATGACGCGGCAGCCTATCTTGCGGCAGTTGAAGAGTCCTTCAAAGCCGGAGCTTCCGCGATAGCCGAGGTTCTCGATGCCCGTTCCGCCCTCATGGGACGCGACCTGGCCCTTCTTTCAGCGGAAGCCTTGGCTGCCCGAACCAGGAACGTCCTTCTCAGGCAGAGCGGCTTTTCGCCAGGATCGATCCCGAGGAGCCGATGAAATATCGCCCCTTTCTTCGTACTGCGATCACGCTCGTGGGCGCGAAACCCCTCCTTCGGCTCATGGGCAAGGAGATATCCGGCGCCATCGCGCCTGCGACGACCCGGGGCATAGCCCTGGCTTCCCTCGCCATCGGGGTGCTCGGCCTCGCCCTGCCCCTTTCCATGGTCCAGGTCTATGACCGTATCGTGGCCTACCGTTCCACATCGACCCTGGTCTGGCTTTTCGGCGGCTGTGCCCTGGCTCTGTGCCTTGAAGCCCTGGTCTCGGTGGCGAGGGGAAGAATTTCCGCCTGGGCCGTCGCCCGCGTGGCCTCGACCTACGAGATCAAGGCCGTCACCGCACTGCTGTCTGCCGAAGGCGAGACGGTGGCTGACATAGGTCCAGGAGAGCATCTCGAGCGGCTGGGGGCGGGGCGGATTCTCGCGTCCATGATCGCCCAGGCCTTGCCGGCCCTGGCCGAATCACCCTTCGCGCTGCTTTACCTCGCTGTGCTCTGGCTCATCGGAGGGCCGCTCGCCCTGATTCCCGTCGCTGGAGTGCTTATCCAGCTCATTGTGTCTGCTTTCGAGGTTTCGCGCTCCGCGGAAAAGCACCTCAGGCTTTCGGCGATCGAGCAGGAGCGGATCGAGGAGATCTCGCGCTCGCTCGGAAACATCGGGTTCGTGAAGGCCCAGGCCCTCGAACCCATTCTGGCCATGCGCTTCGAGCGAACCCAGTCCGTCCAGGCCGATGCGGCTTATTCCGCCAAACGCGGGGTCCGGGTCACCGCCGAGTTCCAGCGTTTCATTTCCGCGGCCATGGGTTTCGCTGTCCTGGCCCTTGGTGCTTCCGCGGTTGCCCGCGGTGCGCTCACGGTTGGAGCCCTCTCCACCGTGCTTCTGCTCGCCTCGCGCGCCATGGGCTCGGCCCAGGGCTTCGTGAGGATCGCCTACCAGCGCGCCGAAACCGGCATCGCGACAGAACATGCGCTGAAGGCCCTGGGAATTGCAGGCCCTGAGGAAAAGGCCAGGCCGCCCCTGCCCACTGCCCTTGAAAGCAGGCTCGAGTTCGCGGAGGTGGCATCGAGGGCCGGAACTCCCGATGGCTTTGGCCCAACAAGCTTCGTCCTTCGTCCCGGAGACTCTCTCGGACTGCTCGACGATGGCCAGGGCTGGGCCTCGGGCCTCTGCTTTGTCGCGGCCGGTCTCAGGCGGCCGGATTCCGGCAGCGTCATCCTCGATGTCTATCCACTCGACCGCTGGGAGTCGAGCAGCAACGGTGTTATCGCCTACGTGCCTCCGAAGGGGGAACTCCTGCCGGGAACCGTCCTCGATAACCTGACAGGATTCAATCCGGCGCTCCGGGACTCCGCCCTGGACGCAGCTGCAATACTGGGCCTCGAAAAGCCGATCGCGAGGCTCCCGCGGGGCTATGACACCCCGCTCGACCCCCGTGCCGAGCTCCTGCCCGCCGCCCTCGTCCAGCGCCTGTGCATCGCCCGGTCCATTGCGAGGCGGCCCAGGCTCCTCGTGTGGAACCGTGCCGACGCGGGCCTCGACGAGGAAGGACGAAGGGCGGTCCTTGACCTGCTCGGAAGGCTTTCGGAGGGTACAACCCTTGTTGTCGCATCACGACGAAAGGAATTCGTGGGAATCTGCGGCAAGGTCGGAGAGCCCTTCGAGGGAAGGATCGTCGTCAGGGAGGCCCCCAGGCCGATGCTTGAGGTGGCGGGTACATGATGGACGAAGGAGCCTGGATACGATGGGCGCTGCTCGCTGCCCGAAGCGAGCGTGACCTTGACGCCATACTGCTCGACACGGGCATCGATGCCGTCGATTCGGATCATCGTGTCCTCCTTCGCTACGCCATCGACCTGAACCTCCAATTGGACGCTTCGGCCCTCAAGGGCATCGATGAGGGGATGCTTGAGGCGCAGGCAGGGCTCATCGAGCAACTGATGAGCTACACAGTCTACCATTTTGATCGTGAGGAAGTTCTGGTGGAGCGCCTCCACGCCCCGGGACTCGAGCGGCAGCGAAGGGAGCATAGACGCATCGTTGGAAACCTGGAGCGATTCTCGGCCGAGTTCGCCGCGGGCAGGACCTCGGTGCCCACGGACCTGCGGGGCTCCATTTTTGCCTGGATTGTCGACCATATCGCGGAATCCGACCGTGAGACCTTCGAGATCAAGGGGCTCGCTCCTTCCCTGGCGGAAGCCCGCAACTGGAACGACCTTGCGGACATCGTGCGCACCACGGGCATCGACGAACTCGACCTCGAGCACCGGCAGATCGTCGAGGACATCATCGCCGCCGCGCACGAACTCAGGGAGGGGAAGCCCGGAGATTGTCTTCCCTCCCTCATCGCGCTCCGGGATTCCACCACCCGGCACTTCGCCCACGAGGAAGGGTTGCTCGACCTCCATGCTGCGAAGAACGCCGCCCTCCAGCGCAAGCTGCACAAGGAGTTTGTGGCCACGCTCGACCGGACCATGAACTCCTGTGAAAGGGAAGGCGAGGTCGGTGGAGGCCAGGGACTCAAGGGCGTGGCGCTGGAGCTCCTCTGCTGGCTCACGGTGCACATTGGCAGGGTGGACTATGACAGCTTCAGGAGGGGCAACTGGATAGCTACGGCCATGGAGTCAGCGGGCGAACCCTCCGAACTCTACCACCTCATACGAAGGACAGGCATTGAGGCCATCGACGAGGACCATCGGCGCTTCATCGACCTTTCCTTCAGGACCCTTGACGCCACCGGTGCGGCGGGGCGGAAGGCGCGAAGCGAGGCACCCACGCTCGAACAGGCGATCGAAGGCCTTGCAGGCTTCGCAAAAGGACATTTCGAGCGGGAGGATTCCATCCTGCGGTCGGCTGATTCCAGCATCGCGCCCCGTCTTGTCATGCGACACAGGGAGGAACACAGGAATCTTGCCTTGGCCTTCGCCGAGCTGAGGGCCGACGCCTCCGGGGGCCGCCTCGACGCCAGCTCCGGACTGCGCAACAAGCTCGCCTCATGGTGGGTGACTCATACCAATGGGACAGATATCGAGACCTTCGGATCCGTGGTCGGAAAGGAAGCGGTGGTCAATGCGTGAGCCTGATATCAAGGCCCTCCAGGCCTGCCTCGTCCCTCTGCTCGATGCGCTTGGCGCCGGTAGCGGCGCGGAGGCCAGCCTTCGCGGTCTGGAAATCGACAGGGTCAAATCCTTGCCGGACATGCTGAATGCGATGGCTGCCCTCGGCTTCAGCCACCGTTCCGCGAAGACGAGCCTCCGCTCCCTCCGCGAGGCAAACCTTCCCTGTCTCATAGCGGAAGGCGACGGTGACCTCCTTGTTGTCCTGCGAAGGAACGACGATTCCCTTTTCGCCTTCGACGGCCGCAGCGGACGCTACGGAAGGATGGACACCGGCAGCCGAAGGGTCCGCGCCTTCAGGTTCCAGGCCCTCGAGGAGGGGAACGAGCGAAAGCCTGGAGCGGACTGGTTCTGGTCCGTGGCCGGCAGGTTCAGGAAATATCTGATAATTGGATCGGTATTTTCCATCGCGCTCGGCATCCTCTCGCTCCTCTATCCCCTCCTGATGACGGCGATGTACGGAAGGCTGGCCGCCACCTCCGAGTGGCGGTTTGTGGTATCGCTCGCCTTCGGTGCCACGCTCTATCTGGTAGCCGATGCCGGACTGCGCTTTCTCCGTGGGTCTCTCCTCGACTATTCGAGCGCCCGCTTCGGCCAGACCATAGGGGCCGAGATCTTCCGGAGGCTGCTCTCTTTCCAGACCTCCTTTACGGAATCCGCGCCGCTCGATTCCCAGATCCGCCGTGTCCGCGATTTCGAGACCATCTCTGATTTCATCGGCGGCCCGGCTTTTGCGGCCATCTTCGACATCCCCTTCCTCATACTCAACATATTCTGGCTGGCGGGTGCCGGGCCCCGGCTTCTCATCGCCCCCCTCCTGGCCCTCCTGTTCTTTGCGCTGGCCTCCGCGCTCTTCTATCCGATCGTGAAGAAGGCGCAGGCCAATTTTGCCCGCGAGGACGGGGAGCGACACGATTTGTTCGCCCGGATCGTTGCTGCGAAGTCCCAGCTCTCGGGCGCGGCCCGCGGATCCTGGCTCGAGCGGTTCTCCCGCGCATCGCGGACAGCAGCGCTTTCAAGCTACGAACTCCAGCGGGTGAACGGGATGATTGCCTCCCTGTCCTCCCTCGCTGTCTCGCTCGGGGGCCTGGCCACGCTCTACTTCGGCATATTGGATGTCTTCGCCGATCGCGCGCGGCCCGACGCGCTCGTGGCTGCCATGCTTCTGGTCTGGCGCGTGCTCGAGCCAGCGAGGTCTGCATTCGTCGTAATCACGCAACTGGACGGAGTTTCGAAGAGCGTTGACCAGATCAAGCGCTTCCTGTCCCTGCCCCTCGAGCTGCCGAGTCTCGCTCCGCGTCCGCTCGGCACGAAGCCCGGAGGGGACCTTGGCTTCCACGAGGTCTTTTTCAGGTACGGATCCGAGGGCTACCCGGCCTTGCAGGGAATCGATTTCGTTGCGCGTTCCGGCTCCATCCTCGCAATTGGCGGACACGCCGGCTCGGGCAAGACCACGATTGCCAAGCTCGCCTTGGGACTGTATCGTCCGCAATCCGGCCGCATAACCCTCGGGGGCCAGAACATCCTCCAGATCGATCCCGCGCTGCTCAGGCAAAGCCTCACCTACGCGCCGACGACGGCGCCGCTATTCCCGGAGACTGTGCTTGGCAACATCAGGCTGGGAGCAGCGGAGGTCCAGGACATGGAAATCACTGCGCTGGCCGAAGAACTCGGACTTCTGGCACTTCTTGCGACGAGGGGCTGGAATCTCGGGACGAGTCTTTCACGGAAAGACGTCGATACCCTGCCCGACGACATCGGCCGCCTCATCACCCTCGCGCGCGCCTTCTCCCGGAAATCCTCGACCCTCATCATCGACGGACCCGAGCTCGGCATCCCGCCTTCGTCACGCGAGGCGGTGGCCTCAATCGTCGCGCAACGCCGGGAGGATGGAGATACCATCATACTTATGACGAATGACGGATTCTTCTCGGCCCTCGCCGACGAGGGACTCAGGCTGGACGGGGGAAGGGCGACCAGGGTCGATCGGCCGATCCCCGAAGTCGAAGCGAAGAGGCGGGCATCATGAAACCAGGACGAAGGGAGGGGAGCCAGCGTTCGCTCCTTGAGAGATCGACGCTTCTCAACGAGCTCGAGGCGCCTCCGCTGGCCGGCTGGGCGATCGCCTTCGGAATTCTTGCTGTCGTCCTTTTCCTTATCTGGGCTTCCTTCGCGGTCGTGGAAGAGGTTGCGCAGGCTCCGGGCCTGATCGGCGGGAACGTGGAAGCTGCACGGGTCCAGCATCCGACCGGCGGAGTCGTGGCCCAGGTCCTCGTCCGGGAAGGCTCGGAGGTCAGCTCGGGTGACACCCTCCTGGTCTTCGACCCTGTCGATACCAACACGGCCCTCGCCCAAAGCCGGACCGAAAGGATATCCCTCCAGTCCCAGCGCATCAAACTGAACGCCCTTCTCAGCGGCAAGCGCGCCAACTTCTCGCAATTGGGAGAAATCGCCCTGGCAGTGGCCGACCAGAAACGCCTCTATGAATCCGAACTGGAGGCGACTACATCCAAGGAAACGATCCTCAGGATCCAGGCTGCCCAGAAAAGATCGGAATTGGACTCTCTCGATGCGCGTACCGCGGCGGCCGGGCGTCAACTTACGCTGGCCAGGGAAGACCTCGCCATCCGCAGCAGCCTGGCGGAGCGGGGTACCATACCGAGGACGCAGGTCATAGCCGTGGAGCGCGAAGTGGCGAACATCGAGGCGGAGGTGAAGAGCATACCCTCCGTTCGCTCGAAAACCTTGCAGGAACTTGCGGAGATCGATGCCAGAAGAACGGAGTACCATGCCGAAAGGGTCAATCGCTACTCTGACGAGCTCGCATCCGTCAACGTCCGCCTCGCCCAGCTCGATGAGACGGAGAAGAATCTCCTGCATGGCGCCGGTTCCCTTGAAGTGCGGTCGCCCATCGACGGCTACATCCTCGGACTCGCAGTGGCGGGCAAGGGCGAGGTCGTGAGATCCGGAACAACCATCGCCTCCATCGTTCCGAAGGAAAAGGGCTACCGAGCCGAGATCCGCGTATCACCGAAAGACATCGGGGCCATCCAGCCGGGCCTGCGTGTGAGGCTCAAGATCTCGGCCTATCCCTTCGACCGCTTCGGCGGTTTCAAGGGAAGGATCAGCGAAGTCTCGGCTTCAACCTTGACTGGAAACGATGGCGCTCCCTATTACCGCTCGATCGCGACGGTGGAGGGACGGGAACTTGCCAAGGCCGAGCCCCTCGCCTTGATCCCCGGCATGGTCCTGACCGCAGAAATCGTGACGGGCGAACGGACGATCATGCAATACATCCTGAAACCCATCTTCGCTTCGGCACAGGAAGCATTCCGGGAACGATGAGGGCACATGATTGCAAAGGGGGTTCCCATGAGCGATGAGGCCACCGTTGACGAAAAAGACATTGCCGCCAAAGCCTTCGGCGTCTCCGGAAAAGCGGCCTCGACCGACAAAGTGGACCTGACCGCCCTTGAGCACGCGAAGCCAATGAGCCTCGAAGGCATCCATGATTCGGGCTCGATGGCCGGCCCACGAGAGAGCGAGCGGAAGGCGAAGCTGGCCGCGGAGCTCCTGGCAAGCCGGAATCAGGAATTCGCGGCTGGCTTTGAATTCCCCTTCAGGCACAGGGACCAGGCGACGGGGGGCGATGCCGGACCGGCTGGAGCGGAGCGGGCACCACAGGGGCTTGCGCCAGGGGGGCCACTCGAAACAATTGGTTCTATTGAGCCTTCGTCCTGGGCTCCGGATATCAGGCAGATGCCCCATGCCGGAGAAACTCCCGTAGCTTTTCCGGCGATGAGTCCCGGCCTTGAGGCGGGAGCCACCTTCAAAGCACCGCTTCCAGCTGAGTCCATTGGAGCTGTGCCTCCAGCACTGGTTCCGGACCCGATCCCGGTAGCCTTGGCAAGAGCGAGCCATCTACCGACCGGGTTGCTCGCGCAGGCAACCCAATTGCGCACCGTATCGGCTGACTCGGCCTCGAAAGAGCCACTGGCACCGGCAGCAACAGCCAAGATAGCAACGACAGAAGATCTGCCGGTTGTCGCTGTACCGCCCGATACAAGCGAGCCTCCTCCATCCAGAGAACCGTCGGCCTCAAGAGAGCCTTCCGCTGTCAGCGTAGCGCCTGGCACAGGTGAGCCGCCGGATGCAAG
>JBAXTA010000192.1:0-9104 GCA_037130415.1 Spirochaetota bacterium
AGGCCTGGAGCTCGACAACCTTGGAAAGTGCGTGGCCATCGACCGAAAGTATCCGCCCGCCTTCGTGGATGGTGGCAGGCGCCGATGGATGACTGTAAAGAACCTCGAGTCCTGGACTTAGCGTCGTCGAATCGCCGAGCTGCAGGCCGAGCCAGGGCCAGGCGACCTTGCCACCCTCATAGAGCGTCGGAAGGATCGCCAAAAGCCATTCTGCAGGAATCGCGAAGTTGAGGCCCTGAAAGTTGGTCAGTCCCGCAAAGGCGATACCGCGTACCTCACCGTCGGCGTCGAGGACGGGACCGCCGGAATTCCCGGGATTGAGGGCGGCATCGATCTGGAACACGTCGCCCCACTCAAGGAACTTGCGGCCCACTGCCGAGACAATGCCCGAGGTAATCGTGGAATCAAGACCGGCTGGCGAACCAAAGGCGTAGACAGCCTGGCCCTGGGGGGGAAGGCCCGACCTCCCGATGCGGAAGGAAAAGGCCGGCTTCATATCCACCTTGAGGAGGGCGATGTCAAGAAGAGGGTCCCAGCCTATGACCTTTGCGACTATGCGGGAATCGCTGTCCCCTGCCAGCTTGAGTGCGACGCGCGAAAAACCTTCATAGGCTGGATCGACCTCGCTTGCGATGACATGGTAGTTGGTAATGAGATAGCCGCGGGGGTCGATGAAAAAACCCGAGCCGATCATGCGGTCAAGGGTGCCAACACCCTGCTCGATCTTGATGCCCCGGTCTACCCGGACGGTTACAACGCCCTTGGCTACGGTAGCGACCATCGAGGGCTCGAGAGAACGGAGGGCAGGTACTGCCTCAAGCGGGAGGGCTATCTGCGCTCGGGGGCTGAGACGCAGCGTTTGGGCCCCCTCAAGGAGGCTGGACCAGCTGAGGCCAAGCAGGCCCGCGAGAGCCTGGGCACGCTGTCCGAGCGATGGATCTCCCGCCACGATCTCGGGAAGATCCCTGAGGAGGGCGCGGAGGAGCTGCTCTGCCCGTGGGGCAGACCCGGCGGCCGCTGCTTTTTCCGCAGCCGCAAGCTCTTCCTGGGCCAGCCCTGGCCTCCCCTCTGCCTGGATCTTGCGACCGACGGCATCGAGGCAGGCTGAGGCTTCCTTGTCTCCCGCAAGGGCCAGGAGCGAAAGGCGGAGGCTCAAGGCCCTGTCCAGTTTCCCTGAGCTGAATGCAGTGCTGTAGTCAGAGCTCATTTTCGAGAGGAGCTCCGAAAGAAGGGACGTAAAGGAGGGACGCATCGCTTCTGAAGCCGCGTCAGGAGCTCCGAGCAGGTCGACCAGGCCTTCGATGGCCCGGGGCCTGTCGGTCTCGGCCAGCTTGCGGAGTTCAGCCTGCTTGGCCTCGCTGTAATGGGCAGGGGCAATTGGAGCCTTTGGGAGGCTCGCACAGCTTGAGACAAGCACAAGAAGGCTGCAGGCCAGCATGGCAAACCCGGCGGTGCGGAAAACAGAGGCTCTCACGGGCGTACTTCCGCAAACCAGAGTTTCCCCAATTGGTACAGGATGTACTTGATGCCCAGCACTTCGTACTCGCCCGCCTGTGGAACAAAGGCTCTTCCAAGGTCGAAGGGCATCTGACCGACCCAGCGGATCGAAGGGTTGCTGTCAGGAAGGACCGGAATTGGACGGCCGCCGCGGCCAAAGGCAAGGGCAGTCCCATCGGATGAGACAAGGACACGCTCGTCCAGGACCCCGTCGCCTCGGCTCGAGAACTCCCGCATCAGCCTGCCGTCCGGGAAGCCCGTTTCACGGATGTCCACCCGCCCATCGGCATCCGGATCCCAGCTTCTGGTCAGCGGCGGGCCATGGAGCTCCACAAACTCCGCATAGCCGTCGCCATCGATGTCGGACCTCGTCTCGCGTACTTCAGGTCGCGCCGGATCGGAGCCTGGATCAAGGACGAGGAGACTCTCGAAGCGGCCGTCGCCGTCCAGATCGAGCTTCTCCCGCACGGGGCGCCCATCGAGGTATTCAATGCGCGAGAAGATGCGCCCTGAGCTGTAGCCCGTTGCAGTGACAGCCTTGCCCTGCTCCAGATCGACCTCGAGGGTCTCGCCCAGGGTGGAGACTGACAGTTTGACAGCTGCAGCGGCCAAGGCAGACTCGCTGGGAAGCCGTGCAGCGGTCGCCGTCGGCAGGATGAAGGAACCGGGAACTCCTTCGACTGCGCCAAAGCGAAGGGGGGCGAAGGTCAGGGAGCCCTGGGCAAGAGTCCAGTCCGAACGGGATCCCAGGGCAGCAGTCAGGACCGCCCCTCCAAGGCCCGGATAGCCCTCGTAGACAAAGGACCAATTGGCTCCATCAGTGGCAAGGGAGGCTGTCGCGGGCTCGCCGAAACGGAAGTCCAGGGTCAGCTCGGAAACGCCGTCCTGGTCTGCATCGAGCCGCCATGAGACCGGAAGGCCCGAATCGTAGCTGGTCACAGCCTCGGCAAAGGAATCGCCGTCGGCGTCTTCCCTGATGCTGCCCGAAAAACCCGCGAGCGCTGTAGCCAAGGCCGCGAGGTCCCCGGTGTCGCGGAAAAGTCCCGCTATCCTGCGCAGGGTCGCAAGTTCCACCTGACCCTTGGGCGGCAGGGCCAGTGCAACCCCGGCCTTGAAATCCAGGACCCCGTATTCGATGAGTTCCGGAAATCCCGCCTTGCCTCCCATCGCGCGATAGGCGACAAGCTGGTTCCTCCGGGCTTCGCGGGTCGGGAAGGCCTCGAGCATCGCTATGACGATATCCGGATCGGCAGCCGACAAGCGGTCAAAGGAACGACGCCAGAGCGAAGCGAGCCTTTCAGTACGCGGCCCAGGAGCAAAGGCCCTGGATGAAGAAAACAGGGTGGGAAAGCCCGGGTCGGCGGGAAAGGAGACGACAGCGCGCTCGAACAGCGCCAGTGCCGCTTCTGTCTGCCCCATGGCAAGCAGCAAGGAGCACTTCAGAAGCCAGGCCTCAGCGTCGGGCCCGGGGCCGAGGCGGCCCAGGAGCGTGAGGGCCTCATTGCGACGGTGGAGCCGCGACAGGAGGCCGGCTTCGAAGGTGATCGCCGCATCGCGGCCCATCAGGGAAAAGCGGCCGGAAGCCAGGGCGGCGGCGGCAGCGTCGAGGGCCGGAAGCACCAGATCCCCCTCCGCGCCTGTCGACAAGTAACCTGCCTTGGCACGTATGAACAGAAGATCAGCATTGCCAGGATCGACCTCGAGTCCGGAAACCGCGAGCTTGTGGGCATCGTCATAATTCCCCGCATCGAGAAAGGCCTTGGCTGCGCCTGTCCAGCGGGCGAGGGCAAGGCTGTCCTGGGCCGAGACCTCCGCAGCAGCCGCCTGCACTCCCATCACCGCAAGAACGGCCATCAGCGAAAACCATGGCAGCGGAAGATGCAGTCTCATCGTTTCATCACTTCCACGGTTCGTGCGAGGCACTCAGTGGGCTGCCAGCTCTTCCGCCCTTTTCCGCTCCGGGAAGCCGAAGAGGGTCCTGATGTCCGCATCCAGGAGGGTCTCGCGGACGATGAGCTCGTCGGCCAGCTTTTCGAGCTTGTCGCGGTTGTC
Organism: Spirochaetota bacterium; assembly: GCA_037130415.1. Lineage (GTDB taxonomy): Bacteria > Spirochaetota > Spirochaetia > Treponematales > Rectinemataceae > CAIJMU01. Next base: position 3,550 of record JBAXTA010000192.1, read on the forward strand.
AGTAAGGATCTTGATCGAGCGGCCAACGGCCTCGTCGAGGAAGTCCTTGATCGCATTGTCGATCTTCATCGCCGTATCCTCTGAGTAGTCCTTGTGGCGCGCAATCTCCTTGCCGATGAAGATAGGTTCCTCTTCCTGTCCGTAGGCGACGGGTCCCATCGAGTCAGCCATGCCCCACTCGCAGACCATCCGGCGAGCGAAGTCTGTAGCCTGCCTGATGTCCTGGGCTGTGCCCGTAGTGGTTTCACCGTAGACGATCTTTTCGGCGGCAAAGCCCCCGAAGGCAAAGACCATGTAGTCCCTGAGCCAGCCCTTGGAGTGCGAATAGGCATCCTTTTCGGGAAGCGAAATCGCGAGTCCCAGGGCCCTGCCTCTGGGAACAATGGTCACCTTGTGGAGGGGATCGGCATGATCGACATAATACGTAACAAGGGCATGGCCAGCCTCGTGGATGGCAGTAGCCCGTTTTTCGTCATCGGTTATGAAAAGGCTCCGCCGCGCGGCACCCATCATGACCTTGTCGCGGGCGTCCTCGAAATCGGACATCTCGACAAGTTCCTTGCCCTTGCGGATCGCAAAAAGCGCAGCCTCGTTGACCAGGTTGGCAAGGTCGGCTCCGCTCGTGCCTGGCGTGGCCTGGGCGATGCGCCTGGCGTCGATGGCCGGGTCCACGGGTACCCTGCCCATGTGGATCTTGAGGATGTCCAGGCGCTCCTTGACGTCGGGCATGGCCACGACGACCTGACGGTCAAAGCGCCCTGGCCTGAGCAGCGCGGGATCGAGCACATCGGGCCGGTTTGTCGCGGCGAGGATGATAACCCCGTCCTTGGTCTCGAAGCCGTCCATCTCCACGAGCATCTGGTTAAGGGTCTGCTCTCGTTCGTCGTGGCCCCCACCATAGCCTGCCCCACGCGTGCGCCCCACCGCGTCAAGTTCGTCAATGAAGATGATGCAGGGCGCTTTCTGGCGGCCCTGCTCGAAGAGGTCGCGCACGCGGCTCGCGCCCACGCCGACAAACATTTCGACAAAGTCCGAACCGGACATGTGGAAGAAGGGCACGTTGGCCTCACCGGCCACAGCCTTGGCGAGGAGGGTCTTGCCCGTGCCCGGCATGCCCACGAGGAGGACACCCTTGGGAATGCGCGCTCCGAGCTTGACGAATTTCTGCGGATTCTTGAGGTAGTCAACAACTTCCTCAAGCTCGTACTTGGCCTCGAGCTGGCCTGCCACGTCAGCAAAAGTTGTCTTCTTGGCTGGCTCGACATAGCGCTTGGCCTTGCTTTTTCCGAAGGTAAAGGCCTTGTTGTTGCCCTGCACCTGCCTGAGCATCATCCAGAGGATGAAGAAACCGAAAAGCCAGGGAAGGGCTTCGAGAAGGATCTGCAGGGGAGTAGCCTGTCGCTCGCCGCCGGAGATCTTGACGCCTTTTTCGCGGAGCTTTTCGAGGAGGGTTAGATCGACATAGGGAATGCGGGTCGAAAACAGGGAGGTCGCCCCGGACTTTCCCTTGAGCGTCCCTTTGACGTCGACCTGGTCGAGAATCTTTACTGTATCCACACTCCCCTGGTCGAGATGGGTCAGGAAGGCGGAGTAGGGAATTTCTTGCGAGTTGTCGCGCTCTCCGGTAAAGAAGAGGGCAGAAAAAAGGACAGCGAGGGCGAGAAACACGGCGAGGGCCGCCCTGTTTCCGCGGAAGGGACCCTCGGTCTGGTTTCCTTCCTTGCGTTGGGGGCTCTTGTTCTGGTCATCAAATTCCATGGTGAGGCACTACCTTCCTTTCACGAAAACCACAAGCCGTGAACCCCTTCCGGCGATCCGCAGATCGTAGCGAGCCCCGGTCTTTCCGGCGGCGAAACAAGATCCAAGCACAGCGGCGATACCGCGACGGTCCTCGATAATAGGCACGAGCGGGCGTTCTTCCCGGGGAATGTGCCACCCTGAAAGAAGGCGATCCACCATCTTCCACCCGGAGCTGCCTTCAATCCTGTCGCCGGCCCTCCGCGAACGTAGTACCACAGGAAATTCCAGACAGGCAGAATCAAGACCGAATGGAGTGCCTGGACCCTCTCCATGCTCCCAAGCGCTCCGCACCCTGATCCCGGAGGCGAAGCGATGCTCGATTCCTACATCCCGTTCTTCCAATACTATAAAGTACCCAGCAGTAGCTGTAAGATCAAGTATTCGTGCGACACGCAGCAGCGCGGCTTCGTTCGAAAAGCGGAACCCGTGCCCTTCATACAAGGCCCCAGACTCAAAGGCCCGGCAGGCGGCGAGCACGAGGCCCCTGGACACACGTCCTCCTGAAAAGCGATGAGCTTCGGGCAAGGCCTGGTCAAGGCGGGAGCAGGCAGCGGCAAGAAGCCTGAGTCGGATTGCCAGGGGTAGGGCATTGAAGCCAGGGCCATCCCAGCTTTCGCCATCACCGCCTGATTGGGCAGCAACTGCCGGACGGGAAAGCCTGGTCTGGGCCTCTTCCGTGACGGCGGCCAATGCCGCATCGTCGCGCCTGAGTCCTTCTGAAATGCCTTCGGCCGCCTTTTTCCAGCCCGGGAACGAAGCGTCAAGCCGGGGGATGAGTTCCTTCCTCACGCGATTCCTGAGAAAGCGAGAATCTCCATTGGTGGAATCCAGCGAATACTGGAGCCCCCTGGCGTCAAGATATGCAAGGATTTCCTGTTTCTGCACGCCGAAAAGCGGTCGGACAATGGGACCGGCCAGGGGAGCCATGCCCTTCAGTCCGCCACCACCTCCTCCACCGAGGAGACTCATGAGCATCTGTTCGAGGCTGTCGTCAGCACTGTGACCAAGGTAGAGCCGATGCAAATCATATTTCTGCATCAATCTGGCGAAGGCCCGATGGCGAAGGGTCCGTGCCGCAGCTTCGATACCTGAGCCCGTACGCTGGGCTCGAGCTTCGACCAGACCCGGAGTGATCACGACCATGGAGAGGGCCAGGCCACGACGCGCGGCAGCCTTCCGGACCAGCCTCCGCTCCATGCGACGCTCGGATTCGGGCCGGAGCCCATGATCGACATGGACCAGGCGAAGGGGACCCGCGCCAAGGGCTGAAAGCACTTCCAGAAGGGCTGTCGAGTCAGGCCCCCCCGAAAAACCAACCAAGGCTGGCGTATCAAGGGCGAGTCCGTGGAGCTTGAAAAAACCCCCTGCACTCGCTTCGGGGTTCCCACCCTCGGCGGGATGTTGTGCGGCCATCAGAGCCAAGCCGTCATGGTCGTTCTCCAGGCATCGAGTTCATGGAGCCCCTCTGCGCATGATGACAAAAAAGGAGAGAGGCTGAGCTCTCTCCTTTTCTTTGACCTCTGACCCCGGGGCATCTGGCTGATCCCGGAAACGAAAACGCCAGGCGGGGCCAGGAGCGACTCTATTTCTTTTCCTTTTCGGCAGCTGCTGCGGGGGCGGCGCCGGCGGCAGGGGCTGCACCAGCGACGGGAGCTGTTGCTGCAGCCACGGGTGCGGCCTCGACAACAACCTCGGCCTTGGCAAATTTGACGAGGGCGACAACCAGGTCGCGGCTCGACAGCACGCGCACATGCTCGAGAACCGGGAGGTCACGCACATGGATAGAGTGATTGGCCTCGAGGTGGGCGATATCAACCTCTATGTGCTCGGGAAGGTAGCGGGGATCGCACTCTACCTCGATTTCGTGGGCAGGATTCTCAAGTATTCCACCGTTCCGGACACCGATCGCGGAGCCGACCAGCTTTATGGGAACCTTCGCATGGATGGCGCGACCCGCCACAAGTTCAAGAAAGTCGACATGGATGATATGACCAGAAAGGACGTCGCGCTGGTGCTCCTTGATGAAGACCTCGCTTATCTTGCCGTCCAGGGAGAGATTGAATATGGTGCTCTCCGAAAGCCCGTGCGAGGTCTTCTTGAACTCGACGGCATCAAGAAAAAGCCGCGTGGCGTCCTTGCCGCCGCCGTACATGACGCCGGGGATCTTACCCGACACGCGCAGGGAGCGCAGTTCGCCCTTCGTCGTTTCCTTGCGGATCTGGGCGTTGAGCAGACGGTGTTCCATTCTGGTACTCCTTACAAACTAAAAAACTCTGATCATACTGGGACGGCAGGATTCGAACCTGCGAATATCGGAGCCAAAGTCCGGTGGCTTACCGCTTGCCGACGTCCCAAGGATTGTTCGGAGTCAGGAAAGCACTCGGCAGGATCCGGAAATCGGCAGGCCTGATCGCGACTCCCACAAGACCGACGGGATGGTATCCTATACAAGGGCATGAATACTTTCAAGCATCCTTGGGGCAAGTTCTGAGTCCTGCCGACCCTCCCTCACCCCGGAGGCCTGGAAAAATCTGAAATTGGGGCTGTTGGAAAATCCGTCCATAACTTATCGCGAATCATAGTTGACAGAAGCTTGCCTACGCTCTTAGATTTTCAAAACATTCTGGACGGGGGTGCCGCCTCTGTCTTTAGGGAAGCAATTGAAACGGACGCACGTCCACTTCAGCAGCTTGGGAGGAGAGAGCCGTGAATGCATCAGTAACCCGTGATTCCACGCCGGAGCTTTCATTGCTCGGTGTTTTCACCGATGGTGTTTCAAGCGACCGGGTCCTGCCCTTTTCCGTGTTTTCCCGCCTCAGACTCAGCGATGAGGATGGAGACTACGAAGACGACGATTTCGAAGAGGATGAGGACTTCGATGACATGGATGGGGATGACCTCGACGACGATGACGATTTCGACGATGATTTCGACGACGATCTCGACGATGACGACACCGATGGGGAAGAGGAATATGAGGATGAGGACGAGGTCGAATACGACGATTTCGACGAATAAGCCGGCAGCCTGATCTGCCTGCACAGAGGCTGGAACCTCCATCCATGAGTAGCAACGGCCGGTCCAGGGGACCGGCCGTATTTTTTCCCGGTCTTGATTTTCGCGCTAGACCGACCGAGGCGCCTGAACTTCCTGGGGCGCCAGGGGCGCGCTGATGCTTGTCGCCTCGGCCTGGAACCAAAGCTTTTCAAGTTCATAGAAGGCCCGCGCCCGCTCGCTCATCAGGTGGATAACGACATCCCCCATATCCAGAAGGACCCATTCTTCATCATCCTTGATCGAAGAGCCGCCACGCACGGAGAGCTTCCTTTCCGACGCATAGCCATCGACCGCCTTTGCAAGACCTCGCAGGTGCGTGGTACTCGTTGCTGTCGCGATCACAAACCAGTCGGTCCAGCCCGACTGGACCGCAATGTCCAGGAGGACGACGGCGCCGCCCCGGTGCTCCGCGAGCAGCGTTCCTATCTCGCCCGCGATTTCCCTGCTAGTGGCCAATTACGTACCTCCCGTTGAAATCCGTGCCGAGCAGTATCGTAAAGTCGGCGTCGGTATGCGATACGTTGCCCGGATCCGGGTCGATCGACTTGCATTGTATGACGTCGGCAAGATTTTTCGCCGTCTCGGCGTTCCCGGGTTTATAAAGCACCCTGGTCGCCTCGTAATCCTGGCGCTCGGCATTGCCAACCGAGGTTACGTCAAAGCCGAAGCTCTGCACGATCTCTGCAGTGCGCGTTGCC
>JBAXTA010000193.1:0-9047 GCA_037130415.1 Spirochaetota bacterium
ATCCACTCCTTTGCGGCCCTCGAGGAGACCGCCCGGGCGTATTTGCGACAGGACTCCGGCAGACAGGGTCTCAAGCTGCTGCGGAGCTTCGCGCTCAAGGATGAGGCCGCGCGAAGCAGGATCCTCTGCGGAGTCGAGGCACCACGCTCGTACTTTGGCAACATCACCTACTTCAAGGAGGACCTCGCTTCCCTGATCAAGGCTGGATACGAGGCCCTGGTCCTTGCCGAGTCGGAGCCGCAGGCGGAGCGCATCGGGACGCTGCTCCGTGACTTCAAGGTTTCAGTCGGCGTAGCAGCCATCTCCAGCGGATTCCGCGCCTCGGCCATAAAGCTCGCGGTCATCCAGGAGGCGGAGATCTTCGGGCGCAGGAAGCGCGTCCCGAAATCGGTCCGCAATTCCCGCTCGGCTGCAATCGATTCCTTCATCGAGCTTGCGCCCGGAGACTTCGTGGTTCACATCAACTATGGCATCGGCAAGTTCATCGCAATTGATCGCATGCGCGTGATGGGCAACGAGCGGGACTATATCAAGATTGCCTACGCCGACCAGGAAAATGTCTTTGTTCCCATCGAGCAGGCCAACCTTGTGCAGCGCTATATCGGCAACGAAGGCGAGGAGCCCCGCCTCGACCGGCTTGGTTCGAAGTCCTGGGAGGGCCGCAAGACCCGTGTCAAGAAAGCCGTCGAAGAACTCGCCGAGCGTCTCATCCGGATCTATGCACGACGAAAGGCCGCAAAGGGCCATGCCTTTCCCGTCGATGATGACCTCCAGCTTGCCTTTGAGGCAACCTTCCCCTACACAGAGACTGCGGACCAACTCCGCTGCATCGAGGAGGTAAAGGCGGACATGGAGAGCGAACGACCCATGGACCGCCTCATCTGCGGCGATGTCGGATACGGGAAAACCGAGATAGCGATGCGTGCCTGCTTCAAGGCAGCCGCCTCGGGCAAGCAGGTTGCCCTCCTGGCTCCGACAACCATCCTGGCTGAGCAGCATTACGAAAACATGAAGGAGCGCCTCGAGGGTTTCCCCCTCAACATCGCCATGATGTCGCGCTTTGTCGATCGCAGGGAACAGCGGCGTGTGCTCGCAGGCCTGAAGGAGGGGAAGATAGACATCGTCATCGGTACCCACCGGATCATCCAGAAATACATGGAGTGGAAGGACCTCGGCCTCCTGGTCATCGACGAGGAGCAGCGCTTCGGCGTCAAGGACAAGGAACGCCTCAAGGAGATCAAGGCCACGGTCGATTCGCTCACGCTTACGGCTACGCCTATCCCACGCACCCTCCACATGTCCCTCCTGAAGATCCGTGACATGTCGGTCCTCCAGACTCCGCCGATAAACCGCCACCCCATCGAGACCGTCGTCGAGGAGTTCGATCCCGGAATCGTCGCCCGGGCCATCCGCCAGGAGGTAGAGCGGGGAGGACAGGTATTCTATCTCCACAACCGCATCGAGAGCCTCGACGAGATCCAATCCTTCCTCATGGGCATTTTACCCGAGGTCCTCGTCGAGACCGCCCACGGGCAGATGGCAGGGGAAGAACTCGAGGACATCATGCACCGCTTCATCCATGGAGGCTTCCATGTCCTGGTATCCACCACCATCATCGAAAACGGGATCGACATTCCCAATGTCAACACCATCATAATTGACCGGGCTGATATCTACGGAATATCACAGTTATACCAATTACGAGGACGGGTGGGACGCTCCGACCGCCTCGCCTATGCCTACCTGTTCTATCCAGACAAGCGTGCGCTCTCGGAGATAGCAATGAAGCGTCTCCAGATAATCTCCGACTTTACTGAACTGGGTTCCGGCTTCAAGATCGCGATGAAGGACCTGGAAGTCCGTGGCGCGGGCAACCTCCTCGGGCGCGAGCAGTCGGGCGACATCTACGCGGTGGGCTTCGACCTCTACCTGAAACTCCTCGACGAGGCCGTTGCGCGACTGTCGGACGAGAACTGGCGCCCCGAGGAGGAGACCTACCTCGAGCTCGACTACCGAGGCTTTATCCCCGACGAATACATCAGTGTTCCGACGATCAAGATGGAGGTCTACAAAAAGATCGCGTCCATCTTCACTTCGCAGGATCTTGAAAGCCTCCGCGCGGAACTCGGCGACCGCTTCGGCCCTCTCCCTGAGGAGGCCGAAAGCCTTTTGGCCCTCGCCGAGATCCGTGTGATCTGCAAGAAGCTTTCCATTGCCAGCCTGAAGGAACGCGGGGGAACGGTAACAGTGGAATTCTCGAAGATCGCCGGCCTTTCTGTCGAGAGGGTGCTCCGTCTCATCCGCGAATCGGGAGGCATGATCAAGCTGGATCCGCATCGTCCGAACATGCTGATAATCAAGACCGGGAGCATCGGGCTGCGGGAAAAGAGCGAGTTCCTCAGGGAGCGCCTGGCGCTACTGGCAGGGTAACGAGCCCCTGCGGAAGACAGCAGGCTGGCTTGCCAGAAAGGCAGGCTTAGTCAGCTTTGCGCTTCGGGTTCTGAGGCGCCAGGGTGAGAAGCCGCCTCAATCTATCTCCGCCCCTTCCAGCCTGGATCTTGTGACCTTGGCAGGGATCATTTAGGCTTTGACAATCCTTTCAGGAATTTTTTCCATGGAGGCTCGTATGACACGTTTTCTGGTGGGAAGCATCATTACCTTCGGCACCCTGATCGTTGCCTCTATGATCGAGGGAGGCAATCCCTTGATGCTTCTGTTCCCCTCGGTATTCCTCGTTACTTTTGGCATGCCCTTTTTCGCAGTCCTGACCGTCTGGGGTTTTAAGGACCTGGGAGCGGCCTGTGCCGATGCCTTCAGCCACAACCCCGATGCCGAGCGTCGACGACGATCAGCCAGGCTCTGGGGATTCTATGAAAAAGCCAGCTATCTGGCCGGATTCATCGCCTTCATCGCTGGCTGCATCATCGTACTCGCCAATCTCGACAGGCCCTTCGACAAGATCGGAGGATCCTTTTCGGCGGGCCTAACCGCGCCCCTCTGCGGTGCCTGCTTCGGAATGCTCGGCCATATCCTGAAGCATCGCGTCAGCGCCAAGGATTGAATGGGCTCCCCCGCGGTGCTCCAAAAGCAAATCACGACGAAACAAAGCCCAGTCTCGTCGTGATAAATTTTGAGGCAACGCGGCCCCTATAATCTCAGATCCCTCTCGTCTATACTCCTCCCCCAGCGACCGGACGCCTTCCTCCCCAGGGCCTGGGAGGGTGCCATGCCCGGAATGCCGCACCGCCGCATCCGACGGTGGAGTGAAATCAGGGGCCTTCGCGAGCAAGGCTCGCGTCGCGGGATGCGAAGCATCCTTCGTAAATAAAGGAGATGTCGTATGTCCGACACCGCAGCCAAACGTGAACCGGGCGCCCAGCGCGAGGTCTCCATGGAGAAAATTGTCTCCCTGGCCAAGCGAAGGGGCTTTGTCTTCCAGAGTTCCGAGATCTACGGAGGGCAGTCGGGAGCCTGGGATTACGGACCCATGGGCGTCGAGCTCAAGAACCGCATCGCCCGGGTCTGGTGGAAGGAGATGACCCAGCTCCACGATGATATCGTCGGCCTGGACGCCGCAATCCTGATGCACCCCCGCACCTGGGAAGCCTCGGGGCACGTCGAGAACTTCACCGACCCCCTCGTGGACTGCAAGAAATGCAAACAGCGTTTCCGCGCCGACATGATCGACGAGGCCAAGCTCGCGAAGAAAGAATGCCCCGAGTGTGGCGGCGAACTTACCGACACGCGGAAATTCAACCTCATGTTCAAGACGAACATCGGACCAGTGGATGACGGTGGTGGCCTTATCTATCTGCGCCCCGAGACGGCCCAGGGCATCTATGTCAACTACAAGAACATCGTGCAATCCAACCGCATGAAGATACCCTTCGGCATCGCACAGATCGGCAAGGCCTTCAGGAATGAAATAGTTACGAAGAACTTCATTTTTCGCACCTGCGAATTCGAGCAGATGGAGATGCAGTATTTCGTAAAGCCCGGCGATGACGACAGATTTTTTGCGTACTGGCGGGAGCAGCGCTGGAACTACTTCAGCAAGCTCGGCGTCAAGATGGAGAAGCTCCGCTGGCACCAGCATGGACCGGGTGAGCTTGCCCACTACGCCAAGGATGCCTATGACATCGAATATGAGTTCCCCATGGGCTGGAAGGAACTCGAGGGCGTGCACAACCGTTCCAATTATGACCTCACCAGGCACCAGGAATTCTCCGGGAAGGACCTCCAGTACATCGACCAGGACAACGGCAATGAGCGATATATTCCCTTCATCATCGAAACCAGCGCGGGTCTTACCCGCCAGCTCCTCATGGTGCTTTGCGACGCCTACGACGAGGAAAAGGTCGCAGACAAGGGTACCGAGGATGACTGGCGAACGGTGATGCGCTTCCACCCCAACGTCGCCCCGGTCACGGTCGCCGTCCTCCCCCTCATGAAGAAGGACGGCCTGGCGGAGCTTGCCCAGGGTATCAGGCAGGGTCTCAAGGAAGATTTTTCCACTGACTATGACCAGGCTGGAGCCATCGGACGCCGGTACCGCAGACAGGACGAGATCGGGACGCCTTTCTGCGTGACCATCGATTACCAGACCAAGGAAGACGGTACGGTTACGCTGCGCTTCCGCGACTCGATGGAACAGGTTCGCGTACACAAGGACGAGCTGGAAGCATCGCTCCGGAAGGCCATCAAGGATTATACGAGGGCATAATTAGTGTAATAATGGGGATGGTCGGATTGCCTTCCACCTTTTTCAGGAAAAGGCGCTCCTCGCAGGGGCGCCTTTTTTCAGCTTGAGCCATTTTTGACAGGGAAGGGGTCGTGCACTAGACTTCAGGGTAGCCATTTCTCGAAGCGCCCCAGGAGGTGGATCATGAGCGACCAGATTGCTTCATCGTTGCCCGCCATCATATTCGCCGCTGCCCTCGCTGTCCTCTTCTTCAGTGCCTTCCTCAATCCGGCTGTCAAGCAGCGGATACTTTCCTGGTGGCGGAGCCTCGAGCCGCTGAATCCGGGGATTCCCGTCGATCGGGAAATCCTGGCCAAGCCAGGCAGCGCTGCAGTGCCGCCCCTCCGTGAGGCCATGCATGAGGGAATGGGACATCTCGAGAAAAAGGGCTTTCCCCTGCACCGAAGGTCGCCTCATGTCGAAAGGCAGGTGCTGCGCAGCCGAAAGGGCTAGGGTAGGGTGCCGAAGCCAGCCTGGGCCCAGGTCGCTGGAGGGGGAAGACGGAATTTTTGCACGCGCCCCTTAAGATCGATAAGGGTGAGGCTCTCGGCGTGGAGGGCCTGGGCAGGCAGGACAAGCTGTTGTCTGTCGGCCTCATCGAGGGTTCCCTGCGTGAGGCGCAGGAACAAGCATTCGTCAAGGCCATAGAGCTTGTCCCCGACCACGGGAAATCCGAGTGACAAAAGCGTAGCCCGGATCTGGTGGTTCCTGCCGCTTCGGGGGCTGGCGCGGAGCAGCGACAAAGGACCCGCGTGATGGTTCACTGCCCTGGACAGCAAGGTAAATGATGTCTCCGCGCTTTCAGATCTGGCTCCTGATTCGCCTTCCACGCCAGATCCAGATACAAAGCGACGCTTCTTGCGCACTGCGCTCGCTTCGTCGAGGACAAGAAATCCCTTGGCATTGATTGTTTCTGGAAAGATCCCATGGACTATGACAAGATACTCCTTGGCCAAAGAGCCCGAATCGAGGAGGGTTTGACCCTGGGCCTGTGCAGGCCCGGGCCTCGCCAGGAGGACAAGCCCCGAGGTCTCGCGGTCGAGCCGCGTGAGGGCATGGAGGTGGCCGTACTCAGCTCGCAGCAGGGCCCAGAGGGTATTGTTGAAGTAGCGGCCACCAGGGTGCATCGGCAGGTTGGCAGGCTTGTCGACGACGAGAAAGGCCCCATCATCATGGATGACCCTGAAATTGCCGTCTACTTCCGGCTCTCCCAGGTCCTCCGGATGGTAGCTGACACGCTCGCCGGCCGCCAGCTTCCGCGAAACGGAGGCGATCTTCCCATCGATGGCAATGCGTGAGGCGGCGATTTCCCTCTCCCAACCTTCACAAGCGAAATAGGTAAAGCGCCGGACGAGCCAGGCGAGAAGAGGAACACCGTCTTCCTCGAGCCCGACACGGGTTTCAGCCTTTCGTTCCATGCTCTTCGGATCATAGACCATCGACGGATGTCCCGGTAGTATCGATACCCTGATGATCCTCGTTTTCCCACCAGGGGCACGAAGCACCGAGCCCCCCCTTGGCATCGCCCGTCTGGCCGGCTTTCTCAGGCGAAACGGACTCGACGCCTGTCCCATCGACCTCAACCAGGAGGCCTTTGAGCGCTTTCTCGGCGCTGCGGCAATCAATAGCCCTACCCTCGAAGGCCGCGACGCAGGGGCGCTGCGCAATCGCAGGAGGAACGCGGAATCGCTTATGACCTACCCTGCGTACCAATCAACCGACCGATACAGAAGGGCTGTATTTGAACTAGGCCACTCGCTGAAGCTCCTTTCCGCACCCTACGGCGCCGAGTTGGGACTCGCGGACTACCAGGAGGATTCTCGGTCACCGCTTCGAAAAGCGGACCTGCGGGCAGCAGCGAAGGATTGGGAAGGCAGCCTGTTCCGTTCCCTTTTCGAGGAACGTATCGGAGCAGCGATCAAGGATGAGCAGAAGCCGGCTCTGCTTGGAATCTCCCTTTCCTTTCTGGGCCAGGCCCTTCCAGCCTTCGCACTCATAGGGCTTGTCCGATCGCTATGGCCCACTGCCAGGATCATGCTGGGTGGAGGGCTGATTACCTCGTGGATTGCCCAAAAAAGCCTGGCTGCCGACGAGGGATTCGAAGGGCTTGTTGATGCTCTCCTGCCAGGACGAGGCGAGGACTCGCTTTCCTCATGGCTTGACCTCAGCTCACCGATACTTGGTGGCGCAGCGGATTTCGCAGACTTCAAGGGGCTGCGCTATCTGGCTCCAGGGAGGATCATTCCCTACAACTTCTCGAGCGGCTGCCCCTGGAAGCGTTGCAGCTTCTGCCCAGAAAAGGCCGAGGATTCCCCCTACCAGGGAACGAGGCGCGATATCGCTTCCATGGAGCTGCATGGCCTTGCCACCCTGCATGATCCAAGACTCATTCATATTACCGACAATGAGGTTTCGCCCCTCTATTTGCGTGCCCTCGTCGATGATCCGCCCGGAGTCCCGTGGTATGGTTTCGCCCGCTTTTCGCCCCTCCTCGGTGAAAGTGCCTTTGCCAGAAGCCTGGCAGCTTCCGGCTGCGTCATGCTCCAGCTCGGCCTCGAGTCGGGTGACCAGGCTGTCCTCGACGCAATGGGCAAGGGGACCAATCTGGCCATGATCGACCGCGCGCTCCATGCCCTCGCCGATGCAGGCATCGCTGTCTATATTTATGCGCTCTTCGGTACGCCGGCCGAGGACCGGGATGCGGCACTCAGGACCAGGGATTTCCTGGCTGCCCGCGCCGACCGTGTGGCCTTCCTCAACAACGCTGTATTCAACATGCCTGTTTCGGGCCAGGAAGCCAAAATGCTATCAACTAAACCATTCTACGAGGGCGAGCTCGCGCTCTATTGTGAATTCGCCCATCCGCGCGGCTGGAACCGCCCCGAAGTCCGCCGCTTCCTCTCCCATGACCTTGCCAGGACCCCCGAAATCGCGGCCATCCTGGCGAGGAATCCACCGATCCTCACATCCAGCCACGCTGCCTTCTTCCTCGAAAGGATGCGTCCACCTACAGCTACACCTACACCTACAGCTACAGCTACAGCTACAGCTACAGCTACAGCTACGGCCGCAGCCACGGCCAGCGAGAATCGAAGCCGTGGATGAAGCCTGTCGTGCCTGCATCGAGGATCTCGGGCGCTATGCCAACCTTCATCCAAAGGAAGGCGAAGTCGCCAGGAGCATCGCAACTCTTGTGAGGGAGCACAGCAACCCGTTTTCCCGCACATGCGTGGTCGGGCATGTCACGGGTTCGGCCTTCATCACCGACACCACCATGGGAAGGATCCTCCTCGTCCATCACGCGAAACTCCATAAGTGGCTCCAACCCGGGGGGCACTGCGAGGCGGGCGAGGGCGCCCTCGATGCATCGCGGAGGGAGGCTTTTGAGGAGACAGGCATCGCAGTAGGCCCGCCGCATTCCCTCCTTCCCTTCGACATTGACATCCACGCCATTCCAGCCCGGGCTGCCGAACTTGAGCACCTGCATCTCGACATCCGCTATCTCTTTGTCGTGGAGGAGTCGGCACCGCGCCTGAGCGAGGAATCCACTGAGCTTGCCTGGCTGGATCTGGACGAGGCCCTGCGCCGCAATCCGGAACCCTCGATCCTGCGAGCGGTGGACAAACTCCGCAGCCTGCAAAGGAGGCGGGGGCATGCCTGAAGAGGGCAATCCGCACGTCCGGAGAAAGCGCTACCGAGGCACTCACCCGCGCCACTTCTCGGAAAAATACAAGGAACACAACTCCCAGGACTTCCCCGAAGACCTTGCAAGAATCCTCGCTAGGGGAGCGACGCCCGCGGGCAGCCACCGACCGATCTGCCTGGCCGAGATACGAGCCGTCCTCGCGCCAGGAGCAGGAGAGACCGCGGTCGATGCGACGCTGGGACACGGCGGCCATGCGTCCGCGCTCCTTCGCGCAATCGCTCCCGGAGGTCGCCTCATAGGATTCGATCGGGACGCTGTCGAGTTGGCCAAGACCAGCGCCCGGCTTGCGGCAGACGTAGCTGCTGACCCCAAAGGCTTCGGCAGCTTCCAGTCAGTGTACGCAGGGTTTTCCAGGATGCGGGAAGAGCTCGACCTGCTGGGCATCGCTGGAGCCGACCTCATCCTCGCAGACATCGGCCTTTCATCCATGCAGATCGACGATCCCGAGCGTGGCTTTTCCTTCAAACGCAATGGCCGCCTGGACATGCGGATGGACAGGGAGTCGGGGACCTCCGCCGCGGAGTGGCTTGCCGCTGTCAGCGAGGAGTCGCTGGCCCGGGCCATTGCCACCAATGCTGACGAGGAGTCCGCGACAGAGAT
>JBAXTA010000194.1:0-9038 GCA_037130415.1 Spirochaetota bacterium
TCCGCGCGCCAAGCCCGCTCCGCGCACCAGGCCAGCTCCGCGCGCCAAGCCCGCTCCGCGCACCAGGCCAGCTCCGCGCGCCAAGCCCGCTTGGCGCGGTTCCGGCACGGTGGCTATGCAGCCTTAGTCACGATGCTCGTCCTGGCGGCTCTCGTCCTCGCAAATCTTCTGGTGGGACAGCTGCCCTTGAAACTCGACCTGAGCGCCATGCAGCTGTATAGCCTTTCGCCCCAGACCCTCGATTTCCTCAAGGGCCTCAAGGAGGACCTGACCATCTATGGCCTTTTCAAGCCGGGTCGGGAACCCTCGGATATCGTCGAGATCCTCCGGCGATATCGCGATGCCTCTTCGAGGATCAGGCTCGAGTATTTCGACGTCGACAAGCGTCCCTCCTTTTCGAAAAAATACGATACGAGTGGCCAGGGCCTCGGTCAGGGCAGCCTTGTCGTCGTTGCTGCTGGAAGCGGGCGCTTCAAGGTCATCCCTTATTCCGAACTCTACCGTCTTTCCGCAAACCAGCGAACAGGCCAGGAGGAGGTCCAGGCGATAGCCACAGAGCAGCGTGTCACCTCGGCCATCATCTATGCGACTGGAGGAAAGACCTCGATCGTGTATGAACTAGGCGGACATTCCGAGTTTACGGTCGAACAGCTCGGCCTCGCTTCCGATCTGGCCGCTGGCAACATCGAACTCCGTCCGCTTGCGCTGCTTTCGGCGACTTCTGTTCCCGCCGACGCCGACCTTGTCATTGAGATTTCACCGAAGTACGACCTTCTGCCCGGCGAGGCCGAAAGCCTGAAGCGCTTTCTCGAAGCGGGCGGGAACGCCCTCTTCCTGATAGACCGCATGAAATCTCCACTGGGGAACCTCGAGGGCGTACTCAATCTCTACGGGGTTGCCACAACGCAGGGCTATGTCCTCGAGGGAGGCCAATCCAACACAGTGGCTGGCAGACCCAATCTTCTCATTCCCGATCTCGGGAAGCATTCCATCCTGGATTCGATCAGGGCCAAGAACTATGTCGTGACCATGCTCAATGCCCAGGGCCTCGACCTGTCAAGCCTGAAAAAGCGGAACCTCAAGATTGATGCACTGGTCCTTTCCAGCCCGGAATCCTGGCTCAGGACTGATCTGGGCTCGGACTCGATGACCCGTATAGCGAGCGACCGTGACGGTCCCTTCGCGCTGGCCTTCGCGGTGGAGGACAGGAAGGACGATCCGGCGGCCAGATCGTCCCGACTCGTCGTTGTCGGCTCTTCGCTCTTCGTCCTGCCCGAGGCCATGTCGCAGTACATGGGGCCTGGAAACAAGGAGCTCTTCCTCAACATGGTCGCCTGGTCGGCGAACAGGAGCGAAGGCCTCGGCATCCGTCCGAAAAGCACCCTCCTTATGCCAGTTCAATTAAACGCAAATCAGGCAGTCCTGTGGATCCTCATCATCGTCGTCCTCCTGCCCGGACTCGTCATGGCGATGGGACTGGTCGTGTGGTCCCGGCGCAGGCATCGCTGATGCGAAGGGGGCTTGTCGCCGCCTCCGCGGCTGTCCTTGTCCTGGCCGTCGGCTACGGATGGCTTTCGATCGCGAAGCCCTTCGACGCGGCGTCAGAGCCGCGCGTCAGAGCCGCACCGAAGGTCCTCATTCCTATGGAAGCCGGAAAAGTGCTGCGGATAGACGAACTGTTACCGGACGGTACGGTCTTCGCCCTTGTGAAAGGCGCCGGGGGCTTTGTCATCGAAGGAAGGCACGGCATCGGGCTTTCCGCCAACCGTATCCTGGCAGCCCTGTATGCGCTAACTTCCCTCGAAGCGACCGACACCGTCGATGCCGATCCACAGAGGCCGGCTGACTTCGGGCTCGACAAGCCCGGACTCGTCACGATCACCCTTGAGGACGCTTCGAGCCATGCCCTCGAAATCGGGTCGAAAGGACCCGGAGGCGACTACTATGTCCGCCTTCCAGGATCCACTGTCGTCTACTTGGCCCCAGGACTGGCCGTCGAGAACTTCTATGGCCGTCCCGACGATTTCAGGGAGCGGAAGCTGCAGACCGTGGACCTCCAGAAGCTCGCCCTCCTCCGGATCCTGCGAGACGACCTCCGTCTGGAGATTGCCGATCTGCCCGATCGCTACGACCCACTCTACCAGACTTCGATACTGGTGCTGAAACCTTTCCGCCATGTCTACCCTGCGGGTCCCGACTCGCTCAAAGTATTCCTGAAGTCCCTGCCGCCCGCCTTCACCATCCAGGACTTTGTCGATGAGCCAGGGTCCCTCGCGAGCCTGGGACTCGATCCGCCTCTGGTTGACCTGGAACTCGGCGACGGGAATGCCCGCCTCAGGCTGCTGATTGGCAAGGACGCAAGCCCGACGACGCTCTATGCCAGGCTCTTCGACAAGCCTGGGGTCTTCACCCTCCTCAGGACGGACCTGGCCTTTGTCTACAAGGCCGACGCCTTCCAGCTGATCAACCACCTCCCACTCCTCATACCAATTGAAAAGGTTTCTGCCCTCGAATTCCGCTACAAGGATCTGAGCCTCGACTTCAAGCTGGATCGCAGGGAGCTGCCGCCTGCGAAGGATGCGAAGTCCGGCAGCAGCAAGAACTATGCGACATCCTACCGGCTTGGCGACAGGACGATCGCGGAAGCCACCTTCAGGAACATCTACCAGTGGATTGTCGGCATCGCCATCGAAGGCCCGAACCCGAAGGCCATCGATGCGCCCAGGCTTCCGAAAGAGGCGACGGTGGTCTTTCACCTGAACGCCGGGCTTTCCCCGCGGAGCTTCGGCTTTGTCCCGGTCAGCGATGATTTCTATGCCCTCGCCTACGACGGCGACGCGGAATTCCTCGTCACGAAGTCCCAGATGGAAGGGCTGTCGAGGCGCATCTCACAGGCCCTCGGGGCTGGCCCGTGAACAAGCCCGGACCAGGGAGTGCGACATGTACGTACTAGGAATAGATGTAGGAACCACAGGAACCAAGGCGCTCCTTGTCGATTCTTCCGGCCGAGTCGTAGCCAGGGGCTATTCGGGCTACGGGCTCGTGACCCCGGGCGAGGGCCGTGTCGAGCAGGATGCCACCCTATGGTGGACTGCGACCATCGCTGCGGTCAGGCAAGCCTGCGCAGGACTGGGCGAAAACGCCGCGCGGGAAGTCGTCGCCCTTTCGCTGTCCACCCAGGGTGCAAGCTCCCTTCTCGTGGACGGCCGGGGGGAACCCCTCGGGCCGGCCCTCACCTGGATGGACGGCCGCGCCAGCGTCGAGGCTGAGGAACTGGCATCGACGCTTGGCGCCGAGTGCATCTATCGAAAATCGGGCTGGCGCGTCGGCCCCTCCCTGGACGCTGCCAAGGTCATGTGGCTCCGGAAGCACGAGCCGTCCACAGTCGCGCGGGCGGACAAATTCCTGTCGACCCTCGAGTTCATCAACCAGCGCCTCGTCGGAAGACCCTGCATCGATCCAACCAATGCTGCGATACGACAGCTCATGGACATCGGGACCGGGCACTGGGACCCGGCCATCCTGGAAGCCTCAGGCTGCGAGCTGCGGCTTTTGCCCGAGATAGTAAGTTCAGGCGAATTTATCGGTACCCTTCTGCCGGTTGCCGCGAGGGTCCTCGGCCTTGGCGAAGCAGTCAGGGTTTACAACGGAGCCCACGACCAGTACTGCTCCTGTCTGGGTTCCAGCATCACGAAGCCTGGCGAGATCATGCTTTCGACCGGAACTGCCTGGGTCTTGCTGGCAGTCACGGACCAGCCCCTCTTCACTGAATCGTGGATCAATCCCGGCCCCCATGTCATCAAGGGCCGCTTCGGCGCCCTCACTGCCCTGCCAACTTCGGGGGCCGCCCTCGAGTGGTTCCGGAGCAAGTTCCTCGGCGAGGACTACGAAGAGCTCGCCTCCCATGTCGATCGGGCCGGAGGCAGCTCGGGAGACGTCCTCTACTTCCCCTGGCTCGTCGGGGGAGGCTTCCCACGGCGTCTGCCGACCGCCAGGGCCGCCTTCCTGGGCCTCGGCCTCGAGCACGACCGCTACGACGCGGCGCGGGCAGTGATGGAAGGTGTGGTCTTCCAGATGCGGCTGGCCCTCGAGGAATACCGGGCCAACGGCTGTGCCGTAGAGACCCTGCGCCTCATGGGAGGAGCGCTCAACAGCCGTTACTGGACCGGACTCATCCGCGACAATGTAGACGGGCAGGTCGAAGTGATGGCGGAGACAGACAGCGCCTGCGTCGGCGCGGCCGCCTTCGCTGCCGTTGGCGCTGGATTCTTTTCAGACTGGCGGAGCGCAGCCCTCGCCATGAACGTGCCTCAGGCAATGGCGGCTGCGGGCGAGGTGGAACGGCAGGCAGCCACGAGGAAATTCGAGGCCTGGCGCAGGGCAGGCGAGGCCCTTTCGGCCCTTTACCAGAGCGAAGGCGGCCGCACAGGGAGGCTGTAAGCGGCTGGCTGAAAGCGGCTGGCTGTAAGCGGCAGGCTGTAAGCGGCAGGCTGAAAGCGGCTGGGGCAGGCTTTTGGTTTTAGCTCAGGCGAGCCTGGGATGCGGGCGGATTCCCGGCTCTCTCATGGTGCCTCTACCAGGAATTTCCCCAGGTTCCGGGTTTTTTGTTCGAAAAAGTCGCACCCACCAGCGTGACGTGCCGCCCGTCATCCAGATAAGGCTCGAAACAGCGCATTTTCCGGATCTGCTCCATGGCCTTGCGCGCGGTGCCGATCAGCTTGAAGACCGTAAAGAAGATGGTCTGGTAGTACTTCTCGTGGTCCAGGGTAATTGTGTTGGGTATTTTCGCGAAGAAGAGCCTGAGCGTTTCGAGCAGGTCTTCGAGGCGGGACTCCCTCAGCGCTGCCACAAGCCGATGCAGGAGCGGCGTCATGTCCGCAGAAGGAAGCTCCGAAAAGCCCTGGGCCAGCCAATGACTGAAGGAGTGTTCGATTTCCTTGTTGGGATAGCCCAGATGGAGCTTGCTAAATCGCCGAAGGTTTCTGCGGACTTGATGGTCAGATAGCCGGTCTGCATCAGCAGTGCCAACGGCTCCAGGTTGGTTGGATCATAGGTGGAGAATAGCTCCTCCCCTGCGCTAAGGTCCCCGAGCTTGATAGGCTGCCGCTTGAGAAGCTGGATCAGGAAGCCGGGTGTGCCGGTCTCGAACCAGTAGTTCTTGAACTCCTGCTCCATGAAACACTTCATGACCGAGCCCGGGTTATACAGGGTCTGGGAGCTATGATGGAATTTGTAGCCCTTGTACCAGGTCCGCATCGCTTCCAGCGTCTGGGGGCGAGTGCGTCCAGTGGCCGTGGCCAGGGCTTCCAGGTACTCAGGGAAGTTCGCCTCCAGTTCGGTCTGGGTGTACCCCAGCAGCGTGGCAGCCTGGGCGTTCATGGTCAGGTCGGTCAGGTTGTTCAGATCCGAGAAGATGGACACCTTGGAGAACGTGCTGACCCCGGTGATCAGGGCGAAGCGCTGCAAGGCCTCGGTCTTCTTGACGACTGAGTAGAACTTCTTCAGCTCTTCCTGGATGGCCAGCACCGAGGACGTGCCCAGGTGTCCCAGGATGGGCTTGTCGGATTCGTCGATCAGGATGACGACGAATCCGCCTTCGACGAGATTGCTGAAGGAATACACGCTGGTGGTCAAGGGTCGCATATACTGACAATATCACCACCGGCCGTAGGGGCAAAGGCTTGGGCGAGGGCTGGATTGAGCCACCCTCGCAATCCTGGTTGCTTGATCTGGCTAAACTAGATCCACAAAACCAAGTCCAGGAGAGGTGATGCAGACATTCAATATCCACGAGGCCAAGACCCATCTGTCCCGCCTGGTAGATTCGGCGAGCAGGGGGGAAAGCTTCATCGTCGCCAAGGCAGGCAAGCCGCTTGTCAGGGTGTCTCCCTGGATGCGCTATCAGCCGGACAGCAGTGCCGGATGGGTTTTCTCAAAGGTTGTTTCAAGGTTCCGGATGACTTCGATGAACTCGGACGTAAGGAAATCGAGGCCCTTTTCGGCGGTGGCGCCTGAAAATCCTCATAGATACCCATATTCTCCTGTGGCTGGCGAATGAGCTTGCGAAATTGCCCACGCAGGCAAAGAGACTGATCGTGGACAAGGGGAACGAGCTGTTTTCCAGCCCTGCGAGTCTGTAGGAAATCGCGATCAACAAGGGATTGGAGCGACAGGATTTCCATGTCGATCTCCACCTGTTCCGCCGTGGACTCTGCGACAATGGCTACGTGGAACTCCCGATCGAGGGCATCCATGCTGTCGCAGTCGATTCCCTTCCATTGATCCATGGAGATCCTTTCGACAGGATGCTTGTGGCTCAAGCCATGGTCGAAGGCAGCGACCACGCCCGCTGCAGGCGGCCCCCCCCAACACTACGCCCCCCCGCCTGCCTCACCCGCAAGCCCCATCCCTTCAGCCCGGAATATCCGCCTATCCATGAGCTTCGGCGCGCCACGGAGGAGGGGCCGGAATTCCATCCGGTCGAGGATGTCGCGCTCGAGGTCGATACCCGGGGCAATCTCGAGGAGCTCGAGGCCCTCAGGCGAGAGCGCGAAGACAGCCCGCTCGGTGACATAGATGACGGATTGGCCAGACTCGACGGCATACTCTCCCGAGAAAGTTCGGTGTTCGATTGCCTTCACGAATTTCGGGGTGGAACCCTCCCGCACAATCCTGAGGCTGCCGTCCTCGACGGCGACCCCGAGCCCGCCTGTGGTGAAGGTTCCAAGGAAGACCACCTTCCGGGCGTTCTGCGAGATGTTGACAAAGCCGCCAGCTCCGGCGAATTTCGTACCGAACTTGCTGACGTTCAGGTTTCCGCCGCCGTCGACCTGGGCCATTCCGAGAAAGGCGACATCGAGGCCGCCGCCATCATAGAAGTCGAACTGGGAGGGCTGGTCGATCAGGCATTCCATGTTGCTCGAGGCTCCGAAGGAGAGCCCGGAGGCTGGAATACCGCCAATTGGTCCCGGTTCGACGGTGAGGGTAAAGCGGTCGAGGATGCCCTCCTCGGAGGCGACGCTGCTGACACCCTCGGGCATGCCGATGCCGAGGTTCACGATCGTCCCCCTCCCGAGCTCGAGGGCTGCCCGCCGTGCGATGATCTTGCGCTCGTCCAGGGGCAGGGCGCTCAGGCCGGCTGAGGGAATTCGTATCTCCGACGAGTAGGCTGGGTTGTAGGCCTCCGAGTAGGTCTGCAGGTGATGTTCGGGCCGGGACAGGACAATCCGATCGACAAGGATGCCTGGGACCTTCACGTCCCTCGGGTGGATGGAGCCACGTTCGACAATGCGCTCGACCTGGGCGATGACCCTTCCTCCTGAGTTGTGGACAGCCTGGGCAATGGCCAGGTTCTCGAGGATGAGGGCTTCCCTTTCGTAACTGAGGTTTCCAGCGGCATCGGAGCTCGTGGCGCGGATGATCGCCGCGTCGATCGCGAAGGGCTTGTAGCGCAGGTATTCCCGCCCGTCGAAGCAGACAAGTTCCACCAGGTCCTCGACCGTGCGGCTGTTCATCTTGCCGCCGCCGAGTCGGGGATCGACGAAGGTCTTCAGTCCAACCCTCGTGAAATGGCCCGGCCGACCGCCCGCGATGTCCCGGAACAGATGCGCTATGCAGCCCTGGGGCAGGTTGTAGGCCTCAATCTTGTTTTCAAGGGCAAGGCGCCCGAGTTTTGGCGCCAGTCCCCAATGGCCACCGATCACGCGGCGGACGAGGCCCTCGTGGGCAAGATGGTTCAAGCCCTTGTCATGGGCATCGCCCTGTCCGGCAGCATACACGAGGGTCAGGTCTCGTGGTTCGCCGCTTTCGAGAAAGCGCTTTTCGAGGGCGATCGCCAGCTCTTCCGCGAAGCCACTTCCGATAAAGCCACCGGTGGCAAGGACCGAACCCGAACGGATGACTGAGACCGCTTCCTCGGCGCTCATGATCTTTGTCGTGGCCATAATTTTTCTCCTCTGCAGCCATGCTCGCCGCCAACACTACCATGCTGTGCAGCGTAGTCGAAGGAGGGTGTCGCTTTTCTGCAGCAGGGAGGCGGGCCAGGGAGCCGAGACCGTGAATTGCGCCTCGGCCGACCCTCAGGACCCTGTCGCGGGCAGAGCGCCTGAGTGCACAGGACCAGTCGATTCCCTGACCATCAGCTCCGGTCCGATCAGGCGATGCTCGTCCCGTGGCTCTGTCCCCTCGATCCGGGATACCAGCATGTCCACAGACAGACGCGCGATCTCTTCGACATTCTGGTGAACGGTCGTCAGGGGTATGTCCGAGATGGACGAGTAGATAAGATCATCATAGCCGGCGATGGATATGTCGCGCGGTATCGCAAGGCCGCTTTCGCGGATCGCCTTTCGTGCGCCTAAGGCCATGATGTCGTTGATGGCGATGATCGAATCGGGTTTCGTCGTGGCCAGGAGGGCCTTTGCCTCGCTGTAACCCGAATGGAAATCAGGCTTATGGCATTGCACGGTCCAGTCCGGATTCGGCTCGAGACCCTTCTCCTCGAAGGCCTTTCGATACCCTGCGAGGCGGAGACTCCGGATCGGAGCCTCGGGGTCCAGGCTGACAAGGTATGAAATATCCCGATGGCCGAGTTCGAGTAGGTATTTCGTGAGGCGGTAACTCCCTGCCTCGAGGTCGGTCATCACATATTCGCCCGTGGCGCGCGGGTAATAGCTCGTCGAGAAAACGCAGGGTATCCGCCGCTTCCGGAGGATCTCGTAGATCTTGAATTCGCTGCGGGTGACCTGGGTGGGAACGACCAGGACGCCAGCGACGCGATCCCCGATAAAACCTTCAATTATGCGGTTTTCCTCCGCCGGTTCATCGTTCGAGACCGAGATGATGAGGGTGTAGCCTTTCCGGTGGCTGTACTCGTCGATGTAGCGGGTAAGGCTGCCGAAAAACGGGTTTTCGATGTCGGTGATGACGAGACCTATCGTGCTCGAACTCTTCAGCGCGAGGCTACGAGCGACCTTGTTGGGCAGGTAGCCAAGCTCCGCGGCAGCCCCGAGGACCCGCTCCCTCGTGTCCTTGTTGAC
>JBAXTA010000195.1:0-8987 GCA_037130415.1 Spirochaetota bacterium
CATTCCTTCCCGATCTCGCCGTAATTGGTAACAACTATGCCTACCACGGAAAGGTCGGATCCCCTTTGGGAAGCCCGCGCGAGCTCATCGCGGATAAGGCGCTCCATTCCCAGGCCATTCCAGCTCTGCGTCAGCGGATCGAGTCCGGCCCTACGCTCGGCTTCGTCGAGGGGAGCCGAACCCGAGGCGCGGAGTTCGTTTTCGACCCAATGCGCGAGGTCCCGCAGGGTCTGCTTTTCCTTTTCGGAGAATGTCCGCGGCATATGGTCGATCAGGCAGAGGGTCCCGAGGTTGTGGCCATCCGGCGTGCTGACCGGCATCCCGGCGTAGAACCTCACGAAGGGATCGCCCGTCACGAGCGGGTTGTCCGAGAAATCCGGGTGGAGGGTGGCGTCGGGCACGAGGAAGACATCCGAGGCCATGATCGCGTGCCCGCAGAAGGACACCCGCCTCTCGGTCTGGTCCGCGTCGAGACCCTGCCGCGACTTGAACCACTGGCAGTCCTCGGCCACCAGCGAGACCAGGGCAATTGGTACATTGAAGAGCCTGCATGCCAGCCGGGTGATCCGGTCGAAGCGCTCCTCGGCGGGCGAGTAAAGGACATCCAGTTCTCGAAGGTTCCTGATTCTCAAAGCCTCGTCGGCAGGTGTCGGCGCGTCTTTCATGTATTTGCTCCTTTTTCCGCAGGGCCGGAGCCCGTCAATCCTCGGCCTTTCATGCCTTTGCCGCCCGCGCGAAACCCGCGCGCTTGAGTTCGCCCCAGCCCTTGGGTTTTTGGATTCCGCCGAGGTAGCCCGAGCAGCGCCAGAGGCTTACGAGCTGGCGGAAACCGAAATTTTCGATGATCGCCGTCCAGATGAGGCGCAGTCGCTCCTTCACGGGAAATGCCTCGTCCACCGCCATGAGACAGAGGGCTGTCGTCGAAATGAACATGCCCATCAGGATGGTCGTGATGAAAAGGCCGGCCAGGGTAAATCCATTCAGCATTCCCATGAAGGCCGCGATCAGCACGAGAATATACCCTTCGGCCTCGATCAGCGGCCCTAGTACCTCAAATATGAGAAAATAGGGAAGACAGACCAAACCCATCACCCCGTAACGGGGATTGAGGATCGCCCTGCGGTGGAAAAACATCCCATCGAGGAGTCCCTGGTGCCAACGATCTCTTTGCTTGTGAAGGTTTCCGAGGTTGAGGGGAACCTCAGTCCAGCAATTTGCCCCGCCGTCGTAGTGCACCCGAAAGCGCACTCTCTGGTCGGCGAGAGAACGCCGGAGGCGAAGGACAAGTTCCATGTCCTCGCCGACGGTATCCTTGCCGTGGCGTTCCGAGCTCGTCATGTAGCCACCGATCTTCTTTACCTCGTTCTTGCCGAAAAGGCCGAAGGCTCCCGAGATGATGAGGAGGCCGTTGAAGCTCGCCCAACCGACCCGCCCTCCGAGGAAGGCGCGGATGTACTCCACGGTCTGGAAGCGCGGAACCCCCGCATCGGGAATCCTGATCTCGCGGAGGGCGCCTCGGTCGACAGTGCAGCCGTTGACCGGCAGTATGTTGCCACCCGCCGCGGCGAAAAATCGCGTATCGTCAAGTATTCCCGAAGCGAGCTTGAGGAGCGAATCCGGCTCGAGGAGGGAGTCGGCGTCGATCCCGCAGAAATAGCCCTTGTTGGCGTAGTTGATCCCTGCATTGAGCGAATCGGCCTTCCCCCCATTATCCTTGTCGATCACCATCAGCTTGGGGTATTTCGGATTGCGGTAAACTCCTCGCACCGCCTTTGTCGCGAGGCCCGGCTCCACAGGGTACTCGATCCTCACAAGTGCGAACTCCCCGATGAGGGCGGCGAGGGTTCCGTCGGGCGAGCCATCGTTGACAACCAGTACCTCGTGGTCGGGATATTCCATGTTGAGGAGGGAATGCACAGACTGGACGATGCTCGCCTCTTCCCGATACGCGGGGGCGATGATGCTGACAGCCGGGAGTAGGCCCTTCTGGAGAAGGTTCATGCGCTTCTTGATCCTCCACATCCTCAGCTGCCAGCCCGAACCAAATGCCGACATCACGAGCAGGAGAAGGTAAATGGAAGAGATCGTGGCCGAATAGTAGATGAGGAGCCGGTTGAATCCGAGCACATAGGATGAAAGGAATTCGCCAAGTCCCGTCCAGCTCCGGATCGGGCCGTAGGAGGCCAGAGAGAAGGCGAAGGGAAGGGCGAGCACGAGGAGGGCAAGGATCACCAGTGTCACGCTTTTCGGAAATTCCCATTCGGCTGCCCTTCTCTGGCTCGCTGGCTTCCGGCCGGTCAGGGAGAGCGCTTCGAGCATCCGCTCCGGCGCGTAGAGTTCGAGTTCATGCCTGAGGCGGCCATCGTAGGCGAACCGTTCCTTCAGCAATGGTACGAACGCCGCCTCGATGGCCCGGTCCTCGTTCCGAATGATGAAATTGAGCAGCTCGGAATGGAAGCCGGTCTCGAGGATCGACCTGATGATGCGCGTCGGAGCCTCGGGGTTCCTTCCGACAAGCCCCAGCGCAAAGTACTCGATCCGCGATGAGAGGACCCTCGCGAAAAAGGGCTTCAGCCCCGTGGACGACCTTTCGAAGTCCTCGACGACCCCGCGCATCAATTCGGGCCTTTTCTGGATCATGGTGGAGATGGCGGCGACAGCCGCGTCCCTGTTCCGGGCGTCGGATCCATCGTCTCCAAATAGATGAACCAATTGTTCAATATTGGCCCGGTCGGGGAACCGCGACAGGGCCCTAATCGCGAGGATCCGGATTTGGGCATCGGGATGCGAAAGGATGTCGGAGGCGACCAGGTCCCGCGGATGGAACTCGAAAAGCCCCCTGGCAGCTTCGCGGGCAAGGTCGATGGAGGCTTGCCACAGCGATTCCCTGAGAAAACCGCGAAGCGCTGCTGAGGCCATCTGGCTGCCCAGACGGACGAGCATCCACCTGATGTTCTCGTCGGCATCGCCGATCAACTCCGGCAACCTCGCCTCGATGGCTTCCGGGTTCGCGGCAAGGAGAACGGAGGCCTTGCGCGCGTACCAGGTCGGGGAAAGACGGATTGAATCGATGACGAGGTTCGTCGAAAACCGGCTTGCCTGGCGGAGGAGGGCCGAGGCGATGAAGAGCTTGGTCACCCAGTCCCTCTCCTGCCCGAAGGCCAGGGCGAGGATCGCCTTGCTCCTCGTCGACCCCATGAGGGCGAGGTCGGAAAAAGCCTCCCTGCGACGGATCACGGAATGGGATCGCGCCCTGTGGAAGAGCCAGGCCGTGATCCCCGAATCCTTCGCAATACTGAAGATATATGCGCGGAAGGCGGGGCTCGGCTCACAGACCCCGCTGTGGGCCCAGAGGGCGTCAAGGAAGGCGCGCCTGTGTCGGTACAGGATCCGGGGATGGACATCGTGGTCCATGCGCGAAAGCATGCGGGAGAAGCGACTCTCCCACTCCCCGCTTCGCAGCTTGGCCCGGGTCCGGTGGAAGAGGGCGGCGACACTGCAAAGAAAGGCGATACTGAACATCCCCATGAGGACGAGTATCGGGAGGAGGTCGATCCGGCTCACCTCATCGCCTCGCGAGCCGCATGCCGACGATCCCGACCACCTCGTTCACGAAAACGGGTTTCTTGAGGTAGTACTCGATCTTCAGCTCACTGCCCTTCTGGACTGTCTCGTCATCCTTCCTGCGCGAGAGGATCATGTAGGGGATGTCCTTGCTGCGGCTTTGCCCGAGCATTTTCGAGCGCACAGCGAAGGCGTCAAGACGGGGAAGGAAGAGCTCGGAGATGACCATCCCGACCTTGCTCCCTTCGATTTTCGCCCAAAGCGCCTCGCCGTCCACGCATGACTCGACGCGGCAGCCGAGGCCCTCGATGGCCAAGCCCAGGATCTCGAAGGTCACCGGATCGGTGTCGGCCATGAGGACAAGCGGTCGATCGTCGGAGTCCTGCCCTTCGCCATCGCGCGAGACAACCTTGTTCATCCCGGCCCGTCTCGCTTCCCGGAGTCTCTGGCGCCCCGCCTTCATGATGAGGCCCGGAAGATCGGTGTTGGTTGTTTTGCCCTTGAGGACTTCGTGGATCCCGATGACCGCGATCGAGACGGTGAGGGTCTCGAGGAACATCCGCGATTCCTCGACAGTCCTTCGCGCTTCCTCGGCGCAATCGAGGGCGCTTGCCGGATCGCGGTCAGGGAGGTATGCGGCGAAGGTAGAAGCCTGCAGCCTGAAAAGCGTCGCCTCCGGGGGGAGGCCTGCCTGGAGGGCGTAGGAACAGGCAACCAGCGCTTCATTGCCGACCATTTCGCCAAACCGGTCGTTGATGCTTCCGAGATTGTCGATGGCAATCAGGAAGATGGCTCCCCCTTCGCTGTCGGGTCCCATCCCGGCCAACTCGGAGGAAAGAAAATCGCCGAAGTAATACTCGTTGTAGCAATGGGTGAGCGGACAGCGCATGATCTGTTCCTGTAAGAGGCCAACCAATTGCTCGGCCAGTTCCGCAAGAGCCTTCGCATCGGGCGTATCGATCGCAAGGGCCCGTCGGCGCAATTCGGCAAGCAAGGTCTCAGCTACAGTCATGTCATGAGTATCGGCTGGACTCCTTCGACTGTCGAGTACTGGCGCTGTACTAGGGCAAGCTGAGGTCCGCGACGAAACCGAGGGAATTCCTGTTCCAGTCCCGGTCTCCCGCGAAGTGCTCGAACTGGGCCTTGAGGGTGAGGGTCTCCAGGGGATGGAAAGCGAGTCCGAGAATCGCCGAAGCCCCCAGACCCTGGAGCCGGGTGCTTATCGGGTTCGCGAAGTGAAAGCTCGAGGCGGCCAGGCCAAGCGTGAAGCCGAACAGGGGCGCCGGATTGACTTCCAGGTAGGTCCACAGGGCCTGGTCAAGACCGATGCCATTTTCGTAGAGCAGGGTGTAGGAAATCCATAAGGAGGCCTTGGCGAGGAGCGCGTACTTGGCAAAAAGCGAATTGAAGATCGTCAGGCTGTTCTTGTCCATGACCAGCCGTTCGCGGAGCCCGGCATAGAGGAAGGCATTCTCATAATTAAGACTAGCCTGGACGTCGTTGGTCAGACTGCCGGCGGCAAGGTAATACTTGGCCGAATAAATGGAATCGATGTACCAGCCCGGGGCGAGCACCAGGGCAAAACCCGCGCCTCCGCCAAAGGCCGGTGCCAGGGAGGTCTTGCCATCGAGGCTCGCGTTGCCGAGAAGGCTGAGCGAGTCGCTGACCTTCACAATCGCGACTTCGCCAAACTGCAGCCCGGAGGCGACCGCGTCGCCTGGATAGACCAGGCCCCAATCGTCATAGGACAGGCTTGTGATGAAGCGGAGGGGGAGGGCCGTAATAGTCGCAATTGTGACAAGGCTGGCGATGGCAAGGGCCGCCGGCCGGATCACTTGGTGAATTCCATGATCTTGAGCCCCCCGGTCCCCACCGCGGCGACAACGGTCGTGTTCTTGCCGGCCACGCAGTTGACCGATTGGCCCTGGCCGAAACGGATGCTGCCCACGATGCCATTGCCGGCTGCGGTCACCGATTCGCGGTCGCCGACCCACATACCGGCTTCGCCATTTGCTATGAAGTAGAGGTTTTTGTCCCCGGCCTTGCCCGAGGACAGGGAGTTGGACGATTGATTGACCCTGGGCACGATGGCGGTATCCAGGTTCGGGGGCGGGATTGTGGAAACGAGGCTGTGGCTTTCGGTCGAGAATATCGCCACGCCAGTCAGGTTGCAGGCCACGAAAACGTAGCTGTCGATGACAGTCATGTCGGATTTCGCCTCAGCTTGCAGGTTGAAGCCGGTCAAGGCCTGGTCCATTGGCGAAGCGAGGAGTTTCGACCCGTAGAAGCGGAGCTTGGGAACAGCCGTGGCAGAATCGTTCGGCCACTGGGCAGAGAGCACCACGATCGTGTCGCCATCGACCACGACCGATCTGAGATCGTCCAGAGCCGAGCTGTCCAAGGCAGTCACAGTCGAGAGGTTTCCCGCTTCGAGGACGTAAAGACCGGCGGACTTCGAAGCCGCCGAGGTGGCCGTCGTCACATAGAGCCGCCCCGAGGCCACCTGGATATCGGTCGCGAAGCTGCCGGGGAGATGGCGCTCGCGGTAGGCCGCGGTCATCACCCCATTTCCCTGCAGGGGCAGGGCCAGGACCCAGGCATTGCCGCCCGGGTCGTCCTTGGATCCCACGAGGTAGAGGGTATTCCCATCGAGGGTGAGCGCGGCTATGTCACCACCTGGGAAGAGTTCGCTTGAGGCAAGCACTGGAACTGAAGGGTTGGAGACATCGAACACATCAAGGGCGCCGAATTTGGCATCGCCCCGCTCCATGTAGGCGACATAGGCCTTCTTTCCATTGGGGGCTATCGCAATATGGGAAGCCTGCAGGGAAGTTCCGTCGCTCGCCGTCGGAGGGGCGACCTCTGCACGCAGGATGATGTGGAGCCCCTGGATCGGGTTGATGGCACGGGACCGATCCGAGGTTGCTGAGTTCGACTTTGTCGTGCCCGACCGCGCCGCTCCGAGCGAATACGTGCTGGGCAGGCTCGTATCAACGAGATTCAGCTCCGTATCAGGGTGGGTTACTCGGGAGGAACCTGTAGTGTCGAGGCCCAAGCTGCAGGCAGCAAAAGCCATCGAAAGCCAAAGCAAGGCACACACAAAAGCTGGTGACTTCTTCATGTCTTGAAAGTAGCGATTATCGTGCATTCAGGCAAATCGCCTTGATGGCCGGTTAGGCGAACCGAATCAACGCTTTACTCAGTCATAGGCTTCGGACAACCGCATCACCGACAAGGCCATTCGGCGAAACTCCTTCAAGTCGGTGAGAAAGCTGGTACGGACGATTGAAACTTTGTCCACCACTACAACCAGACCTCCATTGCGTCACGATAAATGCCCAGAGAAGGGGGAAACTGGAAACAGACTGAAACCTTTTGCCGCTATCCTGTGGGTAGTCAATCCCACCCGATAAAGCCTGGCAAGCGATCGGAAGCGAGTCTTGCATGCTCTTGGGGCGACTCTTGGGCGTGAAGCGTAGACAGCGAGTTCAAAAGCCGTGCTATTGAGCCTCGAAATTGTTGTTTTCGTGGGAGCTTTCGTTGTTGTTGTAACGGGAGCGATACCGAGCCATCGTACCGCCTGATGGAGAGGTCCTGCCGGGGTCTGAGAACGGGGCATATGAGCGAGAGGATAGCCTGGGAACGTGAGAGATCTTGTCGTGTCTGAGTCTACTATGCCGCGTCGGCTTGCGGGATACAAAAGAGCCAGTCTCTGAGGTCTCGCATGGGACAACAGGGAGCCCGAAGCCGGGACACCGGTGGGAGGGGACACAAACCACCGTGCGAAGAATCAGTACCCGGAAGGCGAAGGATAACGAAGCTGACGGGGAAGCACGGCAAGAAGTCGTAGTGACTCATAGTACCGAAGAAGCTGGGGAACCTGACCGAAGGGACCCAGGGGAGGGAAGGGGTCATCGGAACAAAGAACTGACAGAGGGAAACACCATGGGTACGCAGGAGCCTGAGAAGCCGCGCAAGAAAGCGGAAGACGTGTCAACGAGACTGTGTCGGATAGCGGAAATAGCCAAGAAACTACCGGATGAGTGTCTTGTGTCGCTGGCGCATCACATTGATGTGAATTGGTTGCAGGAAGCATTTTCGAGGACCCGCAAAGGTGGAGGACTGGGGATCGACGGGCAAACAGCCGACGATTACCGGGAGCATCTACAGGAGAACCTCGAAAGCCTCAAAGAAAGGGCGAAGAGCGGAACGTATCACGCTCCCCCTGTCCGGAGGGTTCACATACCCAAGCCGGGCAGCAAGGAAACCAGACCGATAGGCGTACCAACCTTCGAGGACAAAGTCCTTCAGCGTGCGGTCGTCATGGTGCTGGAACCGATCTATGAGCAACGCTTCCATGATTTTTCGTACGGGTTCAGGCCCGGGAAGAGTCAACATCAAGCGATACAGAGACTGCGGGAAGGCTTGATGGGGAATAACGGAGGCTGGGTCATAGATCTTGACATCCGGAAATTTTTCGACACGCTGGACTGGGGAAACTTACGGGAAATATTGGCGAAACGGATAGGCGATGGAGTGCTACGGAAACTCATCGACAAATGGCTGAAAGCTGGAGTGATGGAACACGGCGAGGTGACGTACAACGAGGAGGGAACGCCGCAGGGAGGAGTGATATCTCCCTTGATCAGCAATATCTTTCTGCATGAAGTGCTGGACGAATGGTTTGTAAACGACGTGCAGCCCCGCATGCAGGGGAAAAGCTTTATCGTTCGATTCGCTGACGATGCCGTGCTGGGATTCGAGAACAAGCGCGACGCGGAAAGGGTCATGGCGGTACTGCCTAAGCGGTTCGCCAAATATGGCCTGACGGTGCATCCAGAGAAAACAAAGCTCATCGACATGAGCAAGCCTTCGACCAGCGACTCCAAAGGAGTAGCCCATGAAGAGGAGAAGGGGAGCTTTACGTTCCTCGGTTTCCGCCATCATTGGGGGAAATCCCAAAAAGGTTACTGGGTGATCAGGCAGAAAACGGACAAGAGCAGATTAGCGCGGGCTATCCTCAAGGTCACGGAATGGATGCGCAAAAACCGGCACCTGCCGCTCAAGGAACAACAGCAAAAGCTAAAGCAGAAGATGATGGGACATTATGGGTACTACGGCATTACCGGCAACTTCAGGAGTCTCGGACTGTACTTTTATTCGATCCAGAAGAACTGGCACAAGTGTCTGGCGAGGCGATCTCGACTCAAAACCTTCACGTGGGCCAAGTTCAATGAATGCCTCAAGCGGTTTCCACTTACCCGTCGCCGATTAGGTCATTCCTATGTCTAGCGAATCTTTGTTGCGAAGAACCGGATGCGTTATGTGGCGAAGCCAGTTATGTGGCAAAAATGAAGTAAGTTATTGACATATATAGAGCCTGTCCCAGATTTTCATATTTTGAACAAATAGTATCAAAGACA
>JBAXTA010000196.1:0-8917 GCA_037130415.1 Spirochaetota bacterium
CTGTGCCGCGGTTGCGGACCTCGATCGGAAGCGACGTTTCTCCCCGGTTGCCGTATTCGTCGACCGCGACGACACGGGCGACGCAGGAAAGTCCGGGATCGAGCCAACTCCCGTCATCAGCCTTGCCGTCCCAATTGATCTGTCCCGAGGGCCCCGTTCCCAGGAAAGCCCGCAGCCTGCGACCAGCCTGGTCCTGCACGGTCACCGTCCAGCTTGCGATGGAGGCCAGCGGCGCCTTCGCGTCGAGCGCCAGCGACATGCCCTCCCGCATGCCTTCGCCCTCGGGGGTGAAGGCTGGCGGCGTGGCACCGATCCTGACCGTCGGAGTAGTGCTGATCAGCTTGAATTTCTGACTTGCAACGCGGGCCGGATTAAAGGCCGTTCCGTAGTCGATGGAAAGGGATGCCTGATACTCGCCCTCGGGCCAGATCGCGCCGGAATCCGATTTTCCGTCCCAGGCGATAAACTCGGGCACATTCGTGCCCCTTCCCTCGATGCGCTTGAGCACGACTGTGCCGGTGGAGACCTCTACCGTCCAGGCTCGCACCGAGGACCTGTTGCCAATGGACAGCGCGAGGTTCATGTTCCGGCGCGCCGCCTCGCCTGTCGGCGAAAAGCCTGCGGACTGGGCCTTTATCGCGCTCTTTTCCGGGGCATCGGGCTGCTCGTAGACAACGATGCCGAGGGAAGCCTCGCCGACATTGCCGTAGAGGTCGATGGCCTTGGCCCAGGCTGTGTAGAGCTTGGAGGGTTCGACCCAGGAGTTGTCGGCGCTCCTCCCGTCCCAGCTGAGCATAGCGGCCGCGCCTTCGCCTGAGAATTTCCGGATGACGTCACCCTGCGAGTCGAGGATATCGATGGCCCAGCTCTTGACGGATGCGTAATGCGAACTGGCGTCGAGCTTGATGGTGACAGGTTCTGCCATGCCGGAAACCGCCGGTGTGAAGGCCTTGGGACTGGCTTCGAGCTTGACCAGGGGCGGCCCCGCGATCAGGACAAACTTAGTCTTCGAGACGGGCGAGGGGTTGAATGCATCCCCGTAATCGACGGTGAAATAGGCCGAGTACTCTCCCTCGGGCCAGATTGCCATTGCGGCGGTCCTACCGTCCCAGGCTATGCTTTCGGGTAGGTCGGGGGCCAGGCCGAAGAACTCCTTGACCGTGACCAGCCCGTTGACAATCGCGACCCGCCAGGATTTCGCGGCATCCCGGTTGCCAAAGTCCAGCTTGAGCCCGATCGTCATCGAGTCGGCCGTCCCCGAGGGCGAAAAGCCACCGGCGAGTGCAGTGATGCTGCTGGGTTCTGTCGGATCCGTCCGCGGCGGAGGGGCGCTCGTGCAGGAGCCGAGGGCGAAAAGCGCGGCAAAAGCGACCGTTGCGGCGACAGTCGTGAATCCCAGACGAACTGTGGTCACGGAAACCTCCCCGGGTGGCAACCCTTGGCCGCGAGTATAGCCTCTTTTTCTCCGTGTTGCGCGGGCAGTCTTGCCCATGGGCGCGTCGCCGCGTATTCTCTGGGCGAAAAGGAGTCGATATGGCAGCAGCACGTGTTCGTTTCGAGACCAGCCTCGGCGCGATCGAGATCGAGACCTTCGGGGACGAGGCGCCGGCTACGGTGGAGAACTTTGTCGCCTATGTGAAATCCGGATTTTACGACGGGACCATCTTCCACCGCGTCATTCCCGGCTTTGTCGTCCAGGGAGGCGGCATGGTTCCAGGCATGGAGGAGAAGGAAACCAAGGCTCCGATCCGCAACGAGGCTGCCAAGGCCCCGAAAAACCTCCGCGGTTCCCTGTCCATGGCGCGGACAAACGACCCGCACAGCGCGACGAGCCAGTTCTTCATCAACCTGGTCGACAACAGGTCCCTCGACGCGGGAGGCCCCGCGGGTCCCGGCTACTGTGTGTTCGGGAAGGTTGTCGAGGGTATGGAGGTCGTTGATGCCATGGCCAAGGTCAAGACCGGCCGCCGGACGCCCCATGCCGATGTTCCCACGGAAGACATCGTACTCACCCGGGCTACAGTGGCTTCCGAGTGATGCGATTTCCCTGAAACCCGGGCAGCTGGCTCCGGCCGCCTGAAAATCAGGGAAGGGCTCGGACCCGCGGCCCGCGCTTCATCACGATTCGATCGGGCAGACGGTAGCCAGCTACGACGAGGAGTCTCCTGAAGGCGGAGTTTTCCTTCTGGAGTTCCCGCGAGCCCCGCGTGATCTTGCAAAGCGACAGGCCGTGGCGCGAGGCTATCTCCCGCTGCGGAATGCCCGCCGCCAGGTCCTTGACGAGGGCCCAGCGCTTCGCCACCTCGTCCACTTCGGAGGGTGTAAGCAGGCTCTGGAGGAATTCCTTGACTAGTTCGACGTCCCTGGTCCTCGCGAGCGCGTTCGAGAGTTCGTCAAGGTTCGATTCAACCTCTGAGGTATCTGTTGCCATGGCAGGAGTATGCCAGAGGATTGCCCTCTTGGCGAGGTACATTGCGCCTGGCTAGCCATCGCAGCCCTGAGCCAGGTGGCCCGGCATATGGGGCGGCGGTCAGCCTCCGCTGACAAGGTGGTACAGTTCGATATCGTCGCCGTCGGCAAGCATGGCTGTGCCGTAATCGCCGCGTTCGATGAGTCTTCCGTTGATCCTGGCTATGATCAGGGGAAAGGACCAGTGCTTCCTCTCGATGAGTACGCTCAGGCTCATGCCCGGCACATCGTGGGTTTCACTCTGGAAGTTGACGGTGATGGTCACCTTGCTGTCCTCCCCCGGCTACGATACCCTGCCTTCGGGCGACGATTCGCCGTTGCGCGCCGGGCTTCTGAAAGTATACTTTGATTTCAGGTCTATCTTTAGGGGGCGATGTGGCAACAGCAGCCAAAAATACCATGAAACTTGGCACCAGGTTTGCGATCCTGTCGGTTGCGACGATTGTGGCGGTGGCTGCAGTCGTTGCTGTCTTCCAGAACATCACCCGTTCCGCAGATCTCCGCAAGGGGATCGAGAAGACAATCTCTCTGCAGGTCGGGCAACTTTCCACTTTGCTGGCCAGCTCCGTTGAGAAGTTCGACGAGGCAGCACTCGAGGAGATCCTCCTTGGGCAGTTCGCCATCCCGGCCCTGAAGGCCATCGAAGTCGAGGATGGCAAGGGCAATCAAATAGCCGGCAAGATCCGCGACGGGAAGGGCGCTCCTGCGGTCTGGGGCTCGGGCATCGATAAGGGCAAGGCTTTGTCGAAGGAAGGGCCTGTCACGCACAATGGGGTCGCCCTCGGCAAGATCCGCCTGTACTATGACTATTCGAGCACCCAGGCCGAGCAGATCGCGGGACTTCTTACGACCATAATCGAGTCCCTCCTCATGGCGATTGTCCTGGGCTTCGCCATGGTCATGATCCTCGGCAGGGTTGTCATCCTCCCTATCCACGACCTTGGCAAGGAACTGGAGTTGCTTTCCCAGGGCGACGCCGATCTTACGCGCCACATCGTGGCCAAGCGGCAGGACGAGATCGGAAAGCTCGTAGGGGGGTTCAACGGCTTTGTCGGGAAGCTCCGCGAGATGATGGCGAGCCTCAAGGACGCCCAGGCCAATCTGGCCGGCATCGGCGGGGAGCTTGGAGGGGCATCCCACGAATCAGCGAGCGCAGCCTCCGAGATCCTCGCCAATGTCGAGGGCGTCCGCAAGCAGACAGGCCTCCAGGCCGGCATCGTGGCCGAGGTTTCCGGGGCGGTTACCGAGGTGGCGCGCAACATCGAGTCCCTCGACCGCCTCATCGAGACCCAGTCGGCGGGCATCACTCAGTCCTCGGCTTCCATCGAGGAAATGGTCGGCAACATCTCCTCGGTCTCCTCCTCCATCGAGAAGATGGCGCGGCGCTTCGAGTCCCTCGCCGGCGCCTCCACGGCCGGCAAGGACAAGCAGGTTGCCGTCAACCTCAAGGTCGAGGAGATCATGAGCCTTTCGGAACACCTCCTCCAGGCGAACGCCACAATTGCTGGCATCGCTTCCAAGACAAACCTGTTGGCCATGAATGCCGCCATCGAGGCCGCCCACGCAGGCGATGCGGGCAAGGGCTTCTCCGTCGTCGCCGACGAGATCCGCAACCTGGCCGAAACCTCCGCCGCCCAGTCGAAGAACATAGGCAGCGAGCTCAAGCGCGTGCGCGCCGCCATCACCGAGGTCGTCAAGGCTTCCAAGGAATCCTCGAACGCCTTCGACACGGTCGCTTCCTCGATTGCCGATACGGAAGAGCTGGTCAAGCAGATCGAGCGGGCCATGGAGGAGCAGGGTGAGGGATCGCGCCAGATCCTCGAGGCCCTCCGCGACATGAACCAGGTTACCGCCGAGGTCAAGGCGGGTGCCCGCGAGATGACCGCAGGCAACGAGCAGGTCCTCTCCGAGATGCGCCGCCTGTCGGAATCGGCTGAACTGATCGGCAGCAGCATCGACGAGATGGCCGGCGGTGCAGACGAGGTAAACAAGGGCGCTGCCCGCGTCTCTGACCTTTCAGAGCGGACCCAGGACTCGATCGACGCGGTGGAGGCGGTGATCGGAAAATTCAAGGTCTGAGGAAGGCTGGCACTCAATACCAGCCATCTGGATGGCCGCGCCAGAAGGGTGCACCTGCGACGATATCCCTCTCCGGCCTCTGATCCTGCGGAACATGATCGCCGCCGATTCCGGTCAGGCTGTCCAGAAGGTAATATGCAGTAGAAATCCGGGGATCGCCCTTCACGGGATTGGGATCGTCCCAGGTTGTGTCGAGGAAAAGCCAGGTAGTGCCGACTAAGACATTGTTCCAGGCATGGGGGCCACCGTCTCCAAGGCCAGCTATGGCTTTTGCGCGGATACCCATGTTCCGCAGAAGGGCTGTCGCGAGGCTCGTGTAGCCCTCGCATACGGCCGTGCCATTGTCGAGGGCTGCCAGGGCGTTTTGCTTTTTCCTTACCTCAGGAAAATCGGCGCTTAGGGTATCGTAGTACAGGGTCGTGACCACGAAGTCGTGAATGGCCTTGATCTTGTCAGTATCTTTCGCAAGGCCGTAGCTGAGGTCCTTCGCAATATTGCCTATGCGGAAATCGTCACTTTGAATCTCATCGGAGGGATACAAGGTGATTCCGTCCTCGCTCCGCGTGTTGTTGACATGGAAGGTATAGGCTGCCGGGCTTGCGAAGCTCCACCTGCTGAAATCACCTTCGCCGCCCAAGGTCACAGCCAGGGACATCAGCTTGTACACTGAAACCGTGTAGGCGCCAGTTCCGAAGCGCATCCATATCCTCGTTGAAAAGTCCGATCTGGGGAAATAGCTTGTAGTGCCCGCCGGGTTCCCGTCTTTTTTCACCTCGATATAGGCATAATTGTAAACTAAAGGTGCCGAGATCGTTCCTTCCAGGGTGAAGAACGCATCCGCATCGAAGGTCGATGCTGTCGGAGAGCTGATGGAGATCTCCTGATACGAATGGGCAAGGGGATCGCCGGTTCCGCTTGTGGTCTGCCCGTTGTAGGTGCTCCCCGCATAGGTCACAGGAAGACTCCGGAAATTCGCCGGATGGATCGTGATTGTCTGGCTTGTCGCGCTGAGGCCATCGCTGCTTGTTGCAACGACGCAGCAGGTACCGCTTTTCGTGGGGGTGAAGCTTCCCGCAGGACTTATCAATCCAGCACCGCCGTCGATGGTGACGACAGCATAGGTGAATGTAGTACGTGCCTTTATTGATCCATCGGTCCTGTGCGCTGTCGCGGAAAACAATATGGGCTGCATGCCAACGTAGCTATCCAGCTTCCCCCTGGGACCAAGCTGCACTGCAGCGGTCACATCCGGGATCAGCGAGACGTCGTCCAGGAAGACAGAGTTCGTAGCAGATCGGTACGAGGAGCTGGAGCTCTTGACAGCTGTCCACGCCAGCATATGGGAGCCTGCGGGAACAGGAAAGGAATACTGGGTCCAGGAACCCTCAAGCCCGTTCCATTCACCCTGCTTCACCCCGTCGATGAAGAACTGGAATACCGTGGCTACATCGGTCCCGATGTCCGTCTTTTGCCAGTACGAGACTGTGGATGCAACCGTGGGATTGACGACGATCGAAAGCGAGGAAGTGCTGCCAGTGTGCCATGTCGTCGTATTGAACACGGTGGAGTTCATGCCGAGATGGGCCTTGTCCCCAGTGACGTTCGGCAGTGTGGTACCTGACGTTGTCCAGTTGTATGCCGACAGATCGGAGGATTCAAATCCTTCGGTAATCTGAGGATTTGAAGTCACCACGTTGAACTGGTCATCTGGCAAGGAAAGCGTCGCATTCGATGATTTGCCTGCGTAGATCAGCAGCGATTCCGTCATCGGCACGGCGATGATCTTGCTTGACAAGCTGAAATTGATAAGCAGCACGTAGGACCCGGAGGCAAGGCTGCCTGAGTAGCTGACGCTGCTGCCCGTGGGCAAAAGTTTCAGCGTAGTGCTGCTATCTGCGCTGGACCTGAGGATGGCCACGACTGAGTCCACCTTGCGAGTGTTCGGCCACGAGACTGAAAAGCCGAACTGCCCGATGCCGACTATCGGTATCAGCTGGACACTCAGGCTCAAGGTCTGCGAAGCGATGATCTCCGCTGTCGTTGTTTTTGAAGCAATTACGGTACCCGACCTATCCAATCCAGCTACTGTAATGGACCAGGAACCTGGAGCAAGGCTGCCGAAAACAAAAGTCCCGGTGGAATCTCCCTTCGTTGGAATCGTCGCTCCCGAAGGTCCGCTGCCGCTCGCTTGATAGTTCGCGATGTCCATATCCCCTGGGACAATGGATCGGGCCGCATTCGGCTGAATCGAGAGAAAAATACTGCCTGTCAGCGATCCACTGGTCAAAACAGGATTCCTGCAGGCAAGAAGGAGAAGACCGACAAGGGTTCCTGAAAGGATAATTGGTATTTTATTCACGTCATCCTCCCTTCAGTGAACCGTAAACAGGCAGGAGGCGGAAAAAAGCGCGTCGCTTTTCCCTATTATGGCCACGAGGCTATGGGCACCGAGGGATAGTGAGGGTCCGACAGTACATTTATCCCTGCCTTGCTGGATCAGGTAGCCATCGAGGTACCAGGCAAAGGAATCAGGCTTGTCCGAGGAAGTTGCGCTCACCGTCATGCTGTTGTCCTGGGCCAGAGTGGAGGATTGCCCCGTCAGGGTTACTGCTATCTTCGGTGGGTCGACGACCGTAACACCATTGCCGGTAGAACTCGTCCACTGGGCGTAGAGCGTCACCGCAGCCGATCCCATGGTAAAGGTAGTGCCAGCAGGATAGTCCGTACCTGAGCCGTTTGCCTGGCTGTTCCAGCCAGCAAAGACATAGCCGCTTTTGACAAGGCCGCCCGAGTTTCTGGGCACAGTCACCAAAGCGCCAGAAAGATAGCTGCCACCAATCGGGACCGCGCCGTCGGTGTTGATATTCCCGTCATAGCTGACTCCGAAGGTCGGCAGGGCTGTCCACTGGGCATAGAGCGTCACGGCCGCTGTTCCCATGGTAAAGCTTGCGCCGGCAGCGTAGCTGCTGCCTGAACCGTTGGCCAAGCTGTTCCAGCCAGCAAAGGTATACCCTGTCCGTGTGAAGGAGTTGGCGGTCAGGCCAGCCGAAGTGTTATCGGTGATGGTTTGATCCAGCATGCTTCCGCTGCCGCCGTTGGCATTGAAACTGACTGCATGGCTTGTGGCAACCGGCAGGGCTTGGGCCTGGGAGACAGGGTCCTGACAGCTCACAATTGCCATGATCGAGAATAGCAGGATTGGAAAGAGGCGTCTTGTCATGATCGCGTCCCCTTTCAAGGCTTGCCTGATGGTGGGTATTTCCACGCGCAGCCTGGCGGATGCGCGCACGATGATATAGCGAACTGGCTGGAGCGCACAAGCGGGAAAGCCTGGTCCCATGGCGCGAATCGCCGATCTGCCAATGCAGGATGTCCAAAGAGGCCGACTGATTCCGTTCCTGATTGGTACTAGTGCGTAATTCAATTCACCGTGGAATCCGCGCTTCCTGACATTCGAGGCTGAAGCTCCGATGCTCTGTTCGCCGGGCTGCTTGACCTGAAGCGGTCGGGGATCTTCTTTTATTCACCGAATTCCGCATATTTCCGCTGAAATCCGCTTGCCCCTCTAGTTGCTAGAGGCTGTAGAGTCCCCCTGCGCGGCCCAGGAGGTGCGGTCAATGGAAAGCAGGTTGCTGATACGGAATGCCCGGGCCATCGTGAGCTGCGATGCGAGTGACAGCATCTGGCCGGACGCGGACATCTTCATAGAGGGTCAGGCCATCCGCGCCATCGGTCCGGACCTTGCATCGAGCCAGGCAGCCCTGGTGGCTGGCGCCACGATCATCGACGCGCGGGGCAAGTTCGTGTATCCGGGCCTCGTCAACACCCATCACCACTTCTTCCAGACCTTTGTCCGGAACCTCCTTGCGGTCGATTACCCCAACCTCTCGGTCCTCGACTGGATAGGGAAGATCTACGAGATCTTCAAGCTTGTCGATTCCGACTCCATCTACTATTCCTCCCTTGTCGCCCTCGCGGACCTGGCCAAGCACGGTTGTACGACTGCCTTTGACCATCAGTATTGCTTTCCCCGCCATGCGGGGCCGGGACTTGTCGACCGCCAGATGGACGCAGCCCGGCTCCTGGGAATTCGGTATCACGCGGGTCGGGGCGCAAATACCCTGCCGAACTCAGAAGGGAGTACCATTCCCGACGAGATGCTTGAAAGTACGGAGGAGTTTCTCTCGGACTGCGACCGCCTTATCGGACTCTACGGGAAGGGCGAACCCTTTGCGATGTCGGGCATCGTTGTCTCGCCCTGCCAGCCCATCAATTGCCGGCGGGAAACCTTTGTCGAAGCCCTGGCCTTTGCCCGATCCCAAAAGGTCCGCCTTCATACCCACCTGGGAGAGGGCGAAAATCCTGGCAT
>JBAXTA010000197.1:0-8858 GCA_037130415.1 Spirochaetota bacterium
TCTGTCGACGTTTGTCGGTGTTGACGGGATTCTGCAGGATAGAACTCTGGCGTTATGAGGCTATTCGGAAAGGGGGCACGCATGGCTGATATCCTGACAGTCAACCGGCCTGAAACAGGCGATTCCCGCGACCTCCGCGTACCGGCGAACCGCTTCGGCGACATGGGCCGAGCGTACCAAGGTACGACCTGGATGCTTGAGACCGCAAACGGGAAGCCTGTCCGACGGGACTACGCGTACAAGCGGATATCTGAGACGGTCCTCGATGTGACAGGCAAGGTCTCGGCCTTCTTTCTCTTTTTTGGCGGCGCCTCAGGCGGCAAGGTAGCGCTTTCAGAGTCGGTACACTAGCTACAAAAAAGCCCAGGGTATCAGGCTATATACCGCATAGCCTTGAACCAGAGGAAAGCGGTTTCTTGTTGTCCTGGTAAATCGTCCCATGTCGTGACCGAAGTCTGAAGCGGGCAATTGTTGAAATCAAATAGCCCATTGCTCAGTATCCAGGCTTTTCCCATACCGCGCCGAAGGCACTGGAAGCTCGAAAATCATCGAAGCTGGGCCAAATATGCGTGGCACGCACTTTCCGAAGCGAACCGCAGAGTCAAGTGCATATCCAGGCAAACAATTTCGCCACAATCTTTGGTCAAAACTGCCTTGACGAATGTCCCGGCATGGAAATACTTAAAAGATATTGTGTGACATGACCTGTATTTCATCCAGGCTATCAAGGTGGAAACATGCGGCGAAGTACCATGGACAAAACCTCGCTTTGCGTAGCTTCCTCCGCACGGCCCGTCATTGTTGCCTTTCTCGTGCTCGCCATCGCATCGGGACTTTGGTGCCAGGCGCGAGGCTTGAGCGTCATCGCGCAGCAGGTCACGGACAACAGCAACTTCGACATAGGCAAGCAATACGCGGTCATCATCGGCATAGACAGCTACGAAAGCTGGAACCCCCTCAAGGGCGCGGTCGCGGAAGCGAAGAACCTGAAGCAAGTCCTCGCGGACAATTATTACATCGACGAGTTCGTCGAGCTGTACGACAGGGACGCGACTGCCGCCAATATCCGGAAGCTTTTTTCCCAGACTCTGCCTGCAAAGCTTGGTTTGCATGACTCACTATTGATCTTCTATGCGGGACACGGTCACCTGGACGAGTCCAAGTCGGGTTTCTGGATCCCGGTGGACGGGGGGACCGATACGCTGACCCAGGATCGATGGCTGGCAAACGCACAGTTGCGCAACTATGTCGGGCTGCTGAAGGCACAGAGAATTCTCATCATGGCGGATTCTTGTTTCTCAGGAGACCTTCTCAATACCAGTCGCGCGGCTACGCCGAAGATAGATTCGGCGTATTACAAGCAAGC
Organism: Spirochaetota bacterium; assembly: GCA_037130415.1. Classification (GTDB taxonomy): domain Bacteria; phylum Spirochaetota; class Spirochaetia; order Treponematales; family Rectinemataceae; genus CAIJMU01. Next base: position 1,367 of record JBAXTA010000197.1, read on the forward strand.
GCTCCAGCTGACGGCACGGCAGGTCCTGAGCGCGGGCTCGTCAGAGACAGTTCCCGACAACAGCGAGTTCGCGAAGGCGCTGATAGGCTATCTCGAGCGCAACACCGAACCGATGATCGACTCGCTGTCGATCTACGAGCGGATCAGGAAGGGGATGACCGAGACTCTGCCGCTATTTGGTAGCCTGTCGGGCAATGAGAATGGCGCGAGCTTTGTCCTGTTCCGGAAGCAAGGCGGCTCCGATGCCGCCATTGCGCAAGCCACCCCGCAAGCTCCTCTTTCGCAGGTGGCTGCCGCAAAAAGCACGGCGACGATCCATATCAATTCGGCTTCCAATGGCTATGATCTCGCGGTATCGGCCGTGCCGGAAGACAACCCCAATGCCACTCCGGTCTTGCTTGCGGAAGGCTCGCAGCTGCCTGTCGGGAAATGGATCATCAAGGCGCGCATCAGCGATGACGTGGAGTCCACCTGGACTTCCAGGTTGTCCTTGCCGGACACGAAGGACGCACTTTTGGCCATCCCTTCGTTGGACTATTCGCTTGCCTATCAATTCAATGCCCTGTATTCCCAGCGCTCCCTCATCATGCAGACGCTCCAGAAAGAAGAGGCCAAATACAAGGCGCAGAAGGGCTGGGGCTGGGTCAGCCTCGCGGCCGGGCTTGCGGGAGCGGCATTGGCCGGCTATGGCTGGATGGACGGGACGACCGTATATCCCCAGTACGGCGCCGCGATCGGCGATGCCGTCGCGCCGCTTCGCGCAAAGTTGGACCTCGACAGCACCTTGTTGCTATCCGGAGCTGGTCTAGGCGCTGTCGGCATCAGCCTTAGTTCGTTCATGTTTCTTGTCGATCCCGCTTCCACCGATCGTGAAAAGGTCAAACGGCTGGACCTGCAGATCACCGAGCTAAAGGCCAAATCCGCCACGGCGGCTCCATGAGCGAAGGGAAACCCAGTACCATGGCAAATAAAGGCTTAAGATTCTGTCTCGCGCCCGCCGTCCTCCTCCTGCTGCTGGCAACCTGTTCCGCCCCCTTCGGAGCTCTCGACAACCCCTATGACCCAAAGAGTGTGGGCTATGTCGCCGTGACCGCCGTCACTCTCGATAGGGCCACAATGTCCCTCGCGGTCGTGGGCGGGATCAAAGGCAGCTTAAAGGCGACGCTGGCTCCCGCGAATGCCACGGGTACGGATGTAGCCTGGTCGAGCAGTGATGCCTCGGTGGCCACGGCAGCCAAGGGCGTGGTGACGCCCCTGTCAGCCGGCAGCGCGACGATCACGGCGACGACGGTCGACGGCGGCAAGACAGCGACCTGTACGGTAAGCGTCACCGCGATACCGATATCCGTGACGGGAGTGAGCCTCAGCCCGACGACGCTGAGCCTGAAGGTCGGTGGGGAGACTGGTACGCTGGTCACGACCATCACGCCTGGCAATGCCTCCAATTCGAATGTGGCTTGGATCTCCTCCAACACCTCGGTTGCGACGGTTTCAGGGCTAGGGATCGTCACGCCCGTATCCGCCGGAACCTCGACGGTGACGGTGACCACAGCGGATGGCAGCTTCACGGCTACTTGCGCGGTGACGGTGACTGTCCCGGTCGCACTCGCTCCGATATGGAAGGTAAGCGGCAAAAGGCTCTACGTCAGCAACACACCCTGCATCATGACCATGTCGCCCATTCCGTATGGCACGAGTTACTCTTTTCAACCCTTGGGCGTGGATATCCCCTCGGCTACGGTCATTACCGTCAGCTTTACAGGTACGCCGGATGTTGCCTTTCCCAATGGACTTAGTATTGCCTTGGGAAACGGCACCCCTACCTCAACCGCGCAGATTCTTCGCATTACCCTGGCAGGCGCTGGTTCTGCGATAACGTCGGGAAGCTCTTTTACCTGCAGCGCCTCCGAAGCTACGACAGGCAATTCGACCGTCAACGGAACTCTCGGACTGATGGACAACGGATTTGCCGGGCAAACTGCGCAACACTGGACGGTTACGCAATTTGAGGTCAGTTGGTAATTGATAGGAAAAGTTATTGCCCTCACCAGCCCTAAGGCCTCGCGCGATGCGCCTGAACTGCGCTTTGGAGTTTGACTCTCCGTTCGGTCACCCTGATCCCGTGCGGCCCATCGCGGTGCACAATTGCCGGATTTTTCCCATCTTCTGCGTTCTACGAGCCTTCACGATTGCGAAATCCAGTGTGGCCGTTTTCCTGACAATCTCATGTACTCGCTCTTGCGAGTATTTTGGCTTGGCGGCCACGCCCCCCCCCCTTATGCCGAGCAATCCGACTAGACCGAACGCTTTGTACCGGGCTTGCCAGCGAAGCACCAGGGCTCGGGTAGTCCCGAGCGTTGCAGCAATGACGAGCCCGGAGGGTCAGACCCCGGTCGCTTCCCCACTGCGGCACCGGCGTCATGACGACCCGCTGGGGTCGTATCCCTGGTCACCTAGAATCTGGGCTGTGCTATAGTAGAACTCAGGAAGGATGCTCGGCATGGACTTTCGCGATCGCGTGGTTTCCGATCCAGCCATTATGCTTGGCAAGCCAGTCATAAAAGGTACGCGGATTACTGTCGAACTCATACTGAGGGATCTCTCGGAGGGTATGACCATGGATGATCTGCTTCAAGCATATCCCCAGCTCCAGGATAGAGACATTCGCGCGGCTCTTTCTTACTCCGCTTCTGTCGTAGCTGATGAGGAATTACTTGCCATATAGGATAGTTGCGGACGAGAACATCGATGCTCGCATGATCTATTCGCTCCGCAGCAAGGGGATCGATCTCATTTCGATACGTGAACTGGTGTTCTCTTGGCACCGGACTTCCATCGCTGTGATGCTTCTTCGTTACTCTCCCGCAGAATGGGAGGCTGTAACGCCTGCTCTCCTTGCAGCGCTTGCGGCGCACCCGGACAATCTCTTGGGTTCTTTTTCAGTCTTATCCGCACGAAAACTGCGAATCAGGCGATTGCCTGGTTCCTAAGGTCAGCTCTCTCCTCTGAATCAATAGACCGCTATCGACGAACCTTGGGGGAGGAGCCCTGGGCTCATCCCCTGCAGCAGTCCTCGATAAGATCGAGGATGAGGGCAGCCTGCAGGGCCGCACCGAGGGGCAGGCAGTCTTCGTCGAGGTCGAAGTCGGGGCTGTGCAGGGGCGCGGTGATGCCTTGCGCCGGGTTGCCACAGCCCAGATGGTAGAAGGCCCCCCGCGCAGCCTGGTTGAAAAAGGAGAAGTCCTCGACGCCCATCGAAGGCTTTTCCTTCCAGCGAACCGAATCGGGACCGAGAAGGTCCAAGGCACGCGAGGCGATGAGGTCTGTTACGTCCGGGTCGTTGATGAGGGCGGCGTAGCCGCTCTCGAACTCAAGGCTTCCCGAACCGCCGAAACCCCGCGCGATGCCCTCCACCAGGGCACGGGACCGCGCAACGAGGGTCTCCTGGAGGGCCGCGCTCGTCGTGCGGAGTGTCGCGCTCATGCGCACTTCCCCGGCGATGATGTTGGCGCGGCTGCCGCCCACAATGGTACCAATTGTCAGTACTGCCTGCCCGAGGGGCGAGACATGGCGCGAGACCAGGGTATTGAGCGACAGGACTACGTTCGCGGCTATGAGGATGGCGTCGATGCCCTGCTCGGGATAGGCACCGTGCGCGCTCTTCCCCCGCACCGTGATATCGAGCGAGGCACTAGCGCCCTTGAGTGCGCCCTTCTTGACCTCGATGGTACCGACGGGGAGGTAGGGCATGACGTGCAGTCCGATGACCCGCTCGACGCGGGGATTTTCCATGCAGCCAGAAGCCACCATGTCTTCGGCTCCGCCCGAGCTTTCCTCGGCGGGCTGGAAGAGGAATTTGACGGCACCGCTCCATTCCCTGCGCCGCTCCGAAAGGAGGCGGGCCGCCCCGAGGGCAATGGTCATGTGGGCGTCGTGGCCGCAGGCGTGCATCGCGCCGGGGATCGTGGAAGGCCCTCCGTCGCTCGAACAGTCAGGGCCTGATCGCGGCGGCGGCATCAAGCAATTGCTTTCTTTCCACCTTATTCGTTCCCATCCAGGAGATAGTCGCGCTCGCCTACGATCCTGCCTCCCTTGGTGTAGACGCGGGGAACGCGGCGGCTGATGGCGGTCACGATCTCGTTGCGGTTCGTGCCTGCGAGATCGGCAAGTTCGAGGGCTTCGATGCCGGATTCACCGTTCCCGGAGGTGGAGCCGAGGAGGAGGACTTCGTCGCCCTCGACCGCGTCGGGAATCAAGGAGACATCGAAGGTCAGCTGGTCCATGTTGATGAGGCCCACGACCGGCGCCCGCTGACCGCGGATGAGGACCTCGGACTTGTTGGAGAGGCAGCGAGGATAGCCGTCGCCGTAGCCGATCGGGAGGGTTGCCAGGCGCGCTCCTCCCCTGGGCGCGACATAACTGTCGTCATAGCCGACAGCTTCGCCCTCTGTGAGCTCGCGGATGCGCGAGACGCGACTGCGGAGGGCGTAGGGCGTGCGGAGGGGCGTTCTGTTCAAGAGGGGAGCGTTCATGGGGCGCAGGCCGTAGAGGACTGCCCCCGGGCGCACGAGATCGAGCCAGTACTCAGGATAGCGCGCCAGGCCGATGCTGTCGCAGACATGCCTGAGCCTGAAGCGCGCGCCGAGAGCCGCAGCCTCGTCGACCAGTGTGGTGAAGTGGGCGAACTGAAGAGCGTCGGAAGCCTCGTCCCTCAAGGCGAGGTGCGTGAAGATGCCCTCGCAGTCGAGGCCTCTCAGGGCGGCGATTCGGGCGACGAGTTCGGCAGCTCCCCTGCCTGGCTTGAGTCCGAGGCGGTTGAGCCCCGTGTCCACCTTGAGGTGAACCCGTATCCTTCGCCCACGGCGCAAGCCTTCCTGCGAAAGGATGCCCGCCTGACGCTCATCGAATATCGAGAGGGTGAGGTCGTGTTCGGCGGCGATGCCGAGATATTCATCAGGCGTGTGCCCCATGACGAAAATGGCTGGCCCCTTGTCGATCGCCCGCTCCAGCTCCAGGGCTTCGGGGAGGCAGGCGACGGCGAGCATGTCGATACCGGAAGCGGCCAGTTCCCTGGCGACTTCGACTGCACCCATGCCGTAGGCATTGGCCTTGAGGACAGCCGCAACGAGGGGCGGTTTCTCCCTCCTTGCGAGGAAAGCGCGGAGTGCGGCAAGGTTTCCCGACAGGGCGTCGAGATTCACTTCGAGACGGGTGGCTCGCATCATCGGCTTTGTCCTGCCGAAGGGCAGGCCCGGGATTCAACACGCATATCCAGCCTGGATGCTCCTGTCAATGGGCTCTATTGCCAAGCAGTATAGTCCTATTTTGTCTTTTAGCCTCCCCTTTGCCTCTGCTGCATGAGCCACTATTCATGGGAAGCAGGATAGGAACACAAAGGGAGCTTGGCATGCACTATGCTTGGCAGTAACATCCCGGATGCCGGGAGTACAGGCTGTGGTCTGCCCGCACGCCAAGGTTTCAAATTATGAGGATGGACTGTCGATGAAGAAGATTCTTGTGCCTCTCTGCCTCGCGATCGCTCTCGGTGGCCTCGTGCCAGTGGTTGCGGCAGATCGCGTTTCCCGTGACTTCACTGCGGTATATTCCGGTGAAATCTCGACCCTGAACTACCTGGTGAGCGGTTCCACAAGCGACCAGGAGATGGCGGCCAACATGGTCGACACCCTCGTCGAGTACGACCGCTACGGCGTCCTGAAACCCTCCCTCGCGAAGTCCTGGACCAGCTCACCCGATGGCCTTGTCTGGACCTTTGCCCTCAAACCGGGCATCAAGTGGGTGGACTCCAGCGGCAAGGAAGTCGCCGAGGTGACAGCCGGGGACTGGGTGGACTCGGCCCAGTACATCATGACCAAGGCCAATGCATCCCAGGTCTCTGACGTCCTGGTCGGACTCCTCAGGGGTTCCAAGGACTTCTACGAGGGCAAGACCCAGGACTTCGCCACGGTGGGTGTCAAGGCCAAGGACAAGTACACGGTCGAGTATACGCTCGAAAAGCCCACGGCCTACTTCCTGTCAATGCTGACCTATGTGGCCTTCCTTCCCGTCAATGGCGCCTTCCTGGCCAGGATGGGCGCGACCTTCGGCAGCGACAACGAGACCATCCTCTACAACGGTGCATATATAATGACAGGCTTTGAGCCTCAGTCCTCCCGCGTACTCGTGAAAAATGCGAAGTACTGGGATGCCGCCAACGTCTCCATTCCCCGTCTGATCTTCAAGTACAACAAGGAAGCGGGAACCCTCGGGCCTGAGCTGTTTCTCCGCGGGGAGATCACCAGCGCCCTCCTGCCCTCATCCATCCTCGATTCCTGGATGAAGGATCCCGTGAAGAAGGCCCAGATCCATCCCGCCCGTACCAATACCTACAGCTATTTCTACGCGCTCAACTTCAAGCCCACCTTCGCTGCCGAATTCCAGCCCGACAACTGGAAGGTCGCGGTCAACAACCTGGCCTTCCGCAAGTCCCTCTTCGCGGCCCTCGACCGCAAGGCCGCCCTCCTGACCGAGGAGCCCTACGCCCCCGAGCGCCGCATGCAGAACACCATCACGCCCACCGGTTTCGCATCAGCTGCCGGCAAGGACTACGTGAACACGGGCGACCTGGCCGCCATCGTGAAAAGGGATTCCTTCGACAAGGCTGCCGCCCTCAAGTGGAAGGCCCAGGCCATGAAGGAGCTCGCCGGAAAGGCCAGCTTCCCGGTCAAGATCTTCATGCCCTACAACTCATCTTCTTCCGAGTGGAGCAACCGTGCCCAGGTCATCGAGCAGCAGCTCGAGGCCCTTCTCGGCAAGGACTATGTCGACGTGATCCCCCAGGCCTTCCCGAGTTCCGGCTTCCTTGGCGCCACGCGCCGACCGGGGAATTACGCCATGCAGGAAGTGAACTGGGGTCCCGACTACGCCGATCCCGAAACCTTCACGGACCCCTTCGTGGAAGGCTCCAATTATAACTTTCCCGAGCTGGCACTCGGCTACGGCACGGCCGACAAGCCCAACTACAACGACCTCGTCAAGGCGGCACAGGCCGAGACCAAGGACATGGCCAGGCGCTTCTCCCTCTTCGCCCGGGCCGAGGCCTTTGTCATCAACGAAGCCTGGGTCATCCCCTACAAGAACGGGGGCGGCGGATGGGACGCCACCAGGCTTGAACCCTTCACCGCGTCCTTCGCCCCCTTCGGGATGTCAGGACTCAAGTACAAGGGTCAGACAGTCCTCGACAAGGCACTGAACGCCGAGGAGTTTGCCAAGCTCGCAACCACGTGGGAGGCAGAGCGCCAGGCAGCCCTCGCTGCTGCCGCAGCGGCAGCTGCCAAGTAACAGGGCTCCATTTCGGCCCCTCCGATCAGTAGGGGGCCGGCTCATTCGGGAATGCGGGGGCCAGGTTGCCATGCTCAGATACGCTCTCAAGCGGCTTTTCCAGTCGCTCCTCACGCTTTTCATCGTCGTCTCATTCGTGTTCCTCCTGATGCGC
>JBAXTA010000198.1:0-8812 GCA_037130415.1 Spirochaetota bacterium
TGTCAATATCTTACTAAATAAAAGCGATTTTTAAAGGGGAACGTCTGAATTCCCAGGAAATATACCCCAGACACGAATTTACTTGACAGTTTCAATATTTGGATAAATAGATTAAGCGTACCCTTTTTCATTACATGCCAGGTGCGAATAGTATGAATTATAAGTCAAATCAGTCGTAGGAGCATAAACGTGGGAATGTTTATCGATATAACAATTCTCCTTGTAGAAGACGAGTTTCTCATCGCTGCCAATGAGAAGGCTCAGCTTGGAAAGTATGGTTACAAAGTGATAATCGCCAGCACAGGGGAACAATCCGTCGAGTTGGCGAAAAGCGATCAATCGATCGACCTCATCCTGATGGACATCAACCTCGGTACTGGAATGGATGGAACTCAAGCCGCAGAAATAATCTTGAAAAACCATGATATCCCCATCGTCTTCCTGTCAACCCACACTGAACCTGAAACCGTCGAGAAGACCCAGAAGATTACTTCCTATGGCTATGTAGTCAAGAGCTCCTCAATCACTGTCCTCGACGCTTCAATCAAGATGGCACTCAAGTTGTTCGAAAGCAGGAACAAGTTTCAAAAGATTTTCAACTTGACACCTGCACTGATTTGCGTTGCTGGGACAGATGGATATTTCAAGGAATTGAATAATGAATGGCAAAATACATTCGGTTATACACGTGATGAATTGGGCAAGATACCCTTTTCGGATCTCATTCACCCCGATGACATTGAACCGACAAATCGGGAAATAGAGATTCAGCTGAGAGGAGGCAAGACATTAAGATTTGTCAATCGATATAGGCATAAGGATGGATCCTACAAATACATGGAATGGAGAGCTTTGCCCTCCGAGCAAGGCTATTTATTTGCCTCAGCCTTGGACATTACTGACAAGCTGGCTTCCGAGAGACTGCTCCATGATTCAGAAACTCGCTACCGGCGGCTTTTTGAGACTGCTCAGGATGGTATCCTTATTCTTGACGCTGAAACGGGCAGGATTGTCGACGCGAATCCCTTCATGGTGGATATGCTCGGCTACACAAAAGCGGAGTTTACTGAAAAGGCAATCTGGGATATTGGCTTCCAGGGAGATATAGTACTGAATAAGGAAAATTTTCTGAAATTGCAGAAGACGAATTATGTACGCTATGATGACCTTCCACTCGAAACGGCACTTGGAAAGCAAATCGATGTCGAATTCGTCAGCAATGTATATCATGTTGATGATCGCAAAGTGATCCAATGCAACATCCGCGACATTTCCGCCCGCAAAAAATCGGAAAGCGCACTCAAGGAAAGTGAAGGGAAGTTCCATGCCATGTTTGAGCAAGCGGCAATGGGTGTTGCGTTGCTCGACTCCAAGAGTGGCAGTTTCGTGAGAATAAACAAGAAATACTGTGACTTGATTGGATATACCATGGATGAAATGCAGGGGAAGACGTTTATGGATATTACGTATCCTCCTGATATTCCGATGAATTCCGATAAAATATCCCAGTTGGTCGAAAATGAAGAGTCAAGTTGCTCTTTTGAGAAACGTTACGTCCGAAAGGATGGAACCATGTTTTGGGGCAACCTCACCATTTCGCCCCTGTGGAAAAACGGAGAAAGACCGGAAAAATACTTTCACATCGCAATCATTGAGGACATCAGCGAACGAAAAAGAATGGAAGCATCCCTGCTGGAGAACGACACACTCTTGAAAGTCTCTCAATCAATTTCCCATATCGGAAGTTGGCAATGGGAAGTGGATAGAGGCGAGGTTGTCTGGTCTGATGAGATGTACCGCATCTTTGGAGTTGACAAACAGTGCAATAGTGGACGGCTTGGTGATATAGCCCAGAATGCCATCCACCCTGAAGACTTGCATATCGTCCTTCCTGAAAACGCGGATAACATTGCCAATCTACCCTTTGAATATCGTATCATATTGCCTGATGGTTCAATACGTCATATTGCAGCGCAATCAGGAGAAACCATATTTGACGAGTCCGGCAAGCCGCAAAGAATGCTGGGAGTGGCTCAGGATATTACTGAACGCAGACTTGCAGAAGCTGAGCTTTCAAGACAACATGGTCTTGTTGCTACACTTATGACCAATATGCAGATTGGAGTCTACATGGTAGAAGTACCATCTGGCAAAACCTTGCTTGCCAACGATACGTCATTCAAGTTGCTCGGGCGTGGTATTGTACCGGAGGCAAACTCTGCCACACTGACCAAGACGTATAATTTGCTCAAGTATGATTCAAATGAACCTTATCCCAACGAGGAATTGCCCCTTGTGGCAGCCATGAGCGGGGAATCGAAGCATGTAGATGATGTGATTGTCGTCAATCCCGACGGAACGAGAAGGATGCTCGAAGTATTTGGCGCGCCTATATATGACAAGAATGGTGTCATATGGGCTAGCCTTGTGAGTTTCCAGGACATTACAGAACGAAAATATGCCGATGAAAAAATCAAGGCTCTCCTCGCGGAAAAGGAACTCATCCTCAAGGAAGTCCACCATCGGATCAAAAACAACATGAGCAACCTCAGCAGTCTCCTGTCTCTTCAGGCACATATGGTCACTGAGCCATCGGCAATAACAGCTCTAGAGGATGCAACTGCAAGATTCAAAAGCATGTCTCTTCTTTATGACAGGCTGTACCGTTCGCCTGACTTTACAAGATTATCAGTCAAAGACTATCTGCCTGCCTTGATAGATGAGATTGTCAGCAACTTCCCAAACAGCAAGATGATGAAAGTTGAAAGGTTCATACAGGATTTTGAATTGGATGCCAGACGCTTGCAGCCACTGGGAATCATCATCAATGAACTTATCACAAACATCATGAAGCATGCGTTCAAGGGAAGAGACAAGGGATTGATAATAGTGACTGCAACAAATACAAATGGCAAGAATGCCATTTCTGTTGAAGATGATGGGAACGGCATTCCTGAGTCTGTTTCATTCGAGAACTCCACGGGCTTTGGTCTTCAGCTTATTCAGGGTTTGACGCAACAGTTGAAGGGTACCATACGGATTGAACGAGTGAAGGGGACTAAGATCGTATTGGAGTTTGAAGCATGAGAATGGGCGGCCTGAAGCAAGGGCGAATTTCGATCGCGCCACGCTCATTGAACGCTGCGATGCCCTCAAGATAGGCCCTGCACATTTTTGAGCTTGACAGGGAGCTGGCCTTGCTATATAAGAGATAAAGACATGCGAGTAGCGTCAAGGAGCAAGGATATGACTACCCGTCACTCGCATGGGACTTACAAAGCTCTTGGCCCGAAAAGAAGACATACATGAGGCGGGGATTGCGCGCGCAGATGTCCAGGATAATCGTCAGTATTTTCGGGTTTATCCCCATCTCAGCCCATCGTAGCGACTTTTTCCTTGTCCGGCCAGGAACCGCAGCCTAAACCTCCCCTATGCAGGCTAACCTTGCATGCCCTATATCCTTCCTATGATCTACGGTAGAGCCGCGCACAGGGCAGCCCTGGCCTTCCTGGGCATTTCCATTGCACTTGCGGCCTATGTGGTGACCTTTCGCGGAGAGCTGACGCGTCTCCCTGTCGCCGAAAGCCTGCCGCTCTTTTTTCCCTACGCATCGGCCGTGGACTCGGAAGGCAATGGCTATGTCGTGGATACGGCCCAGCGTCGAATCGTGGCCCTGGACAAGGCGGGGCGCCTCCGATGGGTGAAAACGGGCGGACGCAGGAGTGGCGGCTTTTTCTACGCAGCCAACCTCGCGGTTGATGGCCAGAACCGGCTCTATGTCTACAACAAGATTCCCTACCAGGGCCTCGGTTTTAAAACGGAAGAGGTTCAGGTGCTGCGCTATTCGAAATCAGGGGCCTTCGAGCGCGTTTTATTCAGCGAAAAGAACCAGGCTTCCTCCGACAGTTATCCCGAATTCTTTTCGATCTTCGTCCGCTCGGATCGGCTGTACTACCTTTCGGGGGACGGCCATAACCTGAATCTCTTCAGTACCGACCTCGACGGCGGCGGAAGGATTCCCATACGCAGCCTTCCTACTTCCCTCGATTTCGTTGCGGTCGCCGCCCTTCCCAACGGCAGCCTCTGCGCCGCCGTCCGCGACGGGAGCGTCTGGCAGGCATTGCCGGGCGCTTCCTGGACGCTGCTTTCCATTCCCTCAGCGCTGAAACCCTGGGACCTCAGGTACGATGAGAGGGGGCGGCTCCTTCTCCTCGACCTGCTCAAGGGCGAGCTTCTGCGCCTCGAGCCGGATGGCAGGACCGAGATCCTGCTTTCGACTCGCAGGACCGGAGGGGTCTTGGCCGACAGTTTCTCGATCTCGGCGAAAGGCGCGCTCGTAGTGGCGGACAAGGAACGGCAGGCCCTCATTGTAGCGGACGAGGGTGGGGAACCGAAGGTCTTCAAGGGCGCTCGCTACTCGGAGGCCACACTGGCTTTCCGCTGGTCGGTCTGGGTGGGTCTTGTGCTCGCCCTGCTCTCGCTCGTCGCCGCCGTCCTCACCTTCTTCCTCGGCGTGATGAGGGGGCGCCACCCGCTCCTTCTCGTACAGATCGTATTTTTCGTGCCCGTCATCATCGCCTCGCAGTACGTGGCCTTCAACCAGGTGGGCGACACGCTCGCCCGCCGCTACCGCGCGGAGGTGAAGAACACCCTCCTGAACGCAGCCAGCCTCTCCGCCAGGCTCCTGCCTCTCGAGGATGTGCAGGCGCTTGCGGTGCCCTCCGATCTTGCCTCAAGCTCCTACGCGCGCGTCAGGGCAGCCGCCGAGGGTCTGCTCAAGGAGGGCGAACGGACAGGGGCCTTCGCCTACCTGGCCCTGTATCGGCAGATCGGCGGCCAGCCCTATTATGTGTACACCGGTTCGGGCACCTTCGGCGTGGACTATCCCTATACGCTTCTGCCCTCCGCCGTCAAGGAACTCTTCTCAAGGCCCGGAAGGCTCTTCGAGGAGTACCTCGACGATTACGGCATGTACGAAGCAGCCTTTGCCTCCCTTGACCGGGCCGACGGCAGCCAGGCGGGGATCGTCGAAGTCGGGCTCTTTTCGGATCTGGTCCGCGAGGTGGACGACGCCTACCTCGCCAGCGCCCGGGCCTTCGCCTTCGCCAGCGCGCTCGCCAGCGTCATAGTCTTCATAATGCTTAATTTCTTCATGATGCGGTCCCTCGACCGGCTCCGGAAGATGACACGCCAGATTGCAGGAGGCGACCTTGCCCTCCACGCCGGGATCCAGAGCCGCGACGAGATAGGGCAGCTGAGCCGCTCCTTCGTCCAGATGGCCAACAGGCTCCAGACCTATGCCGACGACATCACGGATCTGACCAAGGCAAGCGCGAGGTTCGTGCCGGCTGACTTCATTGGCCTCCTTGGTGTCGAAGACCTGACGGAGCTCAGGCTGGGGGACCAGACGCGTCGGGAGATCTGCGTGATGTTCTCGACGATCGGCAACTTCAGGAAGGTCACGAGCAATCACTCCTCCCAGGGAGTCTTCAATTTCCTCAACTCCTACCTCGGTCTGGTGGTGCCGCCGATCCGGCTCCTCCGGGGACTCATCGACAAGTATATGGGCGACACGTATATGGCGCTCTTCCCCGGTTCTCCCCAGGATGCGTTCCGCAGCGTCCGGGCCATCAGGAAGCGCCTCCGCCTCTACAATGCCAAGCGGATCGGCGCCGGGAGCGAGGAGCTCACCGTGACCTTCGGGATCCACCAGGGGCCACTGATGCTCGGCATCGTCGGGGAGTCAGAACGCATGGAGGGCACCGTAATCTCCGATGCGGTCAACCTGGCAAGCAGGCTCAACGGGCTGTGCCGGATCTACCGCGTACCCTGTATTGCCACAATCAGCACGCTCCTGGCTCCGGGGGCAGGGGAGGGGACCGGGGCAGCAGTGGCTCCGCGCGCGACCGCCCATCCCCGCAATCCGTTCAGGCGCCTCGACCACGTGATCGTGAAAGGCAAGAGCGAGCCACTCCTCATCTGCGAGCCCATCGACCCCGAGGATCCCGCAGGGGAGGCAGTGCTGGCACTTCTTCCCGACTATGAGGAAGCCTTCGCGATCTGGGAGAGGGGCGATCTCGAGGAGGCTTCCAGGCGCTTCGACGGACTCCATTCACGGCTTCCTGACGATCCGGTCATCGCGCGGCATGCGGACCGCTGCCGGAATCTCCTCGGGGGCGGCAAGCCCTCGCCCTGGAGCCCTGCCGTGTCCTTCGACGAGAAGTGAGGAAATGATGGACCGAATCAGGAAGTTCCTCTTCATGTTCCGTGACGGACTGGTGGCCGTCCTGCCCCTTGCCCTGATCGCCGGCCTTGTCACCCTCATCGGTGGATCGGCTGCCCTCGGCGACCTTCTCGGAAACGGCCTCTACAAGGATCTCAGGCTCAACTACCCGGTTTTCGCCGACATTGATGCCTCGGGCGACCTCTATGTGATCGACAGCAAATCACGCAGAATTGTGAGCATTTCCCCGGATGGCGTCGAGCTTTGGCATGCCGATGGGGGTCGCCGCGGCAGTGGATTCTACGAAGCCTACTGCCTGGCCGCCGTGCCCGGGGGCGGGGTCTGTGCCTACAACTATGTCATGAGTCCCGTCGATTCCACCAAGGAGCGCGAGGAGATAGTGTCCTACGACTCTTCGGGCCGCTATCGCGGGGCACTCGTACGCCTGGAGAACCCGAAGGGATCGGGCCATACGGATGACGAGCGCATCGGCAGCCTGATGGTCCAGGATGGCTACCTCTACTATTTCCTCAAGGGAGAGGGAAGGCTCGACCTCATGAAGAGACCGCTTCGGGTTGACGCTGCGGGCATCGATCCGGCCGGCCACGAACTGGTCTTCTCGGCACCCCTCACCATGGACTGGGTGGCTGCCGTTCCGCACCTGCCCGAAGGCGTTGTGCTCAGCGACCGGAAAGGTTCGATCTTCCTGCTCGGACCCGACGGATCGATTACGCAGCCCGGTTTCGCGGCGGGCAGGCCCTATGAAAAGCCCTGGAGCCTCAGCGTCGACACCAGGGGCAGGATCTACATACTCGACAACTTCAGGCAGGTCGTCCTCAGGGCGGACTCGATCAAGGCCACATCCCTCGCGGCGGTCTTCTCCGAGAAGGATGTCATGGACCTCGGCCTGAACCGTCCATGTTTCGAGGGCATGGCCTTCGCCCAGGATGGTTCCGGAGCGATCGTCGACAAGTTCAACCACTCGGTCTTCGTAATTGATCCTAATGGGAGTCCGAGGGTCGTTACGGGCGCCCATATGAGGTCCGACGGTCTCGTCGGCTACACGGTGGGACTGGCCTGCGGACTGGCCTTCCTGCCTTTGTCCCTGTTTGCGGTGATAGGGTTGCTCCGCAGGCTTTTCTCCTCGCGGACCTCGGTCATCATCAAGCAGGTGGCCGTCTTCCTTCCCCTCGTAATCCTCTCGGTGAGCCTTGGATCGGCTGCCATCTATCGAAGGCTCGAGGCCAGCTACCAGAAGGAACTCAGGACCAAGCTCTCGCTCATAGCCTCCCTCGGTTCGCAGCTCGTGAAGGGGGATGACGTCGATGCCATCGGCTCGGCTTCGGACTTTGGCGGCCCGGCCCACGCCGCGCTTGGCCGACAGGTCGATTCGGTGCTGGATTCCTACGGACAGCCCTGGACCCAGGACATGAGGATCGTCATCTACAAATACCAGGACGGCAGGCTCTTTTTCGTCCGGAACAGCAGCAATTATTACGGAGTGATGTTCCCCTACGGAGGCGCCAGCCCGAGCCACTACGCGGCCGCCAGGGGGGGCAGGCTCGAGACCGTGCTCTATTCCGACGAGTACGGAAGCTATCTCGGGGGCCTCGCACCCCTACGGACGACGGACGGCCGGATCGCCGGAGTCTTCGAGGTCTACCACAACTACAGCTCGGTCGAGGAACTCGCGACAACCTTCAGGCAGAAGCTTCTCCTCGGACTCATCCTTTCCCTCCTTACGGTCATCGTGATCCTCGTGCTCGCCGACCTCATGCTCTTTGTCGCCCTTGCCTCGCTCGAGCGGGCCTCGGAGCGGCTCATGGAGGGGGAGGTGGGGGTCCTGGTGCCCGCGAAACGCAGGGACGAGATAGGCGACCTCGGACGCGATTTCAACGTCATGAGCGAGAAGCTCTCCGTCAACTTCAGCCGCCTCCGCCAGGTGCACGAGGCCAACGCCCGTTTCGTTCCCGCCGAGTTCATGAGCTTCCTTGGCAAGGAGAGCATCGCCAAGGTACGCATGGGCGACCAGGTAAAGAAACCAATTACGCTCTTTTCCTCGGACATCCGCTCCTTCACGGCGATCTCCGAGAAGATGAGCCCGAAGGAGAATTTCGATTTCGTCAACGCCTATTTCAACCACATGGGGCCCATGATCAGGAAGCACGGAGGCTTCATCGACCGCTACATAGGCGATGCCATCGTGGCCATCTTCCCGAGGTCTCCGGACGACGCGGTGCTCGCCGGGATGGACATGAGGAAGGCCCTCCTTGAGTTCAATGGCGAACTCGCCGACAAGGGACGTACGGCGATCGACTTCGGAATCGGCGTGCATTCCGAGGACATGATACTCGGCGTGGTCGGCAACGAGGCGCGCCTGGCGGTGACGGTGGTTTCCTCTGGCGTGGATCTCGCAAACCACCTTGAGGCGGCGACGAAGGAGTATCACGTCGCCCAGGTCCTTTCAGAGCCTGCATGGCTGGGCCTGTCCGAGGATCTGAAGACGCGTTTCAGGCATCTTGGCGAGATACTGCATCTCGGTGAGTCCATCGCGATCTATGGGATGTCCGATGGCCAGACTGAGGCTTG
>JBAXTA010000199.1:0-8795 GCA_037130415.1 Spirochaetota bacterium
GGTGGCGGAGATGGTACTCGACAAGGCCAAGCGCCTCGTCGAGCACGGGAAGGACGTCGTGATCCTCCTCGACTCCATCACCCGCCTGGCGCGTGCCTACAACCAGACCGTCCCGACAAGCGGAAAGATCCTCTCGGGTGGCGTCGACTCCAACGCCCTGCACAAGCCCAAGCGCTTCTTCGGCGCAGCCCGCAACATCGAAGGCGGAGGCTCCCTCACCATCATAGCCACGGCCCTCGTGGACACCGGCAGCCGCATGGACGAGGTCATCTTCGAGGAGTTCAAGGGCACCGGCAACATGGAAATCAACCTCGACCGGAGGCTCTCCGACCGCCGCCTCTTCCCCGCCATCAGCATCAAGAAATCCGGCACCCGCAAGGAGGAACTCCTTCTGACAGAAGAAGAACTCCAGAAGATCTGGGTGCTCCGCAAGGTCATCAACCCCATGGAGGACCAGGAGATCATGGAGCTCCTGATTGACAGGATGATGAAATCCAAGAATAATGACGCGTTCCTCCGGTCGATGAACACTCCCATGAGTGGCGATTGAGAGGCAATGTCGGTTGGCGCCGCCACATGTTGGAAAGGTCGCCGATTAACAGGTTATCAGCAGCTGCACAGCAGAACGAGGTGTGAATTGAAAGCGAACCTTCATCCCAAGTATGAGATGACGACCATCACCTGCGCCTGCGGCAATGTCATCGAGACCCGTTCGACGGTAAAGAGCATCCAGGTGGAAATTTGCGCCGCCTGCCACCCCTTCTTTACCGGAAAGCAGAAACTCGTCGACACCGCGGGACGCATCGAGCGCTTCAACAGGAAGTACGGCATCAAGGGCCAGGTGGAAAAGTAAGACTGCTCGACGGCCTGGCCGTCGCTCACGAGAAAACCCGCCGAAAGGCGGGTTTTTGGTTTCCTCGGGCTGGGCTGGCTGGGCCTAAGCCAGGGGAGTGGCTACAGGTCGGCTTTTCTGGCTTTCAAGGTCAGGCCCAGGAAAATCAAGGAGGGCGTGGGCTCCCTGAGATCGGCCACCCGGGGAAGGCCGTAGCTACCGTCTTTCAGCGTGTACATGAAGGCTTCCAGCGTGTCGGGATTGACGATCCAGTATTCGCGGACGCCACCCTCTTCGTAGAGGGCACGCTTTTCACTTTGGTCGCGGAGGGCTGTGCTCGGTGAGAGAATCTCTATGATGAAGTCGGGAGCGCCACGGATACCCTCATCGGAAAGCTTGGCCTGATCGCAGACGACAAAGAGATCGGGTTGAACCACCTGGTCGTTTTCATCAAGGGCCTCTGTGGTTTTCGGAAAGAATACATCCACCGGTGAAATAAAGGGATGGCAGGGCTTCCCCTCGAAAAACGCGTCGAGCTGAGCATAAAGTTTGCCGGCGAGCTTCTGATGGGGAAGTCGAGGTGAAGGACTCATGCCATACAGGGGCACTGCCTTGCCGTTGATCAGTTCCCAGCGCTCGTCCTCCGGCCAGGTCTTGTAGTCGCGATAGGTGTAGTGGGCGTTGGGATCGATGGCTGAGGTTCCAGGTGTATGCTGGCGCTGCATGATCGGCCTCCTTTTTTCCAAGGACAGTGTGGCCCAGTGTGGCCCAGTGTGCGGCAGGAGGGCAAGGGCGGATGGGCCTGCGGTGGGGACGGGAATACGCAGCCCGGTGCATATTCTGGACGCGAACTCAGTCCTCAGTCCGGGCGCTTCCTTGATGGCCTTCTTGGAGCTGGCAGAGAAGCCCCGGAATCGACATTGCCTGGGACCGTGCCCTCCGTTTCCCCTCCGAACATCCCCTTCATCTTGCTGAACATGGCCTCGGCCGACTCTTCGCTCACCTCGGTGGCCATCTCGCGCATTGATATCAGATGTGAGGGTATTTCCGCGAGGAAGGGGCTCGGCACGCAGTCCACGAGCGCCTTGAGCTTGCGCCGCTTCGCACAGGCCGTAATGACGAGGCGCTGCCGGGCGCGGGTGACAGCCACATAGAAAAGGCGGCGTTCCTCGGCGATCTCGCCGCCCTCCTCGAGGCTCCGAGCGTGGGGGATGATGCCGTCTTCGCAGCCCGCGATGTAGACAACCTCGAACTCGAGGCCCTTGGCCGCGTGGATGGTCATGAGGTTGACCTGGCCGCCCTCCTCGTCGGAGTCGTCGTCCCGGGTGACGAGGGTGATGCGGTTGAGCCAGGCGAAGAGACCGGCATCGAGGTTGTCGGGATCCTCCTCCCAGCCCTTTATCATATTTATGAAGGTCTCGACATTGTGGAATTTCCACTTGGCGGCCTTGTCGTTCTGGCGGTTCTCCTCGATGAGGTAGCCCCAGTAGTCGACGGCATCGACGAGCTTCCGGACCCGGTCGGCGATGCGCTTCTTGCCTAAAAGCTCCTCACGCCACTGGTCGAGGAACTCGAGGAAGGCACTGACGTCGGCAATGGCCTTGTCACCGAGTCGCGGTACGCCATCGTCGGCGGGGACGTCCTTCCCGGTACCGGGGCGCTCCGCGCTGAGGGCAAAGGCGGGTTCTTCGGTGCCGGTCCCGCCGCCGGGGGTCGCAGCCTCCCCGCTGCCCAGGGGCAGGTCCCCGCTCAAGGGCTCCCCGTCGCGGGCGGCGGCGTGTTCCATGGCCGTCCTGATGGGTGAGCCCATGGCGCGGGCTATCGTGTTGAGCCTTTCTATGCTGGTCTTTCCGATGCCGCGCCGGGGAGTGTTGATGATGCGGAGGAGATTGATGTCGTCATCGGGATTCGCGATGACGCGGAGATAGGAGATGATGTCCTTGATTTCCTTGCGCCCGAAGAACGAGGAGCCTCCTGAGATGCGGTAGGGAATGTCCTGAGCCAGGAGGGATTCCTCCATGCGGCGTGCAAGGTTGTTGGTCCGTATGAGGATCCCGAACTCGTCCCATTTGCGCTGTTCCTCCACCTTGGCCGCCCGGATGCTTGAGGCGATGAAGTCTGCCTCCTCGCCGTCGTCCTCCGGGCGGTAGAGCTCGATGAGGCCGCCGTCGAAGCCCGCAGGGCTCCAGAGGGCCTTTTCCTTGCGGTTGTCGTTGTTCTGTATTATGGCATTCGCCGCGTCGAGGATGGTGGAGGTGGAACGGTAGTTCCTCTCGAGCTTGATTTCCTTGCGGTGCGGGAAATCCACCTCGAACTGCATGATGTTCTCGTAATTGGCCCCTCTCCAGGAATAGATCGACTGGTCATCGTCGCCGACGACACAGACATTGTCGCCTGAGATGAGCTTCATCATCCGGTACTGCTGCAGTGAGGTATCCTGGAACTCGTCGATCATCACATAGCGGTAGC
This sequence comes from Spirochaetota bacterium, assembly GCA_037130415.1. Classification (GTDB taxonomy): domain Bacteria; phylum Spirochaetota; class Spirochaetia; order Treponematales; family Rectinemataceae; genus CAIJMU01. The sequence goes on from JBAXTA010000199.1 coordinate 3,302, forward strand.
GGAGGCGCCACTCGGCTGCCGTCGCCGGGTGGGCGTCAAAGATGCTGATTGGCAGGCCTATCAGGTCATCGAAGTCGACCGCATTGAAGATCCTGAGCGAGCGACGGTACTCGGCGTAGAGCGCCTTGTAGGAATCGTCAGCATTGCTCCAGTCGCGTACTCCTGCGGTGATCTCCGAAAACAGCGCGCCGACCTTCCACGCGTCGAAGGCTTCCATGCGGTAACCCTGCTCGCGGGCGCAATCCTTTATCAGCTGGTTGCGGTCGGCCTCGTCGTAGATGGAGTAGTTCTCGCGGTAGCCCAGGAGGCCGATGTCCTTCCTGAGTATGGAGACGCCGAAGGAGTGGAAGGTGGAGACGGTGAGGCCCTGGAGCTTCTTGCCGGTGATCTCGCGGACGCGGGTGGCCATCTCGCGGGCAGCCTTGTTGGTAAAGGTCAGCGCGAGTATGGAGTGCTGGGGAATCCCTTCGTCGAGCATGTGGGCGATGCGGAAGGTGATGACGCGCGTCTTGCCCGAGCCCGCCCCGGCGATGATGAGGAGGGGGCCCTCGATGGTCTCGACCGCGTCCAGCTGCTCGGGGTTGAGGCCCTTTTCCCAGTCAGGGCGCACTGGGACCGGAGCTTTCGGAAGGCCGGCCCGGAGCCGGCTGGCCGGGGCAGGAGCTTGCGCCCGGCCCGGAAACGGCGAGGATGGCAGCAAGGGCTTCGACCTCGCCCGGGCCTGCCTCGATGGTCACAACCTCACCGCCGGCTGCGGCAAGGTCCCGGGCCAGGCCGCGGAAAAAGGTATACTGACGCTTGGCATAGCGCAGGGTATCGAGCATGACGCGCTCGCGTGCCTGGCGGATGAGGGCGTCTCCGGAAAGCCCCTGCTCCGCCAGCTCGATGAATTCCGAATATCCGATCGCCTTCATGCCTGGCGACTCTTTCCCGTAGCCGGCCTCCATGAAGGCGGCGACCTCGGTGGCAAGGCCGGCGGCGAACATGTCCTCGATCCGGGCGCGTATCCGGAGGCTGAGTTCCTCACGATTGCGACGATATTCGACGAGGGTGAAGCTGCGACCGGTCAGCGGGTCTGCAGCAGGGAGCCCTGCCTCCGCCGGAGCTCTGGGCAGGAAGTCCGCCATGGGTCGCCCCGTCTGGCGGAGGATTTCCACGGCTCGGCAGAGGCGGTAATGGTCATTGGGGTGGATTCGTAGAGCCGATACGGGATCGCCCGCAGTGAGCTCGAGCCTGAGCGCGGAAGGCCCGAGCCGCGAGAGGTCGGCTGCAACCGCTTCGCGGGTCTGCCTCTCGACAGCAGGTACCGAAGGAAGGCCCAGGACAAGGTTCCGGACATAGAATCCCGTCCCCCCCACGACGACAGGAGTGCGGCCGCGCGCGAGAATGTCCAGAATTGCCAGGCCTGCAAGGCGGACAAAATCCCCTACCGAGAACTGCTCCGAGGGCTCGAGGATATCGATGAGATGGTGGGGGAGCCTCGCCCGAAGCGCAAAGCCTGGCTTGGCCGTCCCGATGTCCATGCCCCGGTAGGCTTGCATGGCATCTGCTGACACCACCTCAATCTGTCCCTCAAAGGGAGTGCCTTCGGCGCAGAGCCGTTCGAGGAGGGCGGTCTTCCCCGAGGCTGTGGCGCCGACGAGGACCATGATGGGTGCTTGCATCACATGAGTGTGCCGTGGCGCGGGTCATAACCCATGCCACGAGGTGGCTGGGCCAGACTAGTCCAGGAGCTTGTATTCGATCTGCTTGGTGAAGATTTGCCGCGTTGCCAGGGAAACTACCTTTCCGGAATTGCGATCGACCTCAGGACCGCGGAGTACAGCGAGCTGGTAGGCACGATGGGTCACGGCGACGGTGAGCTCGTAAGCGTTCTGGTCATACTCAATTAGTTGTTCGAGGGGCATTATCATACCTGAACTCCTGGTTGGTTGGCTGGGTGTGCGAGCTGTGGGCGCATATTTTATCCGATCGCTATCCATCCAGCAAGGGCTGCTCACCAGCTCAGGATCGAATTCTGGTAGGCAATCGCGGTTTTCAGGGCAGGAATGTCCTTCCAGGTCACGGAAAAATGGAAGGAGGGGTCGATGATATAGACCTTGTTCACGGGATCGAGCTTGGGCGTGGCAGTGGCATCGGCTGAAAGTCCCCAGTCCACGAGGTCCTGGGTCATCCTGAAGCTCAGGTTTTTCATCTTGAAATTGCCCTGATGCAGAAGCCCCTTGGAACTGAAATCCCAAACGGCCAGGGACTTCGCCAGATCGACGAAGGGGTTTATCGAGGGGTCGGTGAGGAGCTTGGCAGTCGCGGGGAACAGCTTGGGCCAGTAGCGCCAGGTGCTCCGGTTCTGGGATGAGGTGGCAAAGGAAAGCGTGAAGCCAGAACCGATGGCAAGATTCGCATTGAGCCCTATCGAGAGCATCGAGTCGGTGAAGCGCTGGAGGTTCTGGGAAAAGGAGAAGGTCGCTCCGAGATTGGGCTTATAGTCACCGAGGTCAGCAGGTGCGTACCTCGGGGCAAAGGAGAGGGCGACCGTCGCCGGAATGAAGGCTTCTGTTGTCGAGGTCTGCCACTGGAGCGAGTCGCCGACCTTCACGAGGTCAAGGGGCAGGGTACGCTGCCAGGAAAGGGAGGCCTGAGCCGCGCCCCAGGAAAGGGAAGCCGAGTTCGAAGTCGCCCAGTTGTGCTCGACATCCCAGCTGCCGGAGTCGCTGAGCGACAGCCCAAATGGCGTGGCCATGCGGATCGAAGCGCTGAAGGGAGTCCAAGTCACTACGGCGTCCTTGCGGCTTATGCGTTCCTGCGCGGAGAGGCCCGCCGTCCACCCGAGGATGCCCGCCCCCAGCGAGAGCGAGGCCGAGTAGGATTCGGCTTGAGGCGGGAGTGTCGAGGATATGACCAGACTCTGCTGCCAGCTGCCGAGCTTGTGCGAAAGCGTCGCGCTCGCTGTGTGGGCCGTGATGATGTCCTTCCAGTCCCCGCCGCCGAAGGGATAGATTTCCTTGTAGTTGGCTGGATCACGATAATTGCTGGCATCCACGAAACTGGCGAAGGCCTTGCTGTACAGCAGCGAGTCCATGGTCCAGGCCAGGGAGCTCGCGCCGAAGGAATTCGAGGCGGGCAGGGGCTGGCTCGTGAGCCGCAAGCTGCCTGAGACCCTGCGCCTGGGAAACTGGGCATCGAGTCTGGCGTAGGTCGAGTTTGTATCCACCGGAGCATCACGGACCTGCCCCTGGTCGGAATAGTTGAACGAGGCGGAACCCGAGACGACATTGGCCGGCAAGGCGAAGGTGGAGTTCAGTGCCGAGCCCAGTCTCCAGGAGCTCAGGTCGTAGAGCTTGCTGCCGAAGTCGATTTCCGAGAGGCCAGCCCAGGTCTCGGGAAAGCGCCGCTCAAGCGAGAGCCCTGGCTGGACCGACCAGGAAACCCGGGCAAAAGCACCGCTGGCACCCTGCAGGCCACCGAAATCCACGGCAAGGGGGGGCGGGGTGAAGGAGCGCGCCACCGTGGTGGCTCTATCGTCCTTGGGCAGGGCGGAGCTGTCCCAGGGGGCACGGAGCTCCAGGGCCTTGCCTGTGGCTGTCATCGGGGCCTTGGCCATGGCCGCGGGAGAGCCCGCGGGCAAGCCCGCTGAATCGTACAGGCTTCCGGAAAGGTTTAGGCTGAAGTCGGCAAGCCTCAAGCTCGAGGGATAGAAGAACTCCCTGGCTGGATCATAATTATAAAGGTTTGTCAGATTGGTGGAGACATAGGTGGCCCTGAGATCCGAGTCCGGCTTGGCGTTCCAGGCAAAGGACGAAGCCCAGCGCGGCGTGACCGACGACAGCCAGGGGGACAGAAAGGGGATCTTCGGCGAACCCGACAGCGAAAATTTCTGCGCAAAGCTGCTCCGCTTGGCGGGGGGAGTCTTGATGACTGCGGACTGCTGCGATAGCCCGAGCCAGTCCTGGTCCTCGCCGCGGTCACGGAAGTCCTGTTCGAAAAAGGGATCTGAATAGGCGGGGACCTCGAGGCTAAGCGTCATGGGGTTGAATGACAGGGAGGTAGTCAGGGACAGGCCGTAGCGGAGGGGTAGCGGAATTCCCAGAATCGTCGTGAAGTTCCACAGCGAGGTTGTGGCACCATCAGGAAAGGGGGAAGAAGCTCCCGAGCTCACCAGGGACCCCGAGAAGATCGACCGCGACACTCCAAGGCCAGAGCTGAAGTCCAGCCTGGAAACAGGACCGAAGGAGGGAAAGGTGGCATCGAGGCCGGTAAAAGCACCGAGGCTCGAGTAGGCATCAGCATAGACCTTGGCCATGGTGGGGAGGGGCAGGCCCCAGATGAGGGTCGAGGGTTGAGACGAGGTATCGGCGCCAGCGGCTGCAGCCTGGGCAGAGGCTGAAGTGGAGGCTGCGTATGACGAAGTTGCTCCCGCCCCGCTTGCAGGCGCTTTTTTCAGAAAGAGGCCCCGCGGCTGGGTCGGTCCAGTCTCGGTGGCAAGTTTGAGGATCGCGGTCGAGTTCTCGGCCGGAGGCTTTGCGCCCGCGAGGTACCAGGTTGTCTGGAGAAAGCTCCCTTCCCGTTCCCGGTAGCCAAAGTAGGGATGAAAAACTATCTCTTCGGAGGGGTAATAGAAAAACGGTAGCCAGATCATGGGGACCTCGCCGACATAGAGGAGGGCAGACATGGCTGCCCAGTCGCCTCCGCCGAGGAACCAGAGCTTTCCAGCCCGCAGCGAAAATGCCGGGTCCTCCCTGCCAGTGGGACCGATTGTTGCATTGGTGAGCGAAAGATAGTCGCCCGAACTCTTGTCCATGGTAGCAGCCGCAAAGGAAAGTCCACGGTCCCCTGTAGCGAGCCCCGCCCCGTCCCGCCGCCAGATACCATCGAGGAAGAGCCCAGACCAGTCGTCGAGGTCAGCGGCGAGGGTGGAACCCCGGAACTCCTCGACGCGGCCCTTGGAACTGCGTGAATAGGTGACATTGCCACTGGCGAAGACAGCGTTGCGGCCGCGGTCGTAGACGATGTCATGGGCCGAGATTACGTAGGCGTCGGTGCTTGCAGCATCCTTGATCGAGAGCTTGACGCCCCCGGTCAGGCTGACAATGTCTCCCCCACCCTGCGGGTCGGTCTTTCCGTACTCGAGCCGGTTTGCCGATTCGATGGTGACAACGCGGGAAGCTGCAGCCTTCGGCGCGGCAGGTGAGACCTTGAAATGTGAGTAGAGCCTCGAACGGAGACCCTCGATGGTGCCTGAATCATCGAGGCCGAGGCTCCGCAGCCAGTCGACAAGTTCGTTGAAGGAGGCAGTCGAGATGTCGAGGCTCAGGGTCGATTCAAGGAGGCCCGGCGGAGCTGCGTCGGGGGCAGCCTTGTCAGCGGCTGCTGTGGCCTGGGGAGCGGCCTGCGAATTCCCCCTGTCTGGCGGCGGAGCGGGAAATTCCTTCGCTGCACAGGGAAGTGCGAGCAGGAGGGTGAGGAGGGTGCCTGCGCATCGCAGCCTTGGCACGCA
>JBAXTA010000002.1:0-58329 GCA_037130415.1 Spirochaetota bacterium
TCTACCAGCCCGAGCTCCTCGCCAAGGCGCCCACTACCTTCAAGAGCGCCGACCCCAAGCCCTTCTTCAAGGAATTCCCCGGCCAGAAGGTAACCGTGCAGGTCAGCCCCGAGGATTGCACCGGCTGCGGACTTTGTATCGCCTCCTGCCCGGCCAAGGACAAGGCCAATCCCAGCCGCAAGGCCATCAACTTCGGCGTGCAGAGCGAGCTCCGCGTCGCCGAAGCAGCCAATTGGGATTTCTTCATGTCCATCCCCAACCCCGACGTCACCAAGGTGAATCCCGCCTCCATCGTCGGCACGCAGATCCGCCAGCCCCTCTTCGAGTTCTCCGGCGCCTGCGCGGGCTGCGGCGAGACGCCCTACATCAAGCTCATGAGCCAGCTCTTTGGCGACCATGCAGTCGTGGCAAATGCGACGGGCTGCTCCTCCATCTATGGAGGCAACCTCCCGACCACTCCCTGGTCCCGCCGGGATGACGGAAAAGGACCCAGTTGGGCCAATTCCCTCTTCGAGGACGCGGCAGAATTCGGCTACGGCATGAGCCTGACCGTCGAGAAGACCGCCACCTTCGCCCGCGAGATGCTCGGCGAATACAAGGGCAAGGGTGTTCCATCGGCCCTTGCCGACAGGATCATGGGCAACCCCCAGTCGAGCGACGCCCTCATCGAGGAGCAGCGCGCCAATGTCGCCGAGCTCAAGAAGGTCCTCGCCGGCGTGAAGGAAGGCTGGGCAGCCAATCTCGCCTCCGTGGCCGACGAAGGCTTCGTGAAGAAGTCCGTCTGGATCATCGGCGGGGACGGCTGGGCCTACGACATCGGCTTCGGCGGCCTCGACCACGTCATCGCCTCCGGTCGCAATGTCAACATCCTCGTCCTGGATACCGAGCTTTACTCCAACACCGGCGGCCAGGCCTCCAAGGCCACGCCATTGGGATCAATTGCGAAGTTCGCGACGAGCGGCAAGGACATCGGCAAGAAGGACCTCGGCATGATCGCCATGTCCTACGGCTACGTCTACGTCGCCCAGGTCGCCCTCGGCGCCAACTACCTCCAGGTCATCAAGGCCTTCCGCGAAGCCGAAGCCTACGACGGCCCCTCGATCATCATCGCTTACTCCCACTGCATCAACCACGGTATCGACATGCAGAAGGGCCTCTCCCAGCAGAAGACCATGGTGGAATCCGGCACCTGGCCCCTCTACCGCTACGATCCCCGCCTCGTGGCAGAGGGGAAAAACCCCTTCCAGCTCGACTCCAAGGAACCCCAGAGCGAAAAGATCGCCGAGTACATGTACAACGAGGTCCGCTTCAAGAGCCTCCGCGACTCCAACCCCGAGCGCGCCGCCATGCTGATTGAAAAGCAGAAGACCATGGTCGCCCGCAGGTGGAGGGAGTACAAGTACTTAGCTGACAGGACGTTCTGAGTCTCGATTATTCTAGTTGATAAGAATGGGGCACCTTCGCCAAGCAAGCTTGGTTGAAGGTGCCCTTATTCACTTTGGTGCAGGGGTATTTGAAGAAGATGTTCGGGAAGGTGCTTGGGTGATGGTAGTGGCATACATTATGCGCACAAGATTCTGGAAAGTGGCGATATGGAGGAATGTATGATCGAGAAAGTCTGCTTCAAGAATTGGCGCAGCTATGAGGAAGCCGAACTCCCCGTCGACAGCCTCTCGGTCATCATCGGCGCCAACGCCAGTGGCAAATCCAACGCTCTCGACGGTATCGAATTCCTTCATCACGCGGCCCTCGGTCGGGACTTGACCAGCATATTCCGCGGCGAGGCAGGCGGGCGAAAAGGCCTGCGCGGAGGTCTTGAATGGGCTGCCAAACGCCCCGAAAAGGTTTTCGCGCTTGGAGTAATAGTTAGAGAAAAAAGTTCAGGCGAGCGCTATGAGTATCAAGTCTCGGTGCGCACCGAGGAATACCGGGCCCTCATTGAGCAGGAATCCCTGACCTGGCTCCGAAAGGCCGGGAAGAAGCCCTCGATCCTCCACACCGATACTGTGGAGCCTGAAACCCCGAGCATCGCAGGAGTCCTCTACAACGAGAAGTCGGGAAAGAAACAAGAGTTCTCACGCACAACCTCGATCTTGAGCCAGATTCAGAAGCAGGCGCATCGAAAGGAAATCGCCGATGCTGTCGGCGCAGTCGTGGCGGACTTGGCCACCATATTTGTCCTGGACCCAATTCCATCACTTATGCGGGATTTCAGCACTCTTTCCGAGACGCTTGAATCTACCGGCTCGAATTTGGCCGGCTTGATCGCGGCAATGCCGCCTGACGGAAAAAAGAAGTTCGAAACGACACTACAACGTTATGTAAAGGATCTTCCCGAAAAAGACATTGTCAAGATCTTTGCCGAACGGGTTGGAAAACTCAAGACTGACGCCCTGCTCTATTGCGAGGAGCGTTGGAAGGTCGGCGCGCCGCCGATACTCGTGGACTCTCGGGGAATGTCGGACGGCACGCTACGATTCCTGGCGATCATCACGGCCTTGATGACGAGACCGGAGAGGAGCCTTCTGATTATTGAGGAGATTGACAAAGGTTTGCATCCGTCACGATCGGGCATCCTGATGAAGGTGCTCACCACGCTGAGCGTGGAGCGATCGATCGATATACTCGTCACCACCCATAATCCAGCTTTCTTGAACGCCTGCGGTCCCGAGATGCTCCCATTTATTATCATCGCGACCCGCGAAAGCGAGAGTGGCGCCAGTACCTTGCGGCTTCTCGAAGATCTCAAGGGCCTCGACAAGCTCATGGCGACGGCCGATTTGGGGACGCTCTCCGAAAAGGGGTACCTGGAGCGTGCACTTCAGCGAGAGGTGGGTACATGAGCAAGGTACTCGTCATCGATACTTCGATTCTCTGCGTCTACCTGAGGGTGTCCGGTAAGGAAACTTGCGGCTCCGACGAGGACCGTTGGGATTACAAGCGGGTTGATGCCCTGCTGAAAAAGGAGATCAAGGCTGGCGCGACACTTGTTCTTCCGATGGCAACCTTGATTGAAACCGGCAATCACATTTCCCAAGCCAGGGTCGCCCGATTCGAAACGGCAAAAAAGCTCGGCGGCATCATCGAAAAAACCGCCGATGAGAAGACTCCCTGGGCAGCCTTCGATGCCCAAGGGAAGGTTTGGTCAGCTGAAGCACTCCGCAGGATAGCGCGCGAATGGCCCGAGAAGGCGGCTTAGTCATTATCAATTGGTGATTTTACAATTTCGACGGTCGCCGATTTCTACGCGAATATGGGGAGAACGGTTGAGATTCTCACAGGAGACTATGGGCTGAAGTCGCTCGAGCCGATGAAGCCTGATCGTCCGAAGCGAAGGAGCGACAGCCATGCGTGACTCCCGCGTTTGCCTAAGGCCTCGAAATGAGGGGCATCCTGGCATTCCGTTCGCAATGGCTTACAAAAAAGGGAACCGGGAGTTAACCGGCCCCTCAGCTCCTTCCGCCATGGGCGGATGAGTATCACTAACTCTAAATGTACCGCGACTGCGGCGGATGTCAAGGAGCACTGCGCGACAGAGGAAGCTTCGCCAGTTCTTCGTGACTGTCCCCCAATCCCGCTCATGGGTCCTCGCCCAAAACCGCCCTCACCCCTCAATACATCCTCAGTTCCGGAATCGCCCTCGCCATGTTGGTGAAGTCCCTGTCGTCATGGAGGAGGAGAAGGTCATTCTCGATGGCTGTCTGGGCGATGAGAAGGTGCATGGTACTGCGGATGGTGATGCCAGCCTTGCGGCGGCCTGCCATGTGACGGGAGAGCGGGAACATGACCGCTATTTGCGGGAAAAGCACTACCCCCACCGCATAACCTCGCGTAGGATACACCGACTGTCAGAACTGACACCCCGATTGTCATAACTGACACTTTTTCGCCCGAACAGCGAAATGAGATCCATTGCGGGGCATTTGCAGAACGCCTAATTTGTTGCAGTGCTAAGAAATAAAAAACGTCCTTGCTATTATGATCAAATCGGCAGTTTGGCACACTCCCTGCTTACCAAGGAACAGGAGGCTTCCATGAAACTGAACCTTTTCATCACTGCTCTGATCGCCACCATTGTCCTACCGCTTGCGGCCCAGGATCTCGAAAGCCAGAACGCGGCCTTGGAAAAGGAAAACGCCGAGCTGCGAATAATCCTCGATGAGCGGCAAAGAAAGGAAGCTGCCGCCGATCCGTTGAAGATCGTTCAGGAACTACAGTGGGGCAAGGGATGGGCTATCGACAGCGCTCTAGATCCCAGAGACTCTGCACCTTTCTCCCTTGGAATCATCTCGCCCAAGATCAGTAATCTCGCGACCATCGAAGTCAGAGGCGCTTATCTCCAGAACAATGGCTTTTCTGTCATAAACGGCAGCGCCCCCATGGAGACCTATTCAGCTACACGGGGGTTCCGCTTAGGCGCGCGCCTCGCTCTGTGGACCCCGATGTTCTTCAACTTCACGAGGGGCTACCTCGGATTAGGAGGAAACTACTCAGCGCTCTTCCCGACCAATACCGTAACTGGCCACAAGGAATACAGCTTCTATCCCTACATCCTGGCCGGGGCTGAAATCCATCTTGTGGAGTGGCTCACGATCTTTGGCGAAGCCGGAGGCGTCGGCGTGTGGAACGGATTCCCCTCATGGCATATACCTGAAGGAAACTACTATTACATCTATCCGACCAGCATCACACGCATTGGTCTCCGCGTCTACCTGGGTAAGTGACCGAAACGTATGCGATCCCTCCTTTTCTGGCTGCAGCTCGGAATGGCCTTGGCGGTTGGCTTCCTTGAGCCAACCGTCTCTCCCGAGGGCGACCGGCTTCGCGTCCCTCTTGAGACGCGGGGTGTACTTACTGATCGAATGCGCGATCTCCTGGATCATGGTCTAATTATTACGATCAAGTTGGATGCGTCCCTCAAGATCGAGGATGCCGGGGGTTTGACGGTCCGCATCTACCGCCAGGCTCGCCGAAGCCTGCGTTTCGACGCGCTCGGCAAGCGCTACCTCATGGAGGAGGCAGGTTCGATCCGCGACTTTTCAAGCCTCGCGACACTGGAGGCAGCGGCACGGTTTTTCCCTATCCTCGACTTCGAGCTCCCGCAGGGGTGGAAGTCGGCTTCGCTCTACGCGCGACTTTCTCTCGTGGACGACGAGGTCCTCACGGGCCGACTTGGTATCCCGGCTTCAACCCTCTGGGATGGCTACAATCCCACTGTGCTCCATGAGTGGAAGGCCTCGAAATGAGGCGCCTCCTGGCATTCAGTATGCATTTCGTAGCCCTGGCGACATGGCGCTGAGAAGGTCGATGGTCCTGCGGATGGTGATGCCGTAGAGCGACGCTGCGTCAGGATAGGCGACCAGGATCATCCAGTACTTCGCATCACCTTGTAGTCATAGGCATCGTCAAAGGTGATGCGACCCTCGCTTTCGCGAAGCTCTCCCTGCAACTCTTTCCGGGCGGCCGATCTGCAAGAACAACTGCCCGCATGAAAAAGCCGCCCGGGGGCATTCCCGGACGGCCCGGCGCCAATTGCGCCCAACTACGCCACTACTCGCCCCTGACCCACGCGGAAAGGGTGCGGGTTTCTCAGACCTTGCGGGCCTTGTACTTCGTGTGCAGCAGTCCGTGCGAGAGATGGCCGAGGGGCTTGCCGAGGAAGTCTGCATAGAGCGCGCCGATGGCCGGGTTCTCGTGGGATTTCCTGATCGGCAGCCTGAGATCCTCGACGTACATGGCCTTGTTCCGTCGAAGGCGTTTCGCCGCGTCTATGTTGACTGGCTGACCGCCGCCACCGATGCAGCCGCCTGGACAGGTCATGACTTCTATGAATGCATAGGGACTCTTCCCTGCAGCTATCTCCTCGAGTATGACGCGGGCCTTGCCGAGGGTGTGGACCACGGCTACTCGGACCTTCGTGCCGTCGAGGTCGACCTCCGCCTCCTTGACCCCCTCGAGGCCGCGTACGGCCGTAAAGTCGAGGGAGGGGAGGCTCCGCTTGGTAACAAGTTCGTAGACTGTCCGGAGCGCTGCTTCCATCACGCCGCCAGTGGTGCCGAATATCGTGGCCGCGCCAGTCGAACGTCCGAGGGGATCATCGAAGTCTTCATCAGGGAGCGTGGCAAGATCGATGCCGGCGCCTCGTATCATCCGTGCGAGTTCGCGGGTCGTAAGGGCCCAGTCGACATCGGCAAAGGCCTTCTCGGGGACTGCTCCTTTTTCCTTCCACCACTGCCAGGCTCCTACCATCTCGGGCCTCCCCGCCTCGCGCTTCTTGGCGGTACAGGGCATGATGGACACAACTCCGACATTCGCCGGATCCAGGCCGGCCTTTTCCGTCCAGAAGGTCTTGGCGATGGCTCCGAACATCTGCTGGGGGCTCTTGCAGGTCGACAGGTGGGGCAGAAGCGCGGGATAGAAGGTCTCGATGAAGCCGATCCAGCCCGGAGAGCAGCTGGTGATCATCGGGAGGGTGCCGCCCCCCGAGATGCGGGCGAGGAGCTCACTGCCCTCCTCCATGATGGTGAGGTCGGCGGCGAACTGGGTGTCGAAGACCTTGTCAAAACCGAGCCGGCGCAGGGCCGCGACCATCTTGCCGGTGACGAGGGTCCCTGGTTCCAGCCCGAGCGCCTCACCGAGGGAGGCGCGGATGGCGGGGGCCGTCTGTACTACGATGGTCTTTTTCGGATCGGCCAGGGCGCGCCAGACAGCGGCTGTCTCGTCGCGCTCGATGATGGCGCCAGTGGGGCAGACTACCGAGCACTGGCCGCATTGGACGCAGGGGCTCCCCGCCAGACCGCGGTCCATGAAGGCCGCGATGCGCGTCCGCGAACCACGGCCGGCAAAATCGATGGCCGACACGGTCTGGACCTCGCGGCAGACGGCTACGCAGCGCCCGCAGAGTATGCACTTGTCGTTGTCCCGCACCAGGCCTGCGACGCTCCGGTCAATTGGTAGCTTCTTCTTGGTACGGGGAAACCGGATCTCCCGGATGCCGAGGCGCTCGGACAGGGCCTGGAGTTCGCAGGTTCCGTTCCGCGCGCAGGTCAGGCAGTCCTGGGGGTGGTTGGCCAGGATGAGTTCGACCGCTGTCTTCCTCGCCCGGAGGACCCGGGGTCCCGTGGTATTGACCTTCATGCCCTGCGCGGCCTTCTGCACACAGGAGCGGATGAGCGAACGCGCCCCTTCGACCTCCACGAGGCAGACCCCGCAGGAAGCGTTGGATGACACTCCCTCGAGGTGGCAGAGTGTCGGGACGAAGGCGCCCGCGGAGGCGCAGGCCTCGAGGAGGCTCGTACCGGCCGGCACGGCGGTTTCCTGTCCATTGATTGTCAGTGTTATGATGGAATCTTTCCTGTCGTTCATTTCATCCCCCTCATTCCTCGATCGCGGCCACGCTGAGGTGGGCCTCGGACTCGGGCACCGGCGCAGACAAAGGACGCCTCGAGCGCTTTCGGACATCGCAGCGAAGGCAACGGTCCGCCTCGATGCGCGCCTGCTCGCCGGTGTAGCCCCGCGAGATCTCCACGAAGCTCCGCACCCTTTCATGGGAAGAGAGCTGCGCAGGCCGGCCCGCCTTGGCCGAAGCGGTTTCCAGGGGAATCTCCATCCGGTACTCGAAATGCCTGAACAGGCTCGCCCAGCGGCTATCCGATGGGGTTCTTCCTATCTCCGTCATCAGCCCGCCTGTAAGTTTGAGATCGATGAATTTTGCGGCCCGTTTGGCCAGGCCCATGGCCTCCGAAGCTGTGGCGGGACCGGTGACGACGTCACCTGCAGCCCATACCGAGGGCGCAGCCTCGAGGGTAAAGGGATCGACAACGATCCTACCGTCCTTGGTCTTCTTGATGCCGAGGTCCTCGACCCCAGGGACTTCAACACGCTCGCCCACAGCCACGATGATGGCCGTGCAGGGAAGTTCGAAGCACTCGCCGGAGGGCTCCGGTATGGGCCGGCCGCTCCAGTCGATGGCGCCAGGCTTCATCTTCTCGGCCCTCAGCGCGCGGACACGGCCGTTTTCGCCGACAAGGATTTCGACAGGCCGCGTCATCGCGAGGATCTCGATTCCCTCCTCGAGGGCGCCCTCGAGTTCGTCGATGTCCGCAGGCATGTCACCTCGGGCGCGGCGGTAGATCACGGTGACCCGGGCTCCCTCGCGCACCGCCGAGCGGGCGGCGTCGATGGCGGAGTTTCCTCCACCGACTATGATGACTTCGTAGCCGATGGGCGGCTTGCTGTCCGCCGCGATCGCGGCGAGGAAGTCGCAACCGGCCATGACGCCGGGAATGTCCTCGCCAGGAATGCCCAGGGGGATGGACCTGTGGGCTCCGACGGAGATGAGGAGGGCGTCATTATCCTGGCGGAGGGCCTTCCAGGAGAGGTCCTTTCCGATCCTTGTACCCATCACGAACTCGACACCGAGTTTCTTGATGAGGCCAGTCTCCTTGGCCAGGACGGCGCGCGGCAGGCGGTAGGCCGGGATGCCCCAGCGCGGGATGCCCCCGATCTCGTCGGAGGCGTCATAGATGCGGACGCGGTGGCCAAGGCGCACGAGCCAGAAGGCTGCCGCCAGGCCTGCGGGACCGGCTCCGACGATGGCGATGCTCTTTCCCGTCGGCGGCAGCTTCTCTTTGATCAGTCGTGCGTAGACGGCTTTTTCTCGTCCTAATTGGTACATTGTATCGGCGAGGTAGCGGTGGATCTCGCCCTGGCCCACCGGCTCGTCGAGGGCATCGCGCCTGCAGCGCATCCTGCAGTGGAAGCGGCAGATGCGTCCGATGGTGCCGGGGAAGGGGTTCTCGCGGAGGGTAAGCTCGAAGGCGTCCTCGATGCGGTTCTCCTTGAGGAGCTGGAGGTAGCCGGGGATGTTCATGTGGAGGGGGCAGGAGTTCTCGCAGAGGGCGTGGTAGAGGTCCTCGCAGACGCCCGCCTCGCAGCGCTTCTCGGTGATATGACGCTCGTACTCCTCGCGGAAGTACTGGAGCGTCGTGAGGACCGGATTCGCGGCAGTCTGTCCAAGTCCGCAGAGGGCCGAGTCGCGGATGGTCTCTGCGAGGTCCTGGAGGAGATCGAGGTCTTCGAGCTTCGCCTCGCCTGCGGAGATGGTCTGCAGGATGCGGTGCATCTGCGCGAGGCCTTCGCGGCAGGCTGTGCACTTGCCGCAGGACTCGCCGGCAGTGAAGCCGGTGAAGTAGCGGGCGACGTCCACCATGCAGTTGTCCTGGTCCATGGCGACCATGCCGCCCGAACCCATGATGGCCCCGATCTTCGCGAGTTCTTCATAGTCGATGGAAGTTCCAAAACCGGTGGCCGGGATGCATCCGCCAGAGGGGCCACCCGACTGGATGGCCTTGATGCGCTTGCGCGGACCCGCGCCGCCGCCCATGCCGTAGATCATCGATTCGAGCTTTGTGCCGAGGGGCAACTCCACAAGGCCGGTGTTCTTGACCTTGCCGACAAGGCTGAAGACCTTGGTACCCGTGCTCGTCTTCGTGCCGTGGCTAGCGAACCACTGCCCTCCCTTGGCTACGATGAGCGGAATATTGCACCAGGTCTCGACGTTGTTGATGTTGGTCGGTGCTCCCTCCAGGCCGCGCTCCGCCGGGTAGGGGGGACGGGGCAGGGGCCTTCCAGCCTTGCCCTCCGCGCTCGCGATGAGGGCTGTCTCCTCGCCGCAGACAAAGGCACCTGCGCCAGAGACGATCTCGATGTCAAAGCCGAATTTAGAGCCAAGTATGTCTTTCCCAAGGAGGCCGGCGGCGCGTGCCGCAAGCACGGCCCCGCGGAGGCGCTCCACCGCCAGCGGATACTCGGCCCGGGCGTAGACAATGCCCTCGGACGCTCCGGTGGCATAGGCTCCGAGTATCATGCCCTCGACCAGCGAATGCGGGTCTGACTCGATCTCGTTGCGGTTCATATAGGCACCGGGGTCGCCCTCGTCGGCATTGCAGATGATGACCTTGCGCGTACCAGGAGCCCCGGCTTTCGCCAGCATGTCCCACTTCTTCCAGGTCGGATAACCTGCTCCGCCACGCCCTCGGAGGAGGGCTTTCTTCACTTCCTCGATCACGCCAGCGCCGTCCATCGAGCCCAGGGCCTTCTCGAGCGCCGAGTATCCGCCTACGGCCAGGTACTCTTCGATGCTTTCGGGGTCTATGAGGCCGGCGTCGCGGAGCACGAGCTTGAGCTGGCCCTTGAAAAAGGACAGTTCATTCCAGTTAGGAAGGAATGCGTACGCTGAACCGAAAGCGGTTTTCGATGTATGGAAGTCCCAGGACTCGATCTTGGCTATGGCCTTGTGCGCCAGGCGGTCAAAGGATGCGTCATCGGCTACCGCCTCCACCATGCGCTTTGCCCTGACAGCCTTGACTTCGGTAAAAAGAAGAAGGGGCTTGCCGGGCCGGTAGGCCATGACCAGGGGCTCCTCGGCGCAAAACCCGAAGCAGCCAACTCGCCGGAGCAGGACTTCCGACTTCATTCCCTCGATTTCCTTCGCCAGGGCCGCGTAGAGTTCCTTGGCCCCATTGCCTATGCCGCAGGTCCCGAGGCCTACGGAGAGGGCCGGAGTCGCCGGCAGGACCCGCGCCTGGCCGACCTTTCGCAGGGCTTCGAGCTTCTTGGTTGCGGCACTCATTTCGTGACTCCCTTCCTGAGCCTGGAGAGGGCGGTGATGAGACGACCCACCGTCATGCGGGACATCATCTCGCCGTCGATCTCCACCACCGGAGCGAGGGCGCATTGCCCGAAACAGGCAACTGTCCTCACTGTGGCAAAGCCGTCCAGTGTCGTGGCGGAGTTCTCCTCCTCCTCGCGGAAACCCTCGATGCCGAGGCGGTCCACGGCTTCCACGAGAAGTTCGAGGGAACCTCGCGTGTGGCAGGCTGTTCCCCGGCAGACTACAACCGAGTGGAGTCCCTGGGGTTTCAGGTTGAAGAAGGAGTAGAATGTAGCGACGGAATAGACCTGGGCGAGGGGAAGGTCGAGGGCCTCGGCGATCTGGCGCAGGCTGATTTCCGAAAGATAGCGGTGCTCCTCGAGGCCCTGGGCTTCTTCAAGTATCCCGAGAAGGGCCCCTGGGCGCCCCTGTTTTCTCTTGATGATCGTGTCGAGACTGTTGTGCTCGACGCTTTTTACCTGGGCCTGACTCGCCGCGGACATGATGCCTCCCTACGTGGATGATTGAGATCGGAACGTCGTGAAAAGCTAGAATAGCATTAAGATAAATATATATCAATATATAAATACTCAGAAAATCGCTCATTGCAAGCGTTTTCTGTGCTATACTTGGTATAGATCGTGCAGCTGGGTGATCACCCTGAATAAAGGGTCTTGCCCGAAAGCAGCCCCTTTTTGATCCAATGAGTGCTGAAATGATTCCTGCCACAGGAGCAAGGTTCGATTGACGGCCAGAAGTGCAGGGAGTAGCCTTGTTTTCGGGTGCATATTTTTAGTTTTTGCTTGGCAGAAATATGAAACAGGGTGGAATCACGGCGCACCGTGGGTGCTTCGCTTCACCATGATGGTCCTTTCAACATAGAGGAGGAAGACCATGAACAGATTCAGATTTGCGTCATTCGCACTTTCTGGCCTCATCGTTGTCGGTTGTGCCACCGGCACAGATGCCTTCAAGAAGCAGATCGCCGAGCAGGAAGGCACTATTGCCAACCTGAAAACCCAGCTTGAGGAACAGAACCGTGTCGGGATGACCGACCTCAAGAACCAGGTTTCCGCGCGTGACGGGAGCATCCAGGATCTAGAGGCCAAGCTTGCCATCTCACAAAAGAGCCTTGATGACCTCGCCCAGAAGGTCTCAGCCCTCCAGGCAGACCTCGATACGTACATGCCCTATCAAGCCAAGGTCGCGGACCTCCAGTCGGAGCTGGCTGCCAAGGATGCCACCATCGCGCAGTACGCCTCTGGCGATTCCAAGCTTCAGGACCTCCTCAAGCGCTTCGATCAGGTCCAGAAACAGCTTGGCGAGCTCCAGACCCAGCTTTCCGCAAGGGATGCCACGCTCAAGGACCTCCGGCAGCAGGCTGCGATCAAGGACTCGATGCTCAAGGATCTCCAGGACCAGAAGCTCGCCAGCGAGTCCCAGATAGCCAGGCTGACAAATGACGCCGACCAGGCGGTGCTCCGGATCAACGCCTTCGAAAAAGCGGGCAAGGACCTCGCATCGCGGCAGTCCGAACTCGACGCCCTCAAGTCAAAGCTTGCCGAACTCCAGAGTACAAATGCAGGCCTCCTTTCCGACCTTGAGGCCTTCAAGACGGGCAATACCCGCAACCAGGCCTCCTACCTGTCGCAGATTGACTCCCTCAACAAAGACAAGAGCGCGCTTCAGGACCAGGTCGACACGCTGAACAGGAAATACAACGAAGCCATCGAGCAACCTGCCCGCGACCTCGACTCACGGGTCTCGGAGTTCAAGAAGATCATGGCCGAGCCCATTGCCAATGGCAACGTCGAGATCAGGCGCTACAGGGATGTACTGGTCATTTCGGTCAAGGACTCTGTCCTCTTCCCTCCCGACAGCGCCCGGCTCCAGCCCGAGAGCATCGCCATCCTCAAGGCCCTGTCGCAGGTCTTCAAGCTCATGCCTGACCGCATGGTACGGGTCGAGGGCAACACGGCAGTGGCGATCTCGAGCGCCGAAGCCCTGCGCGCCTATCCGACTTCCTGGCATCTCGGCTCATCCCGGGCTGCCAACGTTGTCCGATACCTGCAAGAGGAATGCTCGGTCGATCCTCGCCAGCTGGTAGCCGTATCCCGCGGCGAGTACAACCCCAAGTCGGACAATGCCAGCGAGGCTGGCAAGATGATCAACAGGCGTGTCGAGTTTGTCATGGTCGCCAAGGCAATGTACGAGATCAACCAGCTCGTACCGATAGCGACCGGCAACTGAGGCCAGGTCAGCGACCGCTGCTGCTGCCCGCTCGCGCAGCTGCTTCCCGCTCGCGCAGCTGCTTCCCGCTCGCGCTGCTGCTTCCCGCTAGCGCAGGCTCCCGACAAGCCTGAGAAGGCCGTCGAGGATGGTCAGCGGGTGTGGCGGGCAGCCTGGGATCCAGAGATCGATAGGCAGCATCGAGCCTGCGCCGTCAAGGGTTTCGGGGCGGTTGCGGTAGAGGCCTCCCGATACGGCGCAGGCCCCCACCGCGATCGCCACCTTTGGCTCCGGGATTGCATCCCAGGTTTTCCGCAGCGCCAGTTCCATATTTTTCGTGACCGGCCCTGTTACCAGTACTCCGTCGGCATGGCGGGGCGAGGCGACAAACTGGATGCCAAAGCGCCCAAGGTCCCAGCCGACAGTATTGAGTACGTTCGTGTCGGCTTCGCAGGCGTTGCAGCCGCCAGCCGATACCTGGCGCAGCTTCAGCGAGCGGCCCAGGAGCCTCTTGAGTTCCTTGCCCATCGCATGCGCGAGTTCAAGGTCCTTCGATCCCGTCCCGAGCAGGAGGTCCCCACGCCGCGAGGTGGCAAGCCTGTGATCCTTGCCAAAGGAAATCGAGCCCTCCGGGCAGGCCCCCGCGCAATCGCCGCAGAAGAGGCAGCGTCCGAGGTCCAGGGAGAGGGCCGGCGACAGGCAGAGCGCCTCTGTGGGGCAGGCCGTCACGCAGGCCTGATGGGCACATCCATCACAGTTGCTTCCATCCAGGGCAGGCAGGCCCCTGAAACGCTCGGGCAGGGGGGGCGGCGCAGCCTTGGGATAGCGCATCGTCCTGTGGCCCTGTTGCAGGCGGGCCATCACAGCCTTGATCATCGGATGCTCCTTCGCTTCACCGGCCTAGAGGTCATGGCCGCAATAGGAAAGGTTGAAGCTCTTGTTGCAGAGCGGAAAGTCCGAGATCTCCTGGCCACGCAACGCGCGCGCGAGTCCCGGCCAATTGTGAAAGGATGGATCTACCACCTTGTAGCGGAGGAAGGCCCCCTCGTCCCCGGTCAGCGCTACATGGCAGACCTCCCCGCGCCAGCCCTCGACGAGGGTTGCGACGATCTTCGAGGCCGCGGGCGCGCCCACGGGGTTATGCGCCTTCCCACCGGGCATGCCCTCGAGGCGCTCGCGGATGAAGGCGATTGAACGCTGGATCTCGAGCCAGCGCACGTGGGCACGCGCCAGGACATCGCCGCTTTCGGCCGTCGCCACTGGCACGTGGGCAAAGCGCCAGATTCCCGAGGGGTTGTCGGCGCGCGCGTCGCGGGGGAGTCCCGAGGCCCGTGCGGCGACACCGACGAGACCGAGTTCCACCGCCACCTCGCGCGTAATGCGTCCTGTGTCTTCGAGCCTCGCCATCACCGAGGAGCTGTCCCAGAGCAGGGACACCGCGACCGTGACATCCTTTTCCGCGGCGGCAAGGCGGGAAAGGAGGGCCGCCCGCTCGGCCTCATCCAGATCATGGTCGACGCCGCCCGAAGCCACATAGCCGCGCCCGAAGCGGTTGCCACAGAGGATCGCAGTCATGTTGAGGAAGTCGCCACGGATGCGGCCGCAGAAGCTTGCGGTGGGAAGATAGCCAATGTCACCCGCGATGGCCCCGAGGTCGCCCGTATGATTGGCCAGCCGCTCGAGTTCAAGGGCGATGGCGCGGAGGGTGTCGGCGCGGGGAGAGCTCCGGGCCCCTGCAAGGGCCTCAAGGATCTGCGCGTGCGCCGTCGCATGGGCAATGCTCGTGTCCCCGGCGATCGTTTCGGCAAGGCGCATCGAGCTGCTCCCGGGCTTTCCTGCCAGCGAGACCTCAAGGCCCCGGTGCTGGTAGCCGAGGGCGATCTCGAGGTGAAAGACCGTCTCGCCATGGCACTGGAAACGGAAGTGTCCCGGTTCGATGATGCCGGCATGCACCGGGCCGACGGCGACCTCATGGACCTCATCTCCCTCGACGCGGTAGAAATCCCCCACGGCCGGCGGAATGGGCGCATGGCGGTCACGGCCCCATGCGTCGTGATCTGTCCAACTATGATGGTATCGTACGGGCTTCAACCAGGGGTGCCCCTCGGGAACGAGGCCGTATTGTTCGGCGATCTCGCGCTCGAAGAGCTGGACCTGGGGGAAGGCGGTGGCGATGGATGGGAAGCCCCCCTCCACAGGAAGGGTCCTGGCTGCGACCAGCCCGTTTGCCGCGTCATCGGCGAGCACGGCGACCAGGCCGATGCCGCTTCCGCTGCCCATCACCTCATGACTGGTACCAAAATACGCGACGACCCGCTGGCCCCTGGCGATGCCCTCCCCGATACCGGAGGCGAGGGTCTCCGCCGCAAGCAGGGGCAGGGATAAGAGGTCCACGGCCTTTCCATTGACCAGGGGCGCGAAGGAATCGATGTGCGGGCTCATGCCTGCCCTCCCACGAGGGCAGCCGCCGCGCGAAGGAGGGCCGCGAGGGGTTCCGGAACCGCGATTCCAAGAAAGAGCGTTATGGCCATGAGGGCCACAAGTGGAGCTGCGGTCAATAGTCCGTCATGGTAGGGCGTCGTCAGCGCGTCCTCGGGCGGCCTCCCCTGGGTCACCTTCAACACAGTGCGCCCCATCCCAACGAACACCACAAAGAGGAAGACCAGGAAAGCAGCAGCCACCAGGGGATGCCCGCTGGCAAAGGCAGCGTTCAGGATGGAGAACTCGCTGACAAAGGGACCGAAGGGAGGGGAGCCCGTAATCGCGAGGAAGGCCGCGAGGAAAAGCCCGCCCGAAAGCGGGAGCCTCCGCATCGCACCGCGCACCTGGGCGATGTTCTTGCTCGCATAGGCCCTGTGGATGTTGCCCGCCGAAAGGAAGAGCACTCCCTTGGTGACGCCGTTGGTCAGCACGTGCAGCATCGTCCCGAAGAGGGCCGGCGCGCCCAGGCCGATGCCGATCATCAGTATTCCCATGTGTTCCACGCTCGAGTAGGCGAGCATGCGCTTGAAGTCGCGTTGGCCGATCATGAATAGTCCCGCCACAGCCATGGAAAAGAGGCCCATGCCCAAAAGGAGGCGCGAGGCGAAGGCTGCCTCCCCGGCCCTGGCTACCACCATGTAGAAACGGAGGAAGGCGAGAAAGGCAATGCTGGTCACCCCTCCGGCAAACACGGCGCCCACGACACCGGGAGCCTCGCCGTAGGCGTCGGGCTTCCAGGTGTGCATCGGCGCGAGGCCCATCTTCGTGCCGTAGCCCACGAGGGCAAGCACAAAGGCCACACGGAGCCAGGGCTTCGATACGGGTGCTCCTATGACGCATAACGCGTCGAAGGAGAGGCTCGCCTGCCCCCCTCCGACGAGCGTGGCGTAGGCGAGGAAGAAGGTGCCCAGGAGGGCCAGGGCTATGCCGACCGAACCAACGAGGAGGAATTTCCAGGTGGCCTCGATGCTGCGCTTGGAGTTGTTGAAGTAGATGAGGGGGGCAGTCGCCAGCGTGGTGGCCTCGATCGCCACCCAGGTGAGGCCCATGTTCCGTGACCAGGAAACGACCGTCGCGCCCGCAAGGAAGCCCAGGAGGCCGGCGACAAAGACACGGTTCGGACGCTCCTGCCGATAGCGGAGATAGCCGACGGCGTAGACGGAACAGGCGGCGAATACAAGGCTCACAACCAGGATTATTACCTTTCCAATTGCGTCAAGACCGAGGAGGGGGTACTCTCCGGGAAGGGCCGCCGTGGCATCGGCACCAGGCGCAAGGAGGGCAAAGGCGACCAGGGCAAGATGACCGAGACCGGCTACCGGCAGCACCAGGGGCCGTAGCCTGTTGGAGGGGATAATGGCCGCGACGGCGGCAAGGAGGAGCGGAAGCAGGATCATAGCAAGGGCCACCGGTTCACTCCTTCAGGGTAACGAGGTCGCGGGTATCCATCGACGAGAAGGCCTCGTTGATGTGGTTCGTGATGATGGAAATCACGAAGACTCCCACGAAGAGGTCGAGCAGCGCGCCCATCTCGACGACGAAGGGGATGGCTTCGACCAGGAGCATCCCGAAGAGATAGATGCCGTTCTCGAGGACGAGGTAGCCTATCACCTGCGAGAGGGCCTTCCATCTCGTCGTAAGTATGATGAATCCGACGAGGACGGTGGCCATCGAGGCAGGCACGATGAGGGTGCCGGGTTGGCTCGCAGCCATGCCCATCCTGCCCGAGAATACGAGGGCCAGGGCCGTCCCCGCCGCGCCGAGAAGCACCGAAGGCAGGAAGCCCACCAGCGGCTCCACCTCGCGCTTGATGGCCGCCGAGCGCAGGGATCGTCGCATGATCGCGGGTATGGCCAGGCCCTTGAGCGCTATGGCTGCCCCCGCAGCGAGGAGGACCGCAGCCGAGGGTGCGCCACCACCTCCCCAGTGGAGGAGGAGGGGCACCACACCCAGGAGCGCCCCCTGCACCGCGACGATCCTGATGACCGAGGCGATGCGGCTCGTTCCAAGGGCGAAGAGGTTCAGGATCATCACAATTACAATTATCGCGTTCAGGAAATCGGTCACCGCGTCACCTCACCAGCAGTACGAAAGCCGAGCCCGCGCACAGGAGGGCTCCGGTCAGGAACCAGGGAACCCGGCTCATGCGGAAACGCGCCATGACCGACTCGATCACGCCGATGACGATCGAGATGGCCGCAAGGCCCAGGGCGAAGAGGATCCAGTCGAGGGCCGCGACGCCGATGCGGAAAGGCATCACGACGTGGAGGAGGACCGATGAAAGCACGAAGAGCCGCAGGGCTGCCGAGTAGAGGACAGCCCCAAGGAGGGGCCCTGAATGGTCGAGGACCATGACCTCGTGGATCATCGTGAGTTCCAGATGTGTGTTCGGGTCGTCCACGGGGATGCGGGAGGTTTCGGCAAGGAGGACGATGCCGAGGGCGAGGCCCACGAGGACGAGGGGAGCAGCCGTCGCAGTCGAAAAGCCACCCTCGGGACCAAGGAGGAGACCATTGAGGTCGAGGGCTCCGGAGAGCCTCGCAAGGGCCATCAAGGACAGGAAGAAGGCAGGCTCCGAGAGTATGGCAAAGGTCACTTCGCGCGAGGCTCCCATGCCCTCGAAGGCCGAACCCGTATCAAGTGCCGCCGAGGTGGTGAAGAAGCGCGCAAGGCCGAAGAGGTAGGCAAAGAGCACCAGGTCGCCGGCAAAGCCAAAGGGGGAACGGAAGGGGCCGTAGGGCACAAGACAACCCGCAACGAGGATGGCTGCGAGCGTCACCGCCGGGCCGGCAATAAAGACCCAACTGGTTGTCGAACTCAGTACTATGCCCTTCCCGGCCAGCTTGACAATATCCCTCCAGGGTTGGAGGAGGGGCGGACCCCTCCTGCCCGCAAATGCCGATTTCACGCGGTTGATGAGCCCGAGCATCAGGGGAGGCACGAGGAGGAAAAAGGCGAAGCGGATGATGATGTCCATCATGGGATTCCGGCACCCCAGACCAGGAGTACTACGGTGACTGCGAGCACGTAGGCGAGATACATCTGCGTCTGTCCTTGCTGGAGGATCTTTGCGCGGCCGAGCTGCCGGCTGGCGAAGGCAAACAGTGGCCTTACGGCGAGGTCGAGGACAGGGTCCGGGGCCTCGCGGGAAAAGGATGAAGGCCCGGGCAGGGCCCCCTTGGGCAGCCTCGCCTCGCGGCGGAAGGGCAGCAGTATCGACAGGCTCCTCGCCGGGAATTCGGCGAAGGACGAGGCTGTGTACTGCATGCGCGCTGTCGGAGCCGCATAACCGCAGTCCCAGGTGGGGACCGCTGCAGCATGCGCACCCGGGATTGCTGCCGAGGATCGGCGCAACGCTCCGGTCCGAGCCGCGGCGACGCGGCGCCACAGAAGAAGGCCGATGGAGAGGGCAAGGGCCACAAGGACGACAGCGGCGATCGTGATGGGCAGCGTCGGGGCGAGATCGGGCAGGGAACCAGCCTCTGCTGGCATGGAGGCCCAGGCAGCCGCCACAAGCCCTGCCAGGCCCACGAAGGGGGCGGAAAAGAGACCGATGACAAGGCAGGCTGCTGCAAGCGCGATCATGGGAAGCAGCATCACTATGGAGGGGTCCTTCCTGTTGGTTCCTTCCACTGGCTCGGCCCGCCCTGTCCCGAGGAATACCATCCCGAAGACGCGGACAAAGCCCGCGAGGGCTATCGCCCCGACGATGGCCAGGACGGCGGCGCCTGAGCCTACCGCAGGCAAGGCCACGACACCACCCTGCACGCTCCTCCAGAAACCAAGGTACATGAGCCACTCCCCCACAAAGCCGTTCAGCGGCGGGAGGGCAGAAATCGCCACGCAGCCCAGGCCGAACAGGATGGCAGAAACAGGCATCGAGCGCGCGAGCCCTCCCATGCGGTCGATGCTCCTTGTCCCGCTCGCGTGGATGACAGCTCCCGCATCGAGGAAGAGGAGGGACTTGAACAGGCCATGGTTCCAGACATGGAGCAAGGCTCCCCCCATGCCAAGGAGCGTAAGATCGGCCCGCCCCGAAGCCCGCCCCAGGAGCGCGAGCCCACCACCCATCGCAATTATGCCCATGTTTTCCACACTCGAGTAGGCCAGCACTCGCTTCAGGTCCCTCCCGGCGATGGACCAGGAGATGCCCGCGACAGCGGACAGGGCACCGATGCCCAGGAGGGTCCAGCCCCACCAGAACTCGGGCCTGGGCAGGAGGGATGACATGCGGAAGATCCCGTAGATCCCGAGCTTGATCATCACGCCAGACATGAGGGCCGAAACGTGGCTAGGCGCGTTGGCATGGGCACCGGGAAGCCAGAAGTGCAGGGGCACAAGACCCGCCTTCATGCCAAAGCCGACCAAGGAGAGCATGAACAGGGTTCCCGCCGCTGCCGGTCCAAGGCCGGGCACGGCCTCGAGCGTGAAGGAACCGGTGGCATTGCGCCAATACGAGAACATCGCAAACAGGAAAAGGGTTCCGACATGGGTCGCCACAAGATACACCCAGCCAGCACGCCTGACCTCCGGCTTGTCCGACTCCACCGTAGCCGCAAGCCAGGAGGCGAGGGCCATGAGTTCCCAGGCAACAAGGAAAAGCACAGCGTCCCGCGCCACCAGCACGAGGGCCATGGCCGCGACCAGGGCTCCCCAGGAGAGTCCAAGCCTGCGCCAGGTGCCCGGATGCGCAGAGGCCTTCCAGTAGCCCAGGCCGTAGACCGAGCCGAGGGTCCCGATGGCGAAGACCGGCACAAGGAAGGCGGCCGACAAACCATCGAGACCCGCGAGGAAGGCGCCAGAGGGCAGGAACCAGGGAAGACTCACATATGCGTTGGTTGTTTCGCCCAACGCGAAAGCCGTGCCTGCGACTCCGAGGAGACTCCCGACCGACAGGAGGGCCGTCGTGGAGACCTGCCGGGCCCGTTCCGGAAATGGCAGCAGCCAGGGGAGGATCCCGCTCAGCGCAGAGAGGGCTATCGCGACAAGTATGAGGATCATCCCTGATACCCCGCCATCCCGGACCCCCTCCTCATCGGCCCGCTACCAGGTCGGCAAGCATGTCGCCGAAGGGGACCAGCGTGCACAGGAGTGCGAGCAGCGTCACCAATACGTAGAGCACGTACATCTGGGTCTGTCCCTGCTGGAAACGCCGGAACCACAGGAGCCGCGACTCGGCCTTCCGCATGAAGGGGATGACCATCCGGTCGAGGGAAGCATCGTCCACGTGGCTTTCCATCGACGTGGCGCCGGGGAAGGAACCTTCGATATGAGGCCTGTGGAAACGCGGCCGGAGTGCCCAGGACAAGAGGCCCACGATCGATGCGGCGAAGGAGGAAGCGCCATATTGCATGCGGGGTCCCGGCCTCGCGTAGCCGCAATCCCAGGTCCCCTGCCCCCTCCCTGCGCGCCTGCCTACAAGGAAAAACAGGCCCATGAAGGCCAGGGCCACGACCGCTGCGAACGCGAGGCCTCCAAAAGCCAGGGCCGACACCGGCGCGAGCGACATGAGGCCGGAGCGATCCACCCCCGTTCCGAGCGGGAGACTCCGGATTACCGTGTCGAGCAGCGGTGCCCATGCCCCCGGGAGGAGACCTATGGCGATACACAGTATTGCCAGGATCCCCATCGGGACCAGCATCGAAGGGGGCGACTCACGGAGACCGGGCCGCTGCACCGTCCTCGGAGCTCCGAGGAAGATCGAGCCGTAGACTTTTACAAAGCAGGCCAGGGCCAAAGCCCCAGTGGTCGCGAGGGCCGCAGCCACGAGGAGGGGACCGGAATCCACAGCTCCGGGATAGCGCGAACCGACAAAGGCCCCAAGATACAGGAGGAACTCGCTCATGAAGCCGTTGAGGGGTGGCAGGCCCACGATGGCGATCGAGCCGACCATGAAGAAGCCGGCAGTCCAGGGCATCGCAGCAGCGAGTCCGCCCAGGCGGTCGGGAGACCTCGTGCCCGTGCTCGACACAACCGAGCCCGCTCCCAGGAACAGCAAGGACTTGAAAATCGCATGGTTCCATACATGAAGAAGGGCCGACCCCATCCCGAGCACCGCAACCAGGCCATGCCCCCTGGACACCCCGATCAATCCAAGTCCGAATCCCATCAGTATTATTCCTATATTTTCCACGCTGTGATAGGCAAGGAGGCGCTTGAGGTCGTGCTGGCCCATGGCGAAGGCGACCCCGAGCACGGCGCTCGCGGCCCCGACCGCCAGCACGGCCCAACCCCAGGCCGGCGCCGGTTCGCCGAGCATGAAGGCAAAGCGCATGATGCCGTAGATGCCCATCTTGAGCACCACGCCAGACAGGAGGGCCGAGACATGGCTCGGAGCTGCCGCATGGGCGCCAGGCAGCCAGAAGTGGAGCGGCATCGCGCCAGCCTTGAGGGAGAAGACCAGGAGGGCAAGGAGGAAGAGGGCGCCTCTCGTGGCCGGGCCGAGGGCAGCGCCCGCAGCCGCATCGAAGGCAAAGGAACCTGTCACCGCCCGCCAGAGCGCAAAGAGGGCGAAGAGCACGAGGGTTCCGGCGTGGGTCGCCAGGAGGTAGACCAGTGCTGCCCTCCTGGCCTCGGCGCTCTCGTCATCGATGCCAATCAGAAAGAAGGCCGAGAGCGCCATCGCCTCCCAGCCAAGGATGAAGGAAAAGACATCCGAGGCGATCACGAGGACAGCCATCCCGGCGACGAGGGTGCCAAGGAAGACCGACATCCTCCTGGCTGTCCTCGGATTGCGCACAGCCGGACGGTAGGAGTTTCCGTACAGGGCGCTTGCGCCACCCACAAGGAAGACCGGCACGAGAAAGAAGGCTGACAGCGGGTCGATCCTCAGGCTTGGCAGATTCCCCGCCGGCCAGGGCAGGGCAGGAAGCACGCGCAGGGAGCCAGGCGAGGTGAGGGCAAGAAGTGCCCCGGCCAGGCCGAGGGCTGCGGCCGCAAGCATCCCGCAGGTTGCAACTAATTGCCCCTTTCGGGAACCCCGTCGCATGGCAAGGGCGGGCAATCCGCTCGCGGCCGCCAGCACGATCGCGAGCAGTATCATCGGCGAGGCAGGATCAGGCATCGTGGGCGGCAGCGAGCCCTGCCTCGAGGGCCGAAAGGATGCTGAACAGCTCATCGCGCCCCGCACCGGAGCGCAGCGTCCTCCTGAAGGCCTCGTCGCGGAGGGCGTAGCCGAGCCGGGACAGGATGTGGAGGTGGTCACGAACGGTGGGGCTTACGATGGCGAAGATGGTATCGACGGGCTTGCCGTCGATGGCCTTGAAGTCTACGGGACGCTCAAGAAAGCAGAGGGTGACTGTCTGCTCGGGCACATGGAAGACAAGGGGGTCACGGACATGCGGGATCGCTATGCCCTCACCGATGCCGGTAGAGCCGAGGTTCTCGCGGGCGAGCATGATCTCGTAGAGGTAGTCACGGTCCACGTCTTCGGGCAAGGGAAGGCAATCCACGACGGAGCGGAGAACACTCCCCTGGTCGTCGCCGCCGAGGCCGCGCACGATGCCTCCCGAGCCCAGGGCACCGAGAAGGGTCGGCAGTTCTCCCTGTCCCCTGGAACCACCTTCGAAAAGGGAGGGATCGACCTTCATGCCGCGCCCCGTCGCCCATTCAAGGAGTTCGGCACGATCGACGCGCCATTCCTCGCCGACCCCGACTGCAGGCATTTCGCCCTGCTTGATCCACCGGTAGACCTGATCCTCATAAACGCCGAGGACCTCGGCAGCCTTTTTCACTGATACCTGCATAGGTAGAATGAGTTTGGCAAGAGCGGGCATGAGTGTCAACGATTGTGGCGCGAATAGGCCGCGGAAAGCGCTTCTATCTGCATTTCACGGGGCTCTTCGGGCCAGCCTGCAGGTCTGGCACGACCATGACCCGCCAGAATTCGAGACCCTCCCTGACGAGGTCAAAGCGAGAGTCGGAGATGGCATAATCCAGAAGAACCGAGCGAAAGGCCCTGTTATAGAAGAGCGCAAGACGCTATCTTGCTGCGGGGGACCCGCCCGCCGGGAACACCGGCTGCGCAGTACACATAGGAGGCATCATGGAACTCAAGGGCTCGGTTGCGGTAGTAACGGGGGGAGCGAGCGGTATCGGTGAAGCCATCGCCCACAGACTCGCGAAGGACGGGGTCTCCGTCGTGATAGGCGACATGAACCAGGAAGGCATCGACAGGGTTGTTGCCGACATACGGAAAGCCGGAGGCAGGGCCGTCGGGAAAACCACGAATGTCACCGATGACGCCGCGGTCGGCGCCCTCATGGACTACGCAGCAAAGGAATTCGGACAGATCAACATCGTCGTCCCCTGCGCGGGCATCATCAAGGACGGCCTCATGCTCTCCACCGACAAGGAGACCGGCAAGGTCAGGAAGTTCCTCTCCACCGCCGACTTCCGCGCTGTCGTCGAGGTCAACCTCATCGGCTCCTTCATCACGATACGTGAGGCCGCACAACGCATGGTGGACAACAAATGGAAGGGTTGCCTCTTCACCATCTCCTCCATCCAGAAGGAGGGAGGAATAGGCCAGATCAATTATTCTTCGACGAAGGCGGCAGTCGCGCTCTGGCCCAAGATCCTGGTGGGCGAGTTCCACATGAAGGGCATTACTGGCATCCGCGTGGTGTCCATCGCCCCCGGATACGTCGGCACGCCGATGGTCAAGGGCATGGATCAGGGGGCGCTTGCGAAGATCGTACAGGGCGTGAATCTCGGAAGGCTCATAGAGCCTGAGGAGATCGCCGACGCGGTGGCCTTCGCCTCGGCAAACGATGCAGTCAATGCTACCTGCATCGAAGTAGCCGGAGGCATGATCACGGGACTTCTGGCGAAGTGATTGCCAGGATGCTGAAAGCGGATCAAACCCCGCTTCCCGATTTCCTTGCCAGGACCGCGATGTTTCCAGGATTCCCCGGATACAGTCTTTCGGCGATCTCCACGAACATCCTCGGCCTCGAATGCGCGACCAGGGCTGAATGCCTGTTTTTCCACAGGTACTTGAAGACGTTTTCCTTGGTAACTATGCGCATTCCGGCGGACTTCACGGCATCAAGGAGCTGCCTTTCCGAAAAACCCTGCCAATCAGACCCGGAGGAGCTTGTGAAATGGTCAGGCGCCCAGGCATCGTAGACCAGCAGCCACCCATCCTTGTTCAGGAGGCGGCCAATGTTGGCCATGGCCTTGTCAATCTGCCCTTGGGACCTGAGGTGCATGAGGACATCGAAGAGGAGGACCATATCAAAGGTGACGCCAAAGGACGGGATCCCCTCGACGATGTCGCACAGCTCATAACTGATAAAGCCGTTCATCTTCTTCGCCTGGGCTATCCTCAGGCTGGAAAGGTCGACTCCGTATATGTCTTCGGGACTGCCTTTGTACTCCGCCATCACCCTGGTCCAGAAGCCTGAGCCGCAGCCGATATCGAGGATGGTCGCCTTCCCGAGGTCCAGCCCCCCGCTGCGGGCAATATTCACGCTCCTCCAGAGGAGGTCACGGATCTTCCCCTCGGAGTAGTGTCCGATACGCCCAAGGAGCGCCCAGATATCCGGCACTGCTTTGGATTCTGGGTTGTCATACCTGTCCCTCACGACATCCTGGTAATTCTTCATATCACCCCCATCACGGTTCCCCACCAAGCCCGGCGGCCACCGTTTCCCACTCGGAATTGAGCGTTTCCGCCTCCTTCTCGAGCTCGTCGAGACTGGCCTGGAGACGGCGCATCCTTGAGCCATCCGAGTAATTGGCCGGAAGTCCCATCTCGGTCTCGCACGAGGCGTTCTGCCTGCCGATGACCTCCAGGCGGGCGAGGATCTCCTCCTCGCGTTTCTGGTGCTTGCGCTGGCGGGCCTTGCGAGCCTTGTCCTCCTCCCAGTTGCGGGTGGGATCGGCGGAAATGGGGACTGCGCCCCCCTTGCCGGACTGGGGCAGGTTTCCCTGGCGGCCCTGCGACAGGGGAGCCGCGCTTCCCGGGCTTAGGCCCAAGGAGGCCTCCTCTGCGATGCGTGCCTTCTTTTCCATATAGTACTTATAATCGCCGACGTACCAGCGGGGGGGCTCGCCGGTCTCGAGCTCAAGGACGCGGTCGGCGAGTTCCTCGATGAAGTCACGGTCGTGCGACACGAAAAGGACGGTGCCCTGGAAGGCTTTCAGGGCCTCAAGGAGGACGTCCTTCGAGGTGAGGTCGAGGTGGTTGGTGGGTTCGTCGAGGATGAGGAGATTCATGGGCCGCAACAGCATCGACAGGAGGGCCAGGCGCGAACGCTCGCCGCCCGACAGGACCCGGAGGGGCTTGTTCACGTCGTCGCCCCGGAACAGGAAGGCTCCAAGGAGGTTGCGGATCTTGGGCAAGAGCTCCGTAGGACAGGTTGTCTCTGCGCTCTCCTCGACGGTCATCTCCGCGCTACCCTGCCCTCCCATGGTGTCGGCGGTGTCCTGCGCGAAGTAGGCTGGAGCGACTCCGGAGCCGAAGTTCAGTGTTCCCTCGAATTCGGCATCGACCCCCGCAATGATGCGCATGAGCGTCGACTTGCCTGCACCGTTGGGACCGACGAAGGCGACCTTCATGCCGCGCTCGATCTCGAGGTCGAGGTTCGAAAGGACGCGGTTGCTGCCATAGACCTTGCCGAGACCCGAGGCGCGCAGGGTCGCCCGTCCGGAATGCGGCGCAGCGGGAAAGGAGAAATGGATGCGCTTCATTCCCTCCGGTATCTCGATCGGCACGATCTTCTCGAGCATCTTGATGCGGCTCTGCACGAGGGAAGCCTTGGAGGCCTTGTAACGGAAGCGGCGGATGAACTCCTCGTGGTGGGCGATCTCCTCCTGCTGGCGCTCCCAGGCGGCGAAGACGGCCTCGAGCTCGGCGGCGCGGCGCTTCTCGTAGGCGGTGTAGATGCCTGGGTAGCGCGTGAGGTGGCCGTTCCAGACCTCGTAGACCTCCTTCACCGTGGAGTCGAGGAACCAGCGGTCGTGGGAGACCACCAGGAGGCCCCCGGGATACTTGTCGAGCCAGAGCCCCAGCCACTCGCGGGCCTCTAGATCGAGATAATTGGTTGGTTCATCCAGGAGCATGATGTCGGGATTCTCGAGGAGGACCTTGGCCAGGGCGACGCGCATCCTCCAGCCTCCGGAGAACTCGGCCACCGGACGCTCAAGGTCGCTGTCCCGGAAGCCCAGGCCTGCAAGGACCGAGGATATCGTCTCGCGGCGATTGTACCAGCCCGATCCCTCGACAGCCTCGTGGATGTCGTGGTTCTCCTCAAGGAGGCGGGCGGTGGCACCGTCGTCTGCGGTCGAGGCCTGAAGGATGTGGCCGATCTCATCCTGGCGCGCCAGCATGGGTCCGACAAAGTCGTAGGCCCGCTCTGATTCCTCGAAGACTGTTGGCCCGCGCGCGCCGTATCCCCCGGCCACCTCGTCGAAGCTGAGCATCTGAGGCAGGTAGGAAAGCCGCGCGCCCTTGGTGACCGCTCGCTCTCCTGAATCGGGCGGAATCTGCCCTGCTATGATTTTCAAGAGTGTGGATTTGCCCGCGCCGTTCGCCCCGGACAGCGCTGCCCTCGTGCCTGCCGCCAGCCAGAGTGAGGCGTCGCGCAGGATGTCGCGGGCCCCGAAGGCGAGGCTGACGCCGGTGAATTGTACGAAGGCCATCGTTCAGCGCTTCGCTTCGAAGGCCAGGGGCTGTAGAGCAGAGGCGGCACCCACCGTTAGGCCGCGGATGGATCCTGGCGAAGGGGGAATCAGCTCGAGCTTCCCACCCTCGTGGCGATAGAGGAAGTTTTCCCAGACGCCCGTACCGTCATAGCGAAAGGACACCACTCCCTCCCACGAAGCCTGGAGGGCCGGAGCGAGCACAAGGCGTACCGTGGCTTCGCCCGATGCCGTGCCCTTGTCGACGGCCCCAAGATCATCGGGCAGGAAGGAAGGAGGGACGAGCATGATGTCCGTCCAGGTGAATCGGCCCGAACGCGAGAGTACGAGCTCGGAGGTCGGGAGAGCCTGGTTCTCCTTGCCCGCCGCGGCGGAGGGCGGGGTCGCGCCCTCGGCCGGAGGCGCTGCAGCATCGACCGGAAGGACCTCGGGAATCATGGTCCAGGACTCGCCCGCGGAAAGGAAGGCTGAAAGGCCATTGAGCCTCCGGGTCTCCTCGATACGGATCGCATCCCGCAAATCAGTACCAAGTACGACGAAAACAGCCTGGGTGGCGGATGCGGAGGGAGGGGCAGAGGCCGGATCGGAGCCCATGTCAGGGCTGAGCTCGGCTGCGCCCATTTCGGCGGCGTTTCCGCCGGGGGCAGCGCTGGGAATCGGGGCTCCGGACTGGGGACTGGCTGCGGCCCGGGTGGCGGGCGGCTGATTGGAGGGCTGTTCCGGCAGCGACCGCTGGAAGGCCGTCATCGCAAAGGGATTGGCTCCCAGGTCCGTGGCCACCGTTTCCACCCGGGTCTCGCCACCGGACCAGTCGGCGATCATGCGCCTGTCACCCTCGAAACGGATGCGGAGCGCTGTGCCCTCGAAGATGAAATCGCCGCCCGACTGCGCAATGGAGTTGTAATTGAACACTTCCGAGACGGCCGGCAATTCAATTCGTATCTGTCGTCGTACCGAGTCCGCGAAAAATCCGTAGCGGGGCGATACGACATCGAGGTCAACCCTGCCCTCGTCGATCATGGCCTGGAAATACTCGGCCCTCCAGTTGCGGGAGAAAACAAGGTCTACATTCTTCGCTGAATCGCCCGGGGAGGAGGAGGCTATGCTGGGCGGGGCCTCGGTGATCTCGTCATACATGCGCATGGTGTTCGAAAAGACAAAGCCCCTCGTGCCATCCTCCGTGACGACACTGTACCACTGCCCCTCCAGGACCTCGTCACCCGAACTGACGACCTCGCCGATTGCCGTGGAGAGAACCTTGACCGACTGTCCCTCGCGCAGGCGGTAGACCCGCTTGCCGGCATTGGTGGCCTTGTCACGCACCGGGAGACCGTCACGGTTGGCAAAAAGGTAACTCGTGAGGAAGCTGCCAAAGTCCTTGAGGGCATTTTCCGCCTGCCCCCTGGAGCGGTACAGGTCGATCTGCCAGAGGGGAACCTCAATCTTCTTCGTACTGCCGGGAACTCCGACAACGTAGAGTTTTTCGATATTCGACTTGATATAGATAGGCACGACAGCGCCGGCGTGGAGTCCGGCTGCAGGATTGGACCAAAGAAGGACTCCCCATCCAAGGTAGCGTGCGCAGGAGCTCGGCAAAAGAGCGAGCAGGACTGCGGCGAGGAGAAAGGTTTTCGGGAATCGGGACATGCGCATCCCCTAAAGTCTATACTTTCGACGCGGGATTGGACAAGGATAGCGCCGGGAGCAGCGATGGCGGGGCTGCCAGGGTCGGTTTTCACGGACAGGGGCTTTCGGATATAGTCGCCACCACATCCCCGCCGGAACTACTCCGAAGGCCCGATCCGCTCGGGCCGTACCCAAGAAAGGCCCAACGTGGACGAACTCGAAACGCAGCTCCGAAGGCGACTCACCTTCGCCATCATCTCCCACCCCGACTCGGGCAAGACAACGATCACCGAGAAGCTCCTCCTCTTCGGTGGCGCCATAAACATAGCAGGCGCCGTCAAGGGCTCGAAACAAAGCCGCTCCTCGGTCTCCGACTTCATGGAGATCGAGAAGGAGCGTGGGATCTCGATCAGCACCTCGGTGATGGGCTTCGAGTACAAAGGCCGCAAGGTCAACCTCCTCGACACACCGGGGCACGCTGATTTCTCCGAGGATACCTACCGCGGCCTTTCCGCTGTCGACTCGGCCCTCCTGGTCATCGACTCGGTGAAGGGCGTCGAAGAGCGCACGCGCCGACTCTGCGAGGTATGCCGCATGCGGCATACACCCATCGCAACCTTCATGAACAAGCTCGACCGCGAGGGGAAAGACCCCATGGAGCTCATGGACGAGACCGAACGCGAACTCCGCATCGGCGTCCGGCCCGTGACCTGGCCCATCGGCCAGGGCCGCAACTTCAAGGGTGTGTACAACCTCGTCGAGAAGAAGCTCCATCTCTTCTTCCCCGGTGAGATCCAGAGACCGATAGACATAGTTACGATCAATGACCTGGCCGATCCGCTGCTCGACGAAAAGGTCGGGTCCTCCCTTGCGCACAGGCTCCGCGAGGAAGTGGCGCTGCTTTCGGGCGTGTACCCGGCCTTTACCGTCGAGGAATACCTGGCCGGCACCGCCACGCCGGTGTTCTTCGGCTCGGCGCTCAACAACTTCGGCGTCCGCGAGCTCCTGGACACACTCACCGACATCGCGCCCCATCCGACGCCCAAGAAGGGCGAGGAGAGGATGGTCGATCCCGGTGAGGAAAGGTTCTCGGGCTTCATCTTCAAGATCCACGCGAACATGAACCCGAGGCACCGCGACCGCGTGGCCTTCCTCCGCGTCTGCTCGGGTTCCTTCGAACGCAACAAGACCTACTTCCATGTGCGGAGCGGCAAGCCCTTCAGGACGGCCAACCCGACGGCCTTCATGGCCCAGGACAGCGAGATCATCAGCGAGGCATGGCCAGGCGACATCGTCGGCATCCACGACACGGGCACCTTCAAGATCGGCGACACCATCACCGAGGGCGAGACCTTGAATTTCAAGGGCATCCCGAGTTTCTCGCCCCAGATCTTCCGCTCGATCCTGAACGCCGATCCGCTCAAGGAAAAGCAGTACCACAAAGGCTTGAACCAATTGGCAGAAGAAGGGGTAGTACAGATATTCTCGAAACCCCACCATCCCAACCTGCGCGTCCTTGGCGTTGTCGGACAGCTCCAGCTCGAGGTGCTCCAGTACCGCATGGAACACGAGTACACCGCAAAATGCGTCTACAAGCCCATAGATTTCACGATTGCCCACTGGATCACCTCGGAGGACCAGAAGGCCCTCCGCGATTTCCTGGACGACAATTCGAAGAGGATTCTCATCGACATCAGGGGCACGCACATCTTCATGTCCGACTCGGACTGGTTCTTCGAACGCGTGAAGGGGAACAACCCGAAGATCCGCTTCTACAGCACCTCGGAAATGGTGGAGGACAGGGACTCGGCCTTCAGGGCCTGAGGTCGGCACTGGCCCGGTGGACTCAGCGCAGTCCGTGGACTCAGCTGAGCCCGCGGACTCAGCGGAGCCCGGTGATCGCCCTGAGGAAATTGACCCCGCTCCGCACGAGCCGTTCGCTCTGGCCCACCCGCGCCTGCGAGAGGAGCCTGGCTCCTGCTTCATGCGCATCGAGATCGACGCTCGTGCGGAGGGCAGCATCGGGAAGTCCGTCCATCCTGACCCGGCAGGTAGACAGGAAACCTGCGTTGTTCCAGATCGGGAGGAGCTCCGACCAGACAGCCAGCTGGCTCAGTTCCAGGCTCGCCTTCCCGGAGTTGCGGAGAAGGATCTCGCAGCGTACGAGGATGCCCCCCGACCGAGGCCCCAAGGCAGAGGCTCGCAGTTCCTCGATGCTCATCGGATCGAGGGCCAAGGGCATGGCCAGGCAGAGTGAGCCATCCAGGCGATCTCCAAACCAGGTGTTCGACAGGAGGATCGGGCGCCATTCTCCCGCAAATTCCCCCGTAGCGAACTCGAAACGGAGGGATGCAGGGAGGTCGACAAGGAAGCGGGTCTCCTGGCCTCCCATCAGGCTGACATCATTGCGCGCAGATATGAGGAAGGGCTGGGTCGGCATCACGGGTCTGAGGGCGATCGTCCGCGACCTGGCCACCGTCACGAGGATAGGGAAATCAGGCTCACCCTCGGCCGGATAGGGCCCCTCAGAGCGGGGACGTACCTCAGAGAGGCGGATGGGTTTCACACCCAGACGCCATTCATCACCCGTCCGGAACAGCCAGACCTCTGCTCCGTTGACGTCCCAGCGATACCAGACTCCCTCTATCGGCTCGAAGTAATCCCACATTGTCACATTCTCCGACAGGCACAGCCAGGATGGCAAGCGGGAGCAAAAAAAATCCTGTGTTGGATATTGGAAGCCGCTTCGTATACAATCCCTGTAGCTCGAATCATGCGGATAGCGCCGCGAGGACTGGTCCGGGAGCGCCGAAAAGTGGAACCGTGGGGGCAAAATGGCCAAAGCATCTTCTCAGGAACAGCGACAGCGCATCAGTTCGATAGCCTCGATCGCCATACTGCTTCTGTCCATCGTCGCGGCAATGCTCCTCCCAGGCCTGGTCATTCCCCTCGGGGCCCTTGCCCTCGTGGCGGGTCTGGCAATCGCATGGCTCCTCCTTGTTGCACCGCGTCGTGCGGCCCTTGCTGCTGCCGATGAGGCCCGACATGCCGCGACAGCGGCGAGCGCCTGCAATGACGAGGTCCTCGACATCCTGAAAAAGAGCAGGGACCACCAGGAGGAACTGGCCGGCCATGTCCTCGACACGATCAAGCTTGCGGCTGCCTCGAGCGACAGGAATTCCGAGATGCAGGGTTCGGTCGGGGCCTTCCAGGATGACTTTCTCCTTGGCCGCGAGGCCGTCGGCTCCATCAATGAACTGGTGCAGCGCTTCGACGGGCAGGTGGCGCAGCTCGCCCTCGCGACGCAGCAGTCCGCAGCTGCCTCCGAGGAGATGGCGGCGTCCATCGAGCGCATGAGCTCCGAATCGGGCGCCCGCTACGAGGAGATCAAGGACCTTGCCAGCCTTTCCCGCGACGGGCAGGCGGAGATGCGCTCGGGCATCGACATCATCAAGCGCGTCGTCTCCTCGATAGACACCCTCAATTCATTCATCACAACTATCAACGATATTGCCGGGCGAACATCCCTCCTGGCCATGAACGCAGCCATCCAGGCAGCCCATGCGGGAGAGGCGGGCCGCGGCTTTGCGGTCGTCGCCGGGGAGGTCCGGAAGCTTGCAGCCTCTTCCTCGGACAGCGCACAGGCCATCTCGGGGCGCCTCGCCGATCTCATCGCCTCCATAAAGAAGGCGGAGGCTACCTCGCAGGCAAGCGCAGCAATCTTTGCCACCGTCGAGGGCCGCGTGCAACGCGCCACTGACTCCTTCCTGGAAATAAGGAACGGCACGAGCGAGCTGGCCTTGGCAGGCCGCGAGATCCGCGACGCGATCTCCTCGCTCAACGAGGTCAGCGCACAGATCAAGGGTGCAAGCGGCGAGATCAGCGGCGAGGTGAAATCCCTGGACTCGCGGTTCTCGCACCTTGAATCAGCCACGCAGGCCATAGCCGAAAGCATGGAAATAGTCACGAGCAATTTCAACGAGGTCAACTTCAACGCCCTCACCATCGCGCAGAGCGATGTCGAGCAGCTCAGGCTCTCCGGCTCCGCGCTGGTAGCCAGCGGAGTCCCTGCCCTCGAGGCCAGTTCGCTGTCCACCATCCTCAAGCTCCAGCACCGGGCCTGGGTCGCCAGGGTCAACGCGGCCATCCACGGCAAGGTGAGGGTCGATGCGTCCAAGGCGGGAGACCACGCGTCATGCGAACTCGGTGTCTGGCTGGCCGGCCCCGCGAAAAAGGAGGTCGGCGACCTGCCCGAGCTCGCGGAACTCGCCACGCGGCACAGGGCCATGCACGAGCGCGCAGCCAGTATCATCGCGGACTTCAATGCTGGCAAGTCGGGCAATATCGATTCCGAGAACCGCAAGCTCGGCGAGGACACCGATGTGATCGTCGACCTGATCGGCAGGGTCTTCAGGCTACGCCGCGGCGGCTTCATGTCCTGGCGCAAGGAGTACGAAGTTGGCAATGGGACAATCGACGCCCAGCACCGGCGACTGGTCGCCCTCATCAACAAGCTGGCGGAAGCCATGGACTCGGGACTCGGCCGGGATACCCTCGGCGGGATCCTTTTGGAACTGATCAATTACACAGCCACCCACTTCAAGGACGAGGAGGGCATCTTTTCCGCGACCGGTTATCCCGATGCGAGGGCCCACCGCAGCCAGCACGAAGACCTCGTGAAGCAGGTCCTGAAACTGCGCGACGACTTCCAGAGCGGCGCTTCGGTACTTTCGGCCGGCACGCTCGCCTTTCTCAAGGACTGGCTGAATGGCCATATCCTGGGCACCGACCAAGGTTATGTGAAATATCTGAAGTAGTATCTACCCCTCATGCTGCCCCGCCAGCATTGTTATTAAGCGGGTCAGCCATCATCCCTCATGCTGCCCCGCCAGCATTGTCTCAAGTTCAACCTCCATATCGGCGAGGAGGGATTCGAGGGTTTGGATGCGGGTGTCGACTACGGCGCGTTCGGCTTTTTTTTCGAGCTTGGAAAAGGGATCTTCGAGCAGGGTGGCGATGTCCGTCGCTCGGCCGAGGTCGGTGCCGCAGTAGGGGCAGTAGCTGAAGTCCACGAGGACCAGGCGCCGGCAGTTCGCGCAGAAGTCTACCTTCACGGAGACGCCCTTACAGGAGGCTCGCCGCAAGTTCGGCGAGCTCAGAGCGCTCGGAGCGCTGCAGCGTCACGTGGCCGTAGAGCCGTTGCCCCTTGAAGGCCTCGACGAGGTACGAGAGCCCGTTCGAGTTGGCGTCCAGATACATGTTGTCGATCTGCTCAGGATCGCCTGCGAGCACGACCTTGGTGTTGTCCCCGGCACGCGAAACAAGCGTCTTGACCTCGTGGGGCGTGAGGTTCTGCGCCTCGTCGATGATGATGTAGAGGTTGGGCAGACTGCGTCCGCGGATGAAGGTCAGAGCCTCGATCTCGAGGGCCTTCTCCTTGACGAGCTGCTCGATGCTTTTACAATTAGGACGATGATACACCCCGAGGATCTGCTCGAGGTTGTCGAAGATCGGCTGCATCCAGGCGGACATCTTTGCGGATTTCTCGCCGGGCAGGTAGCCGATATCCTTGCCGACCGGCACGACCGGGCGAGTCACGAGCATCCTGGAATACTTGTGCTCTTCGATGGTTTTCCTGAGTCCCGCAGCGATTGCCAGCAGGGTCTTGCCTGTGCCGGCCTTGCCGACCAGCGTTACGAGCTTTACCGAGTCGTCAAGGAGGAGTTCGATCGCGACCCGCTGCCGGTCGTTGAGCGGCGAGATGCCGCAGACATTGCCCTCCCAGTCAGGGATGGACGAGAGGCGGAGCCCCTCGCGATCCTGTCTGACAAGCCGACCCCGCCCCGAGTTCCGGTCCCGGAGAAAGGCGAATTCATTTGGCTGGAAGCGCTCCTTCCAGGCAAGCTCTCCTGTGCCTTCGAGTTTCGCCAGGGAATCGGCGCTGACATCGATCTCACGGACTCCCTGATAGAGGGCGGCGATGTCGACCTTCTGCTTTTCATAATCGACGGTCCTAAGGCCGAGGGCCGTCGCCTTGACCCGGGCGTTGATGTCCTTCGACACGAAGAAGACACGCCGCCCCTCAAGCTGGAGGGCCCAGGCGCAGAGGATGATCTTGTTGTCCATCCTATCCATGGCAATGCCCTCGGGAAGATCCTTGGGCAGTTTGTAGGAAACCTTGAGAATTGACCCGTTTTCGAGCTTGACCCCATCCTGCAGATTGCCCTTGCGCAGCGTCGAGGCAAGGAAGCGGATCGCATCACGCGCTGACTTGCCCCGCTGATCGGGGAAGGACTTGAGCTTGTCGAGTTCTTCAAGCACCTCGAGGGGTATGACAATCTCGTTGTCGCGGAAGGACATGATCGCTTCCGGATAGTGAATGAGAACATTGGTGTCGAGTACAAAGGTTTTGATCCTTTTATTTTCAATCCCGGCAATGACTTGTTCGTCTGACGCCATTTTCCAGCCCCTCACTCTGCTCCAATCATCGCCTATCTTGGGCCGTTTGGCAAAGGCAATGCGGTATCAGCTGGGTGTTCTTGTCATGAACGATTTCCGCAATGTGGGTGAGGGCTACCGATCCCGAGAACAACCAGGATAGGACCTTCGCGGCCCCTATCCTGGCATCCTATGTCGAGAACATCACTGCAGGTGAATGTACATGGTCGAGGTCGAGATCGCGATCAGGGTAACTACAATCGTGTTGAGGAAGGCGCCCGCGTACACGTTGTTGGTCGTGTCCAGGAACTTCTTGGTAAGCAGGGTGGAGGTAAACAGGATCGCCAGGGTCCCGTAAAGGGTGATGCTGTTCAGGTTCACCGATGGCCAGGCCGCGGTGCCGGTCCCGTAGAGCATTCCATACTGGATCAGCTGCCAGATGAGGAGGCCGCCGATGTTCATGAAGAAGGCGACCAGATAGCCCTTCGCGCCCTGCAGGTTCCTGCTGTTCGTGTTGATCTGGAGCGCAATGCCATTGATGAAGAAGTACAGGAAAAAGAAGGGCATGTACCCCAGGGCGGTGATAAGGTGGTTCGTGTTGAAGGCCCGCACGGCGAAGAGCCAGATCCTGAAGTCCGTCTGGAACAGCGCGTCCACGATGAACAGGATGATGTAGCCGGCAGCCGCGATTACAACCGCAACCAGGAGGGACTTCAAGACCGTCTGCCAGCCGACTGCGAACCCGTAGTGCCTGGCCTGGATCCTGGCCGGACCGTTGATCGTGAAGTGCACAATTGAGAGGATCATCCCGACGAGACCGGTCACGACGACCGCCCAGTAGATGAGGGCGTTTGTCTGCGGCTCATTGAACCAGGGTGAGAGGTTGAAGAGGGCGCTGGCTCCGGCCGTCAGCCCGAAGGTCACGAACGACGAAGCGGCTATGAGGAGCAATCCGAAGACCCTGTCGGCCTTCTTCCGCGCCAATTCGACGATCACGGCGATTCCCGCGAGCAGCGTGACGATCAGGGAGAAGTACTTCAGCACGGACAGGCCCGCTGGCAATTTGCCCATGAGGGTAGCATAGAAAACGGCAGGAATTGCCGCGCTGAGAGCCACGAGAAGCCAGAATATGGCCTTCTTGGCTGAGGTTTTCGGTCCGTCAAACTCGAGCGCCTCGGTCTGCACTCCCTGGAAGAGGGGTTTCTTGACCAGGATCTGTAGCAGCGCGATGAAGAGCATGAAGAATCCGATCAGACCCAGAAACTCGAAGGTCTCCTTCCAGAACCAGATCTGGTTTGTGGAAGCCAGCGTCGTGGAAGGGGCGTACTGGCCGAAGGCAGCGGCGTAGAACTGGATCTGGTAGCCCGTCGTCAGGCCTGAGAAATGGTTCCATGCGTGCATCTGGCCTGGCTGGTAGATGATCCGCTTCCCGCCTTCCGGGCCTGGGTAAAAGACGTTCGCCTGCGGAGTGGCGGGATTCCCCAGGAAGGCCTTGCCGTCCACGGTGCTGACATAGTCTTTCTTGACCATGGTGTCACCAGGCTTGGCGCCGGCGGCGTTAAAGAAGAACTCGTCGTACTGGGCTGCTATCTTGCCGGCGGTCCTGTCGGCGAGGGCCTTGTCGGCGACAGCCTCGTTGACGCCCAGGTAGCT
The DNA here is from genome assembly GCA_037130415.1 of Spirochaetota bacterium. Lineage (GTDB taxonomy): Bacteria > Spirochaetota > Spirochaetia > Treponematales > Rectinemataceae > CAIJMU01. The sequence continues at coordinate 36,728 of JBAXTA010000002.1, forward strand.
CGTATAGAGAAAATCGGAGCCGGCGGTCAGGATGGCGAAAACCTTGCGGACGGCGGGCTTCCCATCCTTCAGGTTCTGCTGATACTGCTGCTCGTCCATGAAGGCGGCCATCGTCGAGGAAAAGCCGCCCATGGAGTGGCCGCCTACGGCGATGAGGCCATTGCCCTTTTCATCCTTTTTCACGTAGGGCTGGCCGTACATGTACTGGACGGCATCGCTCATCGAAGCTGGCCAGTAGCCGAACCATGCGTTGTTGATGTCGTTCTTGGTCAGATAGGAATCGCCATGCTCATAGGAGTCGAGCGCGAGGACGACGTATCCGCGCCGCGACAGCTCGATGGCAGGGGCATCCTGCATCTCCTTCGCGTTCAGGTAACCATGCGTCGTCACGATGGTCGGCCTGGGATGGGCGGCATCGGCTCCCTTTGGCATGTAGAGCAATCCGTTCAAGACGCCCTTGTCGGTCTTGAAGGAGATCTCGGTAGTCGTCACCGAAAAGAAGGAAGTGTTGAAAAGGTAGGCGAGGACCGTCCCCAGGATCATCAGCAGCAGCGAAATCGCCAGCCATTTCCGCGGCTTGTTCCCCTTGTCACTCATGGCAGCCAAGCTCCCCTGGACGCGGACCCAGATCCAGGCCCGCCCTCCGCCAATCCCGCGCCATCGATGACAAGCATTCGATCAAATTCTCTCGATCTCTGCATAACTAGCCTCCTTGCTGAAAGATGGTGCAAAATATAAGTCATAGATCGATCGATGCCAATCCCATCATTGCCGATCTTGAATCGCAGGCGGTTTCCGTTTCCGCTTGCCGCCAGCCAGCAAGCAGAATGAAGTCTTCCACTTCGGATATCATCCCGACAAAGGCACAATTGGGAAAGATTCCTGCGATCTCCCTTGCCAAGCCCAGGAGCCAGTCCTTTGTCTAGATCTCGTTGAAGCGCCCAGGGCGGGAGCTGGCGGACTGATCCTCCGCCGGGGCTCGGCATACCCGGCCATGACAGGACCGAGGGCGTAGTGAAGCGCTGCGGACTTTGCTACAATCCACCCAGTGGATACGGAGGCGGACAGAGGATGAGCTGCGAAGAGTTGACAATGAGGGACGAGATCGACCTTATCCGACAGGCTTTCTCCTACGCCCAGCGCTTCAAGGGTTCGGTCTTCGTGTTCAGGATAGGCTCGCGCCTCATCGACGGGCCCTCCTTCCCCGGCCTCCTCCGCGACCTTACCCTTCTCCATGAAAACGGGATCCGGATTGTCCTTGTGCCCTCGGGCGGGACACGGATCGACGAGCTCCTCGCCGCCAATGGCATCGAGACCCGCCGCGTCAACGGCCTCCGCGTCTCGCCTCCCGAGGCCATGCCCCTCATCCAGATGGCTGCCTTTGATACGGCGACGCGGCTCATGAACCAGCTTGCGCGAAACGGCGTCGAAGCCGTGATCAGCAACTGGGTGCGCGCGCGGGCCTGCGGCGTCATTGGCGGCGTCGACTTCCAGAGGACTGGCCTTGTGGACAAGGTCTACGTCGACCTCCTCGTGCGCTCGATGGACGACGACTTCGTCCCCATCCTCCCCTGCATAGGCTGGAGCTCCATCGGGGAGACCTACAACATCTCGTCGGCAGACCTCGCAACCCGGCTTGCAGTCGGGCTCAAGGCACGGAAGCTCTTCTTCCTTACCGAAGGAGAGCCCTTGTCACTCATGCTCATCGACCCCTCGCGCGAGGGCATCAGCGTCCGTGATGGCTGCGTGAGCCGGATGACACCCCAGGCTGCGGCCTCGATCGCCGAAGACCCTGCCGTCGCCATGGCCCCCTCGGACCGGGACATACTCCTGCACAGCGTCGCTGCCTGCAAGGAAGGAGTCGAGCGCATCCATATCATCGATGGGGACATGGACGGCAGCGTCCTCAAAGAGATTTTCTCGTCCTGGGGCTACGGCATCATGGTGCATGGCGACCCCTTCGAGAACATCAGGCCGATGTGCTCCGACGACATCGCCGAGGTCCTCCGCATCATGGAAGACCCCGTCGAGCAGGGCATCCTCGTCCGGCGTTCCGAGACCGAGCTCCAGCGCCGAATCGCCGACTACGCAGTCTTCGAGAGCGACGGTACCGTGCGGGGCTGCGGTGCCCTCCATCGTTTTGCCCCCGACCGGGGCGAGCTCGCCGCCATCGCCGTCGACCCTGGCTACGGGCGCCAGGGCATCGGGCAGAGGATCGTGAAGTATCTGCTCGGAGAGGCAAGGAAGGCAGGCCTCGCCGGGGTCTTCCTCCTTACGACGAAGACAGCCGACTGGTTCCTCCGCCTCGGATTCGCCCCAGGGACTGTCGAGGACCTCCCTCCGGAACGGCGCTCCACCTACGACATCACGCGCAACAGCAGAATCTACACTCATGGCCTCGCGACTGGATCCTCCCAGGTCGGGGTGGGGGATGAGGCCTGACATACTAAGGATTTCGTAAATATGACAACACATGATCGCATTTCGATCAATAATCAGTGGTATGGAATGCGATCATGTGTTGCCCGACTTGTGAAAAATGAATTAGGGCAGTCTCACCGTCATTTGCGAGTTCCCACCGGCGGTCTTCTGAAGCGAGAAAGGCGCCAAGGTTCACAGGATCCGGTGGAATCCACGAGCGAGACAGGCTGGACGGAAGGGGATGAACCGAAAGGTACTACTCCCCTGCTTTCCTCATAAATTCCGCGAGCGTGCTTTCTTCATCTGCGGCCTGCTTCTCGAGCCGCTCATAGAGCCGATCAGGAAGCTGGATTGGGCTGCGCTTCATGCCATCAGTTCTACAGCTACACCAAATTGGCGCCAACACTGGAAAAGTCACCATCAGAACCGCCCATCCCGCTGGCGCTAGCCGCGATCCCCAAGAATCGAGAGAAGGTGTTCCTTGGTGAGCAGCAGGAGATCCTCGCGCCTTTCAAGGAAGGGCTCGATATCCGCGCGGATGGCGGAAAGGTCGAGGGTTTCGAGGCGTGCCAGAAGGGTGGCGGACCACGATGTCGGGATCTCGCCACCTGTTTGCAGGAGCGCAGCTTCAAGGAAGGACTGCTTCGGCTCCACAGGAGGCCGACGGGAGCAGTACCAGAGGAGGTCGTACCAGTCGCGCCCCTTGTCGCGACCTCGGGTCAGGATGGCGTGTACCTTCCCCGCCATCATCGAGGGCAGGTCGTGGTGGCGGAGTCCGAACATGAAATGGCGGGAAATCACCCGGGTTTCGGTTCCTGCGCCACGTGGCGGATTGCTGTCGATTTCGAGCTTGATCGAGAGCTTCTCGGCCTTGTGACCGCTTAAGCCAGCCTCGAAGAGGATGCCTTGGACCCTGATCCATGCAGTATGGACAGCCTTCCTCTCGTTCCATGTGATGTCGGCTTCAAAGCCCGAAAAAGCGAGGTCGCGCTTGAGTTTTGAAAGCCAGTCCCGGGGGGAGTAGCCAGCCGCCGATTCCAGGGAGAAATCGAGGTCCTCTGACCAGCGGGGAAGGTCGTAGACAAAGCGGAGGGCAGAACCGCCCACGAAGGAAAGGCACTCAAAGGCCCGCGATTCGTGGAGGCTGCGGAGGGCGAAGGCCTGAAGGTACTCCCGGAGGATGTTGAGCCTGCGACCGGGATCGGATTCGCGCTGTGCGAGTTCGAGGGCTTCGTCCTTCATAGTCGCTCGTCCCCTTCCATCGATGAGGCCGCGAGTCTGGCAAGGGCTGAAGCAGCCCTCAGTAGCCGGGGCGAGCCGCTGCGACGTGCATGCGCTGCGACCAAGGCTACATCGAGGGCGCGGGTTTCGATGCGCATGGACAGGAGGCGCTCCTCATCCCACTCCCCTCGCTCCAGATGCCAGAGGTCGATGAGGGCTTTTTCGGAGGTAGCGATTCGAACCTCCGCTCCCATGATGGTCTCCTTTTTGTAACCCCAGAATAGCGCCTGCTTGATGTTTCGATATCGATAGGATCCAAAAGCGTTGTCGTAGGTGGCAGGAGGCTTCGGGCTCACGCTTGTCATTACTACTGTCTTCTCCGGGATGATGCCATGCCAGGAGAGGGCCCAGAGTTCCGAGAGATAGGAGGGGGCGTGGAGGATGCCCGCCAGGGCGGGAGCTGGCAGACTGCTGGGCCGATAGCGTTCAGCAAAGGCATAGAAGCCGCGCCGGAGGTCGATGATGCGCCCGCCTCGCCTGTGCCGATACAGGGAGGTCCGCACCAACTCCTCCCCCTCCGGAAAGAGGAGAAGGACGGTCTGGTAGTCAAACCAGGGGAGCCCTCCGCACTGGTCGAGGAGCTGGTCAAAGCGCATTGATCGAAATAATAGACTTTTATGCTCATTATTTCAATCAAAATCAAATCTGTAACCCTGTGAACAGGTCCGGCAAGCCCGGGTCCTGGAACAGGACGAAAGGATCACGGCGAAGCCCTGGTGGGGGCTCCAATGCAAGCTCTTGTCAGTAGTTCGAAGAACTCTTCTGCCCGCTGATGATGAGGACTCCCGAACTTGTCCCGAGCCTCGTGGCTCCTGCCGCGATCATCTGCACCGCGTCCTCGAAGCTCCGGACCCCGCCAGAAGCCTTGACCCCCATCTTCGGACCCACGGTCCGCCGCATGAGTACGATGTCGGCCACGGTGGCGCCGCTCTTGTTGAAGCCCGTCGAGGTCTTCACGAAATCGGCACCGATGTCCCGTGCCATCTGGCAGACAAGGACCTTCTCCTCGTCGTCCAGAAGGCATGTTTCAATTATGACCTTCAGCACTATGCCTTTCTTGCAGGCATTCCTTACCAAGAGCATGTCATCCCGGACGCTCGTGTAGTCCTTGCCCTTCAGGGCGCCGACGTTGATGACCATGTCTATCTCGGATGCGCCGTTCTCGATGGCCGTGCGCGCCTCGAATGCCTTGGCCTCGGAGTCCATGGCACCGAGGGGAAAGCCCACGACGGAGCAGACATGCACCCCGGTGCCATCGAGCCTCCTGGAGCAGTGCCCGACCCAGCTTGAGTTGACGCAGACCGAGTAGAAATGGTGCCTGGCTGCCTCGTCGCAGAGCGCGTTTACCTGTTCCACGGTAGCCTCGGGCTTCAGAAGCGTGTGGTCGATGTATTTGGGAAGATCGGAGGACTGGAGGGAGGGTCCCCCAGTTGAGCCAGCGGCCTGCGCGCTGCCCAGGCTCGCGGGGACTTCCCCGATGTCCTTAGGTGTTTTCCGGTTCTGATCCATCAGTTAATAAAGCCTCCCAGCTCATAGCGAGGCTAGGTTCCTTTCAGGATATTGTAAAGCAAAATAACCGGGACTTGGCGCTTGGCCAGATCACTGCGCAAAGCGGCTGAAGTAGCTTCGCCCATCCATAATGGTCGAGATGACCGAATCGAGTGCTCCAATCTCGTAGAGGTAGTCGAGGACCGTGTAACGGGTACGGATCAGCTGCGCAAGGTGGATCCCGCGCCTGAACTCCTCCAGGGTCAGATCGATGTCAGCTGCCTCGACCGGCGCTCCTACGGTCTGAAACATGGACCTGAGGACCGCGAAGGGAAGGATCTGCCGCTCGACGGCAGTGCGCACGCGGTCCCAGCCGTCCAGGATGGCAGCGCGCCTTTGAGCCAGGACAGGACCCTCCCGATGTTTCTGTCGGCATATCTCGAGGCTCTCCTCCAGTCCCGGACTCTCGCCGAAAAAGGAGCTGAGCTGAGCCTCCCTCCCTTCCCATGCCAGCCACGGCGCTCCCTCAAAGAACCCTCTCAGGTCCCTGGCATCCAGCTTGAGCATCTCAGTCATCATGGCGGTACTGACCAGGCTGCCAAGGGCCACCATGAAACCGTGGGAGGCATGCGGACGGTGCGTAGCGAGCCTTCCCATCTCCCAGGCGTGGCTGAAGAGGTGGTCCGCGCCGCTGGCAGGGCGGGAATCCTGGAGCTGTTGCATGGCCAGGCCCGTGGCCACGAGGCCAGAAAATATCCCTTCCACAGCCAAAGGGTCCCGGGAGGCGACCTTGGCCGGAGCGGCAAGCTCTTTCCTGAGATTGTCCTGGACCATGGACCAGACTTCCCTGTCGACGGCCTGCACGCCGAGGGCATCCGCGATGAGCCAGTCAGCTCCCGCGGTGACTTTGGCTGCCAGGTCACCGTAGCCAGAGGCGATCATCGGATAAGGAGCCTCTCGGAGGATGATGCTGTCCGCCACCACGGCGACCGGCGCAGGACAGGGAAGAGTCCGCTTGAAGCCGCCCACCGTGATCGATGCCCCGAAGGAGGTATAGCCATCCACCGAAGGTGCCGTGGGGATGGAGAGGTAGCGCTTTCCGCATTCGAAGGAAGCCCGCTTTGCGACATCGTTGATGGTACCCGAGCCAAGGGCAATGCCTATCAGGTCATTGCCTTCGAGCAAGGCGCGAACCCGCGCCACAGAATGGTCGTCGGCGTAGACCTCCGCTTCTGCCTCCCCCTGGGCAGACCGCTGTCCGGGAATAAGGAAGGCCTCGACCGGGTCCAGACCTGCTGCTTCAAGCCCGGCCTGGAGGGCCGGCCCGGCGACAGCCCAGGTATTCCGGTCGGCGATGACCAGGGGCCGCCAGCCCTGCGGCCAAAGGCTCCGGAAGACTCCCGGCACGAGGTCCAGGGCTCCATCCTTTACGATGAGTATTTCCGTATCTTTGGCCTTGGCCATGGGCGGTCTCCTTTGATTTGGGGGCGGCTGCCACCTTGGCGCGGACCGCGAGCACGCCAGCGCGGATGGGTACCACGCTGGCGCGCCCAAGCTCGCCCCTTGGCGGACATTCAGCTTTTGTCGCATGGATCGCCGCTCACCGTCAGCCTTTGACGCCTCGCCTCCGGTCGCGTGGACGACACTGAGAGGCCACTTAGGGTAGGCTTCCGCCCGCAAGGAAGGGATATGTCCGAAACGACCACGACCGGCACAAAGCAGGTAACGCCTGCAATGGTGCTTTTGATTGCGACGCTGGGCGCCTTCATGGGCAGCTTCGCCAACTCCTCCGTCAATGTAGCCCTACCACCCCTCGGCAAGGCTCTGGGGCTCGGGGGACTCGAACTCAACTGGGTGACCACCGCCTTCGTTCTGGGCTCGGCAGCCTTCCTCCTTCCGATGGGCCGCCTCGGGGACATCTTCGGACGGAAGAAGCTCTACGCCCTGGGCATGGCGATCAATGCAATTGGTGCCATCCTGTCGAGCCTCGCCCCCGGTGGGGCCTTCCTCATCGCGATGCGCGCCTTCTCCGGCCTCGGTGCCTCGATGATAGCCCCGACAGCCTCGACCCTTGTCGTCGCGGTCTATCCCCCCGAACAGCGGGGCCGCGTCCTGGGCATCATCGTCTCGGCGACCTATCTGGGCTTGTCGGCCGGACCCTTCCTGGGCGGCTTCCTCACTGCCTATCTGGGCTGGCGGGGACTCTTCCTGGTCCACGGAGTCCTTGCCGTCCTTGTCCTCGTTCTCGTCGGCCTCTTTCTCAAGGGTGAATGGCAGATCGCCAAGGGAGAGCCCATCGACTGGCAGGGCACGGTCATCTACGCCCTCGGCCTCTCGGCCCTTCTCATCGGCTTTTCTGCCCTGCCCGGAGTTCGAGGAATCGTACTCCTCGTTGCAGGTATCGCAGCCCTGGTAGCCTTTGTGTACTGGGAACGGGCGCATAAACATCCACTTCTCGACCTGGGCATCTTCAAGGGCAACCGGGTCTTTGCCCTCTCCAACCTCGCCGCCTTGTTCAGCTACGGGGCCACCTTTTCGGTCGGCTTTTTCCTCAGCCTCTACCTCGAGGTGGTGCGCGGCATGCCGCCACAGAACGCAGGCCTCGTGATGATGGTCCAACCTGTGCTCATGGCTGTCTTCTCCCCCCTCACCGGGAGGCTCTCGGACCGTGTGGAGCCGCGCTTCCTGGCCTCGGCAGGAATGCTGCTGACCGCACTGGGGCTGGGCGGCCTTGCCTTTATCGGCGTGGATTCACCGCTGCCGCTGATCATTGCCGCCCTCGTGAGCCTCGGCCTCGGTTTTGCCCTCTTCTCCTCACCCAACACGAACGCGGTGATGGGATCAGTCGAGCATCGACACCTCAGCGTCGCCAGCGCCACCCTCTCCACGATGAGGGTGGTCGGCATGTCGGCGTCCATGGGCATAGCCTTGGTGCTGTTTTCCCTCTTCCTGGGAAACAAGGCCATCGGATCGGAAACGATCCTGCCCTTCATGTCGGCTTTCCATATCGCCTTTGTCATCTCTGCCATCCTCTGCGTCTTCGGAGTCTTTTCCTCGCTCGCGCGGGGCAGGATGACGAGGGCCTGAGGGCGCGGCCGAGCGCCGGCCCGCAGGGCTCATTCCGGTTCGATGAGCGGATAGGAGTCGAACAATTCCTTGAAGGCTGCCAGCTTGAAGAGCTTGGCGTAGGTCCTGGCGGACATGCCGAGTTTGTCGGCCCGGTCAGGATCGGCCCCATGTTCGAGAAGAAGGCGGCAGCTCTCGAGGTCCTGGCGCCCCACGGCGATGACGAGGGCTGTTTGCCCGTCCTTGCTCTCGATCTCGGGATCGGATCCCTGGTCGAGGAAGTAGGCCACCTGTTCCGCAGGACCTGACTTGGCTGCTTCCATAAGGGCTGTATAGCCCCGGTCCTCGCTGCGCTCATTGATCGCCGCCCCACGCTCGAGGAGGAGCTTGACCACGCCGAGGTGGCGATGGCGCGTCGCGAGGCAGATCAAGGGGACTCCATGCCTGTCGCGAGCGCTGGAGTTGAATCCCGATTCGAGGAATAGTTCCACCGCATGGATGTCACCATCGGCCACGCTGCTGGAAAGGGAATCGGCAGTACAGGAGATGCCGAGTTCGAGGAGGGCACTCCGGGATACGAGCCTGGCCTCCTCCGCATCCCACTCCCCATGCTTCAGCGTAAAAAAGGCCCTTAGCTCGTCAAGATCCTCAAAAACCGGGAAGCCCCGAAGGTAGGTGGGAGGTTCCCAGGACGGATCGACCCGATAGAGGGAGCAGCCATGAATCAGGGCAGCCGCGTTGCCGACCGTAAAGCCGAACCATGTCGAGGAAAGGCTATGGGCATCCGAGACGATTATATAATGGCCTGCCTCCTCCACGTAGCGCTGGATCTTCTTCCGTTCGAGACTGATCCAGTCTTCGGTAAAGGATAGCCCATAGGCGGGGATGCCCAGGTCCTTGAGGACCCTGAGGATGGGAACGAGCTGTTTCGTGTCTTCTCGCGAGCCAATGGCGGCTATCGTCACGGTGACCTTCCCGGGTCAGCGTCCGACCTGCAGGCAGGTCGGTCTTCCCCACACACGATGATCGGCACATCGGGCCGGTGTCTGAAGGGGAGCCGTCTCAGCGCGCCCCTGGAAGTTCCGCATTCCGCTTGAGAAACTGGAGGATATCAGCCCAATTGTCATGGGTTACGACAAGTCGGGGAAGGGCGAAGGTATCGTTGAGGCCGGGATTTGCGTACACGAAACCGGGTTTGACGGCAAAGGCTGCGGAAAAGCCCGCTTTTTCGACTTCGCTCTCCGTGCGGGGAGAGTAGGACCCGTAGGGATAGGCATAGACCAGGACAAAGTGCCCCGACAGGCCCTCTGCCCTCGCCTTGGACTTGTAGATCTCCTTCATGAACTCCGCAGGCTGGGATTTGAAGAGTGCCTCGTTGACGTAGAGATGGTGATAGCCGTGCGCACCTACCGGGACCCCCGAAGCAACCAGCTGTGCAAGAACCGTATCGGACATCGAGAAGTCCGTGGTCCCGAGCACGGCGGGATAGACAAAGAGGGTCGGCACGATTCCCCGTGGGACGAGTACCTTCTCGATGGCCCTCGGCACGGTGCGGTGGCCGTCATCGATCGTCACAGCCACGTTCATCCGTCCGCTGATGTCGCCAGCCAAAACCCTGTCGATAGTGACAAAACGGTAGCCCAGGGCCCTGATCGTATCGAGCTGAGCGCCGAACTTGGCCAGGGAAAGATCCGTGTTGATGTCGGGAGCCCCGAGAAAGGTGTGCCAGCAAAGCACAAGCGCCCGGTCAGAAAGATCCTCTGGAGCAAAGGCCAGGGGCCCAGGGAGGGCGCTTCCGGTGATTCCGACACTTTCAACGAAGGATGGGGGCCGTTCGAGGCTGGGACCCTGGTTCATCATGGTCTCAGGTACAGCCACCCTGACCGGTAGTCGTGCCGGAGGCAAGGCCCCCAAGGAGGTCGCTGAGGCGAGCCAAAGGAGGCAGGCAGAGGCTGGAACCAGCCCATGCCCAGGTCGGTGTGCCATCGGTACTTAGAATATCGGCTGCAGCTCGACCTGTCCACTCCGCCATTCGCAGCCTTTCGACTGCGTTCCCGGCTCAGACGGGCTCCTACGAAAGGCTTACGAGAAGATCCCCCGTGTTGACCGAGGCACCCTCGGCTACCCCGAGGGAGACCACGGTCCCGTCCTGAGGGCTGACGATCTCGTTTTCCATCTTCATGGCTTCGAGGATGAGGAGGACCTCGCCCTTCGTGACAGCCTGCCCCGCAGCTACACGGAAGGCCATGACCGTGCCGGGCATGGGGGCCTTGACCTGGGCTGAGCCTGAGCTCGAAGCCGGACCTGCCTGGGTGGCAGCCTTCGCAGAAGGGATGGTCGCGGCCCCCGGGGAGGCGGCCGCCGGGGAGGCGGTGGCCTGCTGCGCGGAGGCGGGAACTGCGCCCCCGACCTCCTCCACCTGGACATCATAGCTCTGACCATTCACGCTGATGCGGTATCGTTTCATACGGGAGTCTCCTTCGTCATTTCCGGTAGGCGCGGGCGAGCCGGTCGGCCCAGGACCACACAGGGGTATTGAATCCGCCTGGGCCCTGGGCCCCGGCGATGTTGGTAATGCGGAATTTGTCGGGCGAAAGCCCGCTCGCCGCGGACACAGCCGCAGCGATGACTGCCACCAGGAGGGCGTCATCCGGGGAGGAGTGGGTGGCTCCGGCTTGGCCGCCGGATGCAGCGGAGGCCGTGGAAGTCGCAGCGCTCGCGGCTGCTCCCTCCCTGGCTCCCAGCCCGAGGACCTGGGCCTTCGCGCGATCGGCCTTCTTCCGGAGCTGCCAGGCGGCACCGAGCATGGCGACAGCTATGAGCCAATAGTACCAAGGCCAGCTTTCCATCATGCTCTCCTTGCTGAAAGGGCTGTCATACGGGCATGTTGCCGTGCTTGCGCGGGCTCTGGGCCTCACGCTTGCCTGCCAGCATGCGGAGGGCAGCGGCAAGGCGCGGCCTCGTCTGGGCAGGGTCGATCACGTCGTCGACATAGCCCCGGCGCGCGGCCTTGTAGGGGTTCGCAAAGGCTTCCTTGTACTCCTCGATCTTGGCAGCGCGGGCAGCAGCGGGGTCGGCAGCCTCCTCGATCTCCTTCTTGAAGATGATGTTGGCAGCGCCCTCCGGCCCCATCACGGCGATCTCGGCCGTGGGCCAGGCGTAGACCATGTCGGCGCCGAGGTGGCGCGAACACATGGCGATGTAGGCGCCGCCATAGGCCTTTCTGGTTATTACGGTCAGCTTGGGGACCGTTGCCTCGGAGTAGGCGTAGAGGAGCTTCGCCCCGTGGCGTATGACGCCGCCGTGCTCCTGGCCGACGCCCGGCAGGTAGCCCGAGGTATCGGTGAGGGTCACGATCGGAATGTTGAAGGAGTCACAGAAGCGGATGAAGTGGGCAGCCTTGTCCGAGGCGTTGATGTCCAGGACGCCGGCCATGACCTTGGGCTGGTTGGCGATGATGCCGACCGACCTGCCCTCGAGGCGCGCAAAGCCCACGACAATATTCATTGCGTACATCGACTGCACTTCCATGAAATCGCCGGCTTCTCCGGGGGAGCCGTCGAAGATCCTGGTGATGACATCCCGCACGTCGTAGGGTTTGTTGGGCTTGTCCGGCATCAGGGTCACGAGGCCCTGGTCGCTGCGTGAGGGGCTGTCCCCGACATCGTGGAGGGGTGCATCCTCGATGTTGTTCTGGGGCAGGAAGGACAGGAGCCTCCGGATGCCAGCCAGCGTCGAAGCCTCGTCGGGATACATGAAGGAGGAGACGCCGCTCGTCGCCGAATGGACGGTGGCGCCGCCGAGGGCCTCTCCGGTGACATCCTCGCCGGTGACAGCCTTGATGACCTGGGGACCGGTGATGAACATGTTGGCGATCCTGTCGGTCATGAAGGTGAAGTCGGTGAGGGCCGGGGAGTAGACTGCCCCTCCTGCACAGGGCCCCATGATGACCGAGATCTGGGGTATCACGCCCGAAGCCTTCACGTTGCGGAAGAAAATGTCTCCGTAGCCGCGCAGGGCATCGATGCCCTCCTGGATGCGCGCGCCGCCCGAGTCGTTGATGCCGATCAGGGGTACGCCCATCCGGATGGCGCTGTCCATGGCCTTGGTGATCTTGGCCGCGTGCATCTCCCCGAGGGAGCCGCCGATCACGGTGAAGTCCTGCGCGAAGACGCAGACTGTGCGCCCGTCCACGGTGCCGAAGCCCGTGACGACACCCTCGCCCGGAGCCTCGACCTCGTCCATGCCGAGTTCGACCGAGCGATGCTCGACAAAGACATCGGTCTCCTGGAAGGAAAGGGGATCGAGGAGCGCATCGATGCGTTCACGTGCCGTGCCCTTGCCCCGCTCGTGCTGGGCCGCGACACGCTTCGCTCCGCCTCCCGCAAGCACCGTGGCGCGGCGCGCCGCCAGCTTCTTCAGTTTCTCGTCCATGGCTCCCCCTGCCTTTTTGACACAAATGCGTCAAATGTCATCATGCCCTATCCCCTCGACCCGATTCAAGGCTTTCACGGCCTCTCGCACAGTTCGACAAGCACACCGGCCGTCGCCTTCGGATGGATGAAGGCTATCCGCGCGCCGCCCGCGCCCATCCTTGGTACCTCGTCGATAAGTCGCACACCCTTGGCCTTGAGCTCCGCGAGGGCTCCGTCGAGGTCCTCGACCCGGAACGCTATGTGCTGGAAACCCTGGCCCTTCGCGGCCATGAATTTACCAATTGGTCCTTCCGGATCGGTGGTCTCCAGGATTTCCAGCTCGGAGTCGCCGACAGGAAGGAAGGCGGTCTTCACCCTCTGCTCAACGACCGTCTCGGTGCCCGCACAATCCAGGCCCAGGAGGCCCTCGAAGACAGCGAGGCTACCCTCCATGCTTTCGGCTGCGATCCCGACGTGGTCGATCTTCAGTATCCTCACGAAAACCCTCCCTTGGACAGCGCTTCGAAGAGGACATCGGCCGCTTCCCCTGCGTCCCGGGACCGGGCGGCGACCTCCGCGGCCAATTGGCCCTCGAGGGCGGCCCCGGAACCGCCAGCGAGGCTGTCCGCGATGCGGAGATGCACGAGGTCGCGCAACTCGGCCCTGGCCGCTGCAAGCCTGCGCTCTTCGATGCGGCCGCTGTCCTTGAGGCCCTCGTGCTGCGCGATCATCGCGTCGACAAGGGCTTCGCAGCCCTCCCCCGTCTCGGCCACCGTCTTGAGCACGGGAGGCAGGACCGGATGCCCGGTCCCGTCGAGGGCGAAGCCCGGAGCGCCGGCGAAACCTGCCGACGCAGTGAAGGCACCCAGGGCATCGGCGACATGGTGGGACGCCAGCGTGTCGGGAACCCGTGCCCCTGCGCCGGAGGCGATGGCCGCAGCGGTCTCCAGCATGGAGCGGATCTCGCGGACCACCCGGTCGGCTCCATCGCGGTCGGCCTTGTTGACCACGAAGATGTCGCCGATCTCCATGATGCCGGCCGTGATCATCTGGATGTCGTCACCGAGGCCGGGTACGGCCACGAGGACGACGGTGTCAGCGGCCCCCACGATATCGACTTCCGATTGCCCGACGCCGACAGTCTCAATTATGATGAAGTCGTAGCCTGCGGCCTCGAGCACGCGGGTGGCGGCCCTGGTAGCCCGCGACAGCCCCCCGAGCTGCCCCCGCGAGGCAAGGCTCCGCATGAAAACCCCCTCGTCGGTCGAGTGCTTCTGCATCCTGAGCCTGTCGCCGAGGATGGCTCCTCCCGAGAAGGGACTCGAGGGATCGACGGCGATGACGCCAACCCTGTAACCGCGCTTCCGGAGTATGCCGATCAACTGGTCGGCGAGGGTGCTCTTGCCCGATCCGGGCGGGCCGGTGATGCCGACCGTCCGGGCGCGGCCCCTGCGGCCCACGAGGGCGCGCATCACTTCGATGGCGGTGGGGTCCCTGTTTTCGAGCCGGGTTATGAGGCGGGCGATGCTTCGTGCGTCACCCCCGGCTACGCGTGCGGCCTCAGGCTGCGACGAGGTCGCGACTGGAATTGGCGGGGCGCTTTCCGCTCGCTCGCCTGGAGGCTTCACAGCGACACGCCCCTTCAGCGCTTCAGGTTGGATCGGATGAAATCTATGGTCGTCCTCGTCGTGGTCCCCGGCCCAAAAATGGCGGCGACGCCCTTCGACTTGAGAAAGGCAATGTCCTCCTCGGGAATTACACCGCCACCGATGACCAGGACATCGCCGGCGCCCTTGGCGGCGAGCAACTCCGTCACCCTCGGAAAGAGGTGATTGTGCGCACCTGAAAGGATGGAGAGGGCGACCACGTCGGCATCCTCCTGGATGGCGGCGGAAACAATCTGCTCGGGGGTCTGGCGGAGCCCGGTGTAGATGACTTCCATGCCATCATCCCGCAGGGCACGTGCGATGACCTTCGCCCCGCGGTCGTGGCCGTCGAGGCCGGGCTTGGCGACAAGGACGCGTATCTTCCGATCCATGATAACTCCCATCAGAACATCGCCGACTGTCGGTATTCGCCGAACACCCCGCGCAGCACATCGCTGATCTCACCTAAGGTCGCATAGGAGCGTACCGCTTCGAGAATGAGGGGCATGAGGTTGTCTGTTCCCTTCGCGGCGGTTTCGAGGGCCCCGAGGGCCTTCTTCACGCGAATGCCGTCCCGCCCTTCCTTGACCGCCGCGATCTTGGCCACCTGGCGGCGGCCTACCTCGGGATCGACGCGGAGGAGTCCCTTGGGCGGCCCCTCCTTCACCTGGAATTTATTGAGGCCGACGATGACACGCTCGTCCTTTTCTATGTCCAGTTGGTACGAATAGGCCGCGTCCTGGATCTCCTTCTGGATGTAACCCTGTTCGATGGCCTTGACCGCCCCGCCCAGCGCGTCGATGCGGCCGAGGTAGGCGAAGACTTCCTTCTCGATCGTGTCGGTGAGGCTTTCCACGTAATAGGAGCCCGCCAGGGGATCGATGGTCTCGGCGACGCCCGATTCGTGGGCGATGATCTGCTGGGTGCGGAGGGCGATGCGGACCGAGTCCTCGGTGGGCAGGGCGAGGGCCTCGTCCCGCGAATTGGTGTGGAGGGACTGCGTACCTCCGAGCACCGCGGCGAGGGCCTGCAGGGTCACGCGGACGACATTGTTCTCGGGCTGCTGGGCCGTGAGCGTGGAACCACCGGTCTGGGTGTGGAAGCGCAGCATCAGCGATTTGGGATTCTTCGCGCCGAAGCGCTCTTTCATGACCCTGGCCCAGACGCGCCGCGCCGCCCGGTACTTGGCCACTTCCTCGAAGAGCTCGTTGTGGGCGTTGAAAAAGAAGGACAGGCGCGGCCCGAAATCATCGATGTCGAGGCCGGCCTTCATCGCGGCTTCCACATAGGCGATGCCGTCGGCGAGCGTGAAGGCCACCTCCTGCACAGCCGTTGATCCCGCCTCGCGGATGTGGTAGCCAGAGATGGAAATCGTGTTCCAATTAGGAACTTCCGTTGCGCACCAGGCGAAGATGTCGGTAATCAGGCGCATCGATGGAACAGGCGGATAGATATAGGTGCCGCGTGCGACGTATTCTTTCAGGATGTCGTTCTGGATGGTGCCGTTCAGGGCCGAGGCGGCCACGCCCTGTTTTTCCGCCACCGCGACGTACATAGCCAGCAGGACCGCCGCCGGTGCGTTGATGGTCATCGAGGTCGAGACCTTGTCGAGGGGAATTCCGTCGAAGAGGATTTCCATGTCGGCGAGGGAGTCGACGGCGACGCCGACCTTGCCGACCTCACCCGCTGCCAGCGCATGGTCGGAGTCGTAGCCGATCTGTGTCGGCAGGTCGAAGGCGATGGAAAGCCCCGTCTGGCCCTGCGCCAAAAGGAACTTGTAGCGCGCGTTCGACTCTTCCGCGGTACCGAAACCCGCGTACTGGCGCATGGTCCAGAAGCGGCTGCGGTACATCGTATTCTGCACGCCGCGCGTGTAGGGAAACTCGCCGGGAAAGCCGAGGGTGCCGACGTAATCCCGCTTCGTATCGAGGGGAGTGTAGAGCCGCTTCACCGGAACCTTGGAGCCAGTAACAAAATTCGACGAGCGTTCGGGGAATTTTGCGAGGCTTTTAGCCAGGCCGGCTTCCCATGTTTCGCTTGCTTTCTTCAGGCCTTCTGTGTCGTCCATATTTTATTGATACTACTTGGACGAGGCGGCAAGCGCAAGCCCTGCCTCAAGGGCTTTCACGTTGAGCTCCTCGGTTCCCTTGGGCACACGCTCGCGCACAGCCTCCGCGAGGGTAGCCGCACTGGCAACGCCCGAGAGCCCGCCGAGGACGCCGAGGGCCACGATGTTGGCGACGACCTTCTTGCCGACCTTCGTGGCCGCAGTCTCGAGGATGGGCAGACAGACGGTGCGCGCTCCGATCTCCGGGTCGGTTTCCACGGAAGAGTCAATTATGATGAGTCCCTTCCCCATGAGGGGGCCGTAGGTCTTGTAGGCTTCCTGGGTCAGCGCCAGGAGGAAGTCCGGGTCGGTGGCCTTGGGATAGTCGATGTCGCTTTCGGAGATGACGACCTCTGCCTTGCTCGATCCGCCCCGGGCCTCGGGCCCGTAGCTCTGGGTCTGGACCGCGTTCTTGCCCTCACGGATGGCAGCCTCGGCCAGGACGATGCCCGCCAGGAGGAGGCCCTGGCCGCCGGAGCCGCTCAGTCTGAATTCGACGCGCATTCGCGAACCTCCCCGATGTAGTCGTCGTAGCGGCGCTGGACACGGCCGATCAGTTCCATGTAGCCCGCGGCGTACTCGGCCTCGGGAGCGCTGTAGAGTTCCCCGATGAGGACCTTGCCGGCGACCTTCTCGGGCGGCAGGACGGCGGCTGCCTTGACGTTGAGGGTCTGGTCCTTGATCCAGTCGAGCATCTCCACCGGTCCGCCGATCTTGTTCTTGCGGCCGAAGTAGGTGGGGCAGCCCGAGATGGCCTCGACCACGGAAAAGCCGGGGTTGAGGAGGGCCTTCTCGATGATGTCGATGGTAAGCGGGACGTGGTATGCAGTGCCCCGCGCCACATAGGTGGCGCCGGAGGCGATGGCCAGCTTGCAGAGGTCGAAGGGGCGCTCGAGGTTGCCGTAGGGTGCCGTCGTGCCGAGCATGCCCTTGGGCGTCATCGGCGAGTACTGCCCGCTGGTCATGCCGTAGATCTCGTTGTTCATGATGATCGTCGTAATGCCGATGTTCCTGCGGGCGGCGTGGATGAAGTGGTTGCCGCCGATGGCGGTGCAGTCACCGTCGCCGGTCATCACGATGACATGGAGTTCCGGCCGCGAGAGCTTTATGCCCGTCGCGTAGGCCAGGGCGCGTCCGTGGGCCGTGTGCAGGGTGTCGAAGTCGAGGTAGCCGACGGCCCGCGAGGAGCAGCCGATGCCGCTGACGATGACGACCTTGTTCTTGTCGATGCGGAGCTTCTCGATGGCGCGTACGAGGGCGCCGGTGATGGCTCCATGGCCGCAGCCCGGGCACCAGATGTGGGGCAGGCGTTCCTTGCGGAAGTAGTCGAGGGTGGGCATTACTTGATCCCCCTGATTGCGTTGAAGACTTCTTCCGGGTGGAAGAGCTCCCCGTTGACCTTGCCGAGACGCTCGACCTTCGACCTGCCCCCGGATGTTGTACCAATTACCCGTTCGACCTCGAGGGCCACCTGGCCCAGGTTCATTTCGGCGACGATGACCCGCTTGGCATGGCTCCCGAGCGAGGCGATGACCTTCTCGGGGAAGGGCCAGAGGGTCTTCAGGCGGAGGAAACCCGCCTTGATGCCCTCCTTGCGCGCGCGCCGGACGGCGGAGAGCGCCGACATGGCGGAGGAACCGAAGGAAACGACGGCCACCTCGCAGTCATCGAGGCTTTCCGAGGCATACTCGCAGATGTCGTCGACATTGAGGTCGACCTTTTTCTGCAAGCGGCGGATGAGGGTGTCGGCCACTGCCGGCTTCTGGGTCGGAAAGCCCGATTCGTCGTGGTAAAGGCCGGTGACATGCCAGCGGTAGCCTTCGCCGAAGGGCGCCATCAGAGGCACCCCACCCTCGGGATCGGCCGCATAGGGTTTGTATCCCGCGCGGGAGGAGGGTGCCTTGCGCTTCAGCGGATGGATGCTGCGGGGTTCGGGAAGCTCCACCTTCTCGCGCATGTGGCCGATGACCTCGTCGGTGAGGACGATGACGGGAACGCGATATTTCTCGGCGAGGTCGAAGGCGCGAAGGGTGAGGTCAAAGCACTCGCGGACATTGCCCGGAGCCAGCGCGATGATGGGGTGGTCGCCGTGGGTGCCCCAGCGTGCCTGCATGACATCGCCCTGCGCCGTGGAGGTCGGCATGCCCGTGGAGGGGCCGACGCGCATCACGTTGACTATGACGATCGGGATCTCGCAGAGCGCCGCGTAGCCGATGAGCTCCTGCATGAGCGAAAAGCCGGGGCCGGAGGTGGCTGTCATCGCCTTGCGACCCGTCAGGGAGGCTCCGATGATCGCGGCAATTGACCCTATCTCGTCCTCCATCTGGATGAAGCGGCCACCGACCTTGGGGAGCTCCTCGGCGCACATTTCCGCGATCTCGGTCGAAGGCGTGATCGGATATCCGGCGTAGAAGTCGAGGCCGGCGGCGAGGGCGCCGATCGTGCAGGCCTCGTTGCCCTGCATCAGCTTCACGATCTTCCGTGAAACGTTCTTGATCTCAGGCATTGTTGGCCTCCGGGGGCAGGGCGTAGTCCACCGAGGCGGAGTCCCGCGTGACTTCATTCTGGTCAGCCCGCTCGTGGATCTCGATGGCAAAATCCGGGCAGCGAAGCTCGCACATCCTGCATCCGATGCAGTCCTGCCATCGTGCCGCGAAGACCTTGCCGCCCCTGAGCTCAAGGACCTTCTTCGGGCAATAGGAAACGCAGATGTTGCAGCCCTTGCACCAGTTCTCACGGATGATGTGGCTGAAGTGTCTTTTTTCGCTCATACCCTCGGATTCCTCCTACGGAAAATGGGAGCCAGGCATATCGCTTCTTGCCACTAGATGGAATCGCTGATATATACTTCCACCTGGCGGAAACGTCTTCCGCGGGTCCCGAAGGCGCGGAAGAAGCGGGGAAAGGATAGCACGCTATCCTGCAGCTGTGAACAGGCTTTGTATTTGATGAAGACAATAATAGTCTCCGGAGGTTGCGGCTGAAGGACGGAGGCCGGCACCTGCCTCCTGATTTTACGCAGGTATTCCACAAGATGGAAGCGACAACCGCCAAGTGGAATTGCAAGGGCGCGACGCTTGGCAGAGCAGGGAGGAATCATGGCGGAAAAAGAAGGATCAGTACGTTCGATCGAGCGGGCCCTGGATATCCTGGACTGCTTTGCGCCCGGACAACTCGCGCTATCCCAGAGCGAAATAGCCACGCGAATCAACCTGGCAGCCTCGACAACCTCACGCATCATCGCGACCCTGGAAGGACGGCTCTGGCTTGTCCGCGATCCTGACAGCCTCCGCTACTCCCTCGGACCCGCCTCAGCCCGCATCGGCAGCCTCGGCTTCTCGGGCCTCGACATCGGAAAGATTGCCCTCCCCCTCATGCGCGCCCTCAACAGGATCTACGACGAGGGGGTGAGCCTCTACGCTGTACAGGGCGAGGAACGCGTCTGCATCGAGTGCGTCGAGAGCTCCAGGCCCCTCCGTCGCGTAATCCGCGTCGGAGACCGGCACCTCCTCACCCGGGGGGCGGCCGGCCGCGTCCTCCTCGCCTGGCTCCCGGAGGACCGCCGCGAGGAGCTTATCAGGCGGGATCCCTTTACTACCGAGGAAGCCCTCGAGGAGCTCAGGCGCTCGGGCTTTACGGTGAGCCTCGGTGAGCGTGAGGAGGGCGTGACTTCGATGGCCGCCCCCGTGCTGGATGCCCGCCGGGAGGTGGTGGCCGCTCTGGCCATGTCGGGCCCCTCGGTGCGCTTCGAGGGTCCGGGCTTCAACGACAAGATCGCGAAGGTAAAGCGGCATGCGGAGCTGATATCGGAGGCCCTCGGCAAGCGATAAGGGAAAAATCTGCGGGACCCGACCGTAGGGTTGCCGGCTGAAGGGTGGGCGCCCGGAGGATGGGCGTTGCAAGAAGTTAAGAATTTCCTAAGCATTAGGCAATGGACTCATAAGAGGCTGGAGCTACATTCAGTCCACGTTCAATTTCAGGAGTGTGTATGAAGAAGTATTTTGTTTCCGCCCTTGCGTTCTTGGTCATGTTTTCCGGCCTCCAGGCCCAGCCGATGAAGGACCTCGTCCCTGCCACCTCTGCTGCGGAGATTCTGGCCCTCGTTCCCGGCATCGAGAACAAGACTTTCGCCGAGCTGACCCTCGCTGAGCGCGCCCAGCTCTCCGATGCCCTCTCCATCAAGCGGCAGGAGGGAATGTACGTGATGAGGGCCGGCATGGCCTCCTTCGCCATCCCCGGCCTCGGACAGTTCATGACCGGCAAGCCCCTGGAAGGCAGCCTCTTCATGGTCACAGAGGCTGGCATCATGGGTGCCACGATGGCAGGCGCCTGGTACCTGATGCCCGCAGACCTCCGTTTGTCAATCGGCAGCCGCAGCACCATGAGGACCTATATGCTCTCGGGAAACATGACCAAGGCTCTTCCTGTGATGGGAGTCATGGCGGGCGGCATGACGCTTTCGCTGGTCGACGCCTTGATCTCCTCGAACATGGCCGCAGCGGGAGCGCGCGAAGACCTCAAGTCCGGGGCTGTGAAGTTCGAACCCCGCCTGATGTCTTCACACTCCGGCATGGGCATGGGTTTCGGCATCGGCTTCTAAAGCGGCAGGCGAGGGCAGGGGACAGCTATGACGATCAAGAAAAGGATAGGCCTGTCCTTCGCCTTCATGATGGCCGTTCCAGTGTTCATGATGATGCTGACGGGCATGTTTTTCAGATTGTACTATTTTGGCAGTACGTTTCCCTCCCGGGCTGCGTTTCGGGGCATGGAGCAGATCCAGGGTCTTGCCAACGCCATGCCGCGGCATGGTCCTCCCCCGGCGGCAGCCCTGTTGTTCCTGGTCTGTATCTCGGTTTTTCTCCTGGGAGCCAATGCCATCCTCTCCTGGACGGTTTCTCGGAGCATCCTCCGGCCACTAGGACGGCTTGAAGCCGCGGCAAGGCGGATCAAGGACGGCGATCTTTCTCCACCGCCAGGATCAGCATCCCAGACGGCCCGGAGCGCCTGCGGCAAGGGCTTGCAGAATATCGACGAGTTCCAGCGCGTCGAGACTTCCTTCGAGGAAATGCGCCTCCGCCTTCACCGCTCCCTGGTCGAGCGGGTCGCGGAGGAGGACACAAGGAGGGTGTTCCCCGCCCGGCAAAATTTCCTCTTTCTTCCCCAACGTGCCAGAATAAC